>DATLIB010000270.1:0-46676 GCA_035539595.1 Noviherbaspirillum sp.
GCATAGGCTGCCAGTTCCGGTGTGCCGCCACGGCGTAGCGCAAACGTCGGTTTGCCGAGAAACAGTCCTTCCAGCACGGTGGTGGCGCAGGGTTCCTCCCACACCGATGGCACCACCACCGCATGTGAGGACGCCGCTAGCGTGAGCGTAGTTTCCGGCGAACACCAGCCGAGAAAGCGAATCTGAGGATTCTCGAAACTGGTGCGCAGGCGCGCCTCGTCGACGCCGTCGCCGGCAATCGTGACGCGCATATGCGATGGCAAGTGCGGCGCCAGTGCGCGCAGGAATTGTTCGACGCCTTTGGCCGGATACAGCTTGGCGACGACGAAGACCTGGAAATCGTTCGCTGCCGGCGCTT
The DNA here is from genome assembly GCA_035539595.1 of Noviherbaspirillum sp. Taxonomy (GTDB): domain Bacteria; phylum Pseudomonadota; class Gammaproteobacteria; order Burkholderiales; family Burkholderiaceae_D; genus Noviherbaspirillum. The sequence continues at coordinate 359 of DATLIB010000270.1, forward strand.
GCATGGCGGCAGCGCGGATTTTTTCCAGCTTTTCGCGATCGACAAAGTTGTGCACGGTGACTCCCCAGGAGCCGGGGCCGAAGGCGCGCTGCACATTCCGCAACAGCATGTCCGACACGAATACCGTTTTGTGACGACCGAAACTCTGTGCCACTTCCTTGCGAAAGCGGACTACCGCCGCCTTCGATACCGCACGCTGCAGTGCGTTAGGCTGTTCCGTGACGCACTGCGCGCAGATGGCAGGATCCGTCGATGTACATACTTCGCCATTGCGAAACCGGGTGTGCTTGAAACAATCGCTGCCTTGATCGTGCCGCGTCTGGACGAAATTCACGCTGGCTGGCAAAAAGTATCCGAGATTGGGAATATGGCCGTGGTAATGGATCACGTCGTAGTGCCGCACATGGCGCAGGATGATCTCCGCAAAACGCTTGGCGATAGCAGTGCGCTTGGGCGGCATGAACATGCCGAAGCTGATTTCCTTCCATCCAGCATGATGGCCGTTGAGTTCGCCGAAGAAGCGGCCGCCGAATTTTCCTTCGTCGCCGCACACCTCGATGGGGTGTTCGTCGCTGCCCAGCAGATCGACCTCATGGCCGGCGCGCTTCAGTGCGCGCGCGAGTGTCAGAGCATGCTTGGCAAGGCCGCCCATGTTCGGATACGGAATATCTTCGCTGACGAGAAGAATGCGCACGGCGAACGTCCTCAGGAGCGCAAGCGGCGCGCCATCGACAACATGGCGGCGCGCTCGTCCACGCTAACAATGAAAAACAGGCCGGCGAGCCCCAGCGTCAACAGCGCCGCCGATACGATGGCCACGGTGCTCGCCAGTCCGCTGGGCGCAAGCCACTTCAGCGGCATCAACACGCAGATCACCAGCGCGCCGACGGCAATGCCGCGACCAAAACCCTTGCGCAGACTTTCGCCGAAGGTGATCGGCACGGTGCGGCCATGCACGAACAGCAGAAAGCCCAAGCCCAGCATCAGGGACGACAGCAGATGACCGCTTGCCGCGCCGATGATGCCGTAGGACGACGTGCCGAGGTACACCATGCCGACGCCGAAGATGCCGTTGGCCAGTGCGAAACGGCCTGTCACGCGCGGATGGCCGAGCGCATCGTTGACCAGCGAGGGAATGTTGGTCAGCGAATCGACCAGTAAGGCCAGCGTCATCAACACCAATACCGGATACCCTTGCTGCACGAATTCCGCGCCGACCCAGCGCCGCAGGAATTCGTCGCCTGCGAGCACGATTACACCCAGCGCGGCCAGATTGATATAGGTGACATAACGCATCACGTTCAGATAGACCGGACGCAGTTCGGTGATGCGACCGGCGCCGGCCAAGGCGGAGGCGCGCGGATAAATCACGCTGGACAGACGGTAGGTCAGGCCGAGAATACGCCCGGCGAGCGTCACCGGCACGGTGTAGAACGTGAGTGCAACCGGCCCGGCAATGGCACCGACGATCAGCTTGTCGGCATGCTGGTGCAGCGTGGAAGCGATCTTGCTGAGATAGGCATACGCACTGAACGAGGTCAACGCGCGGCGCACCTCCTTGCGTGGCCAACGCATCTGCAGGCCGAGATCGAAGCTGCCGATCATCCACGCGAGATACAACAAGTTAGCTGCGGACACCGTGACACGTGCGACGATCACGCCAACGATGCCGGCGCCGCCCAGCGCCGCAGCGACGGAGATGACATTGACCAATACGCCGAACAGCGCTTCGCTTTGCGCCGAGCGGTCATAACGTTGCAAGGCCTGCGGTACCACCAGCAAATAGTTTTGCGCCTGCGACAACAGAAAGCCGAGTGCCGCGATCTGGAACGCCTGCACCGTCGCATCGTGCACCGATGGCGATACCTCGAAGAAGCGCGTTACCAGCAATTCGGCGCTGAAAAAAATCGCCGTGGCACCGAGCAGCCCAAGCAAACCATAGAAGAGGGCACCGAACCAGAAGGTTTCGGCAAAGCGTTCGCGGTCCTTGGCGGCGTGATGCTCGGCCAGATACTTGATCGCCCCGGCGCTGAGGTTGATATCGAGCACACCGAAATAGCCGATTACCGATCCGACCAGCGTGACGATGCCAAAACCCTCGACCCCAAGTGCGCCGATCAGCAGCGGCACGGTCGCCAAGGCGACCACCATGGGAATGGCGGAACCGCTCAGGTTCCAGAGAGAATTACGCAGCAGCATAGGGGGGGCGGGCCAGATGAGTGCGCACTTGATAATGTTGAATACCCACAGCGATGAACGGCATGGCGAATGCCAGGCCTAACAGCAGCATGGTGCGAAACTCGATGATGGGCGTGCCGATCAGCAGGGTAGGAACCCAGAACAGGAATCCGGCAAATCCGGCATCCGCCACCAGACGCGCATTGCCGATCAGCCGGTTGCGGTGCCGCAGATAAAACGACACATAAGCGGTCAACATGCCGCAGAACAGCAGCAAGCCGACCAGGCCGGTCTTGAGGACCATGTGCCCGAACCCGCTGTGGACGAAACTGAAATCGTCGCCATGGTAAGACAGCCGGTCGCGGTCGCCGGTAAAGGAACCCCAGGTGCCGCGCCCGAACAGCCAGTTGCCTTCCATGCTTTGCGCTGCCGCGTACAACTCGTAGAAACGGCTTTCCTTGATGCCTTTGTCGGGGGCAATGTCGTAGATCAATGAAGTCAGCATGCCGTCGCCATTATCATTATTGAACTGCAGGCGATGCTCATAGAACACCGACATCACCGTCGCCAGCAGCACGGCGGCGAACAAGGCGAACAGGAATTTTCGAGATCCCGGCAGGCGCAGGAATAAAAACACGAACATCAGACCCAGCCCGATCAGCGACGAACGGCGGAAGGACAAGGCCACGGCAGCGATTTCCATCACCAGGAAAGCCAGCAGCAGGATGCGCTTGAACACGGACAGCCGCGCTTCGGGAGCGGTTAGCAGCCATGCAGCGCAGAACGCGCCCAGGCTAGCGACGAAGTTGTCGCTGATGTCGAAGAAGAACAGCTTGATGTCCATCCCTTCGAAATTGCGGTAGGGGTTGGCGGTGTCGCCATCGAAGACAAAGAAACGCACCGCGCCGAAAATCCCGCGAATGGCGGCAAGCGCGATCACCAGCATCAATAGTTTTTCGGCATCCTTGCCGTCGCCAAAGGCAAGAATGACCAGATACATGAACACCAGCATGTTCAGGAGGTTGATGATGCCTCGGTAGCTGACGATGACGTCCAGTTCAATGCCGACCATCAGCCCCACGATGACGTGACCGACCAGCAGAAATAGAAAAGCGAGAAAGTATTTGGTCATCGGCGGCGCCAGTTGCGTCCCTTGGGGATTGGCCAAGCGCTTCATCAACGCGGCGATGCCGGCTGCCAGCAGCAACAGGTTCAACAATGAAAAATAGAACATGCCCGAGCCGCGTGAGTAGATCGAGGTCGATGCCTCGATCTCGCCCCAGGTCGAATCGGAGAAGCAAAACAGCACGCCGATGAAGCCGCACACCACGAGTTTCGGCGCCTTGATGACGAATCCCCAGACAATGGGAATGACGCACAAGGCAACGAGCAGATTGGTGAATACCTCGCCGGGTGTCAGAGATGGTGTCATGGTTATGCTCGATGAATTTTGCTGGCTTGATGAGCGTTTCTACGCCGCATGCGACGGCTTCCGCCGGACGGCGCGGGCAACCGAATCGGCATGGACGATATTGGCTTTTTTTCCAGCGCCGGGTGCTGATGCAACGCAATCGTTCTGGTCGGCATGCCTGTGGTATCGCAGAGGAATTCGCAAAGGCAAGTGCGGGAGAACGCACAGAAACAAGCTCTCCCGCCAAGACGTTATGAAGACCTTAATATGAGACCTTAAGGCTGGTAGGCAGACTGGAATGCAGCGTAGGTTTCCTTGATGCCTTCTCCCAGGCGCATGCCGGGCCGCCAGCCGAGTGCCGATAGCTTTGCGGTGCTCATGAGCTTGCGTGGCGTGCCGTCCGGTTTGCTGGCGTCGAACTCGATCTCGCCCGTATAACCGACGGCTTTGCGAATGACTTCTGCTACCTCGCGGATGGTCACGTCCTCGCCCGTGCCGACATTGATATGGGACAGCATCGCTGCCGTATGCTTTTCAACCGTGTTGCGATCCAGTTCCATTACATGCACGCAAGCATCCGCCATGTCATCGACATAGAGAAATTCGCGGCGCGGCGTGCCTGTACCCCAGATCGTGACCTTGTCCACTTGCTTGATCTTGGCTTCGTGAAAACGACGGATCAGGGCTGGAATGACGTGGCTGTTCTCCGGGTGATAGTTGTCGCCGGGGCCATACAGGTTGGTCGGCATCACGCTGCGGAAATCGGTACCGTACTGGCGGTTGTAGCTTTCGCACATCTTGATGCCGGCGATCTTGGCGATGGCATAGGGCTCGTTGGTCGGCTCCAGCGGGCCGGCCATCAGATACTCCTCCCGGATAGGCTGTTCCGCCATGCGCGGATAGATGCAGGACGAGCCGAGAAAGAGCAGCTTCTTGATGCCGGCGCGCCATGCTTCATGAATGACGTTGGCCTGTACCATCAGATTGTCGTAGATGAATTCAGCTGGATAGGTGTTGTTGGCGTGAATGCCGCCGACCCGCGCCGCTGCCAGATAGACTTCGTCGATCTGTTCCTGAGCGAAGAAATTGCGTACCTGGATCTGGTCTGCCAGTTCGAGTTCGGCATGAGGGCGGGTGACGATGCTGGTGTAGTCGCGTTTGCGCAAGGCGCGCACGATGGCGGAACCGACCAGGCCGCGATGGCCGGCGACAAAAATACGTTTGTTCAGATTTTTTTTCATTGTGCTTCCTTGAGATGGTCGTGTTTCTGTCATTCCAGGTATGCATGGTGTGCATAGTCATGCTGTTGCAGCAGGTAGTCCTTGCCGGCCGCGTCAAGGTCGGCTTGCACCATTTCCCGGACGAGCTGGGCGAAGGAAAACTTCGGTTCCCAGCCCAGCTTTTCGCGTGCCTTGGCGGCATCGCCCAGCGTGCTGTGCACGTCGGTAGGGCGGAAGTAGCGCGCGTCGACGCGCACGATGACTTGTCCCGCATGGATGGTGGTGTGCGGGCCCGGATCGGACACGGTGGCGGTTTCGTCCATGCCTTGTCCTTCCCAGTGCAGCGTCATGCCGTGTTCCGCCGCTGCCGCATTGACGAAATCGCGCACGCTATGCTGGATGCCGGTGGCAATCACAAAGTCTTCGGGATGCTCCTGTTGCAACATGCGCCACTGCATCTCGACGTAGTCCTTCGCATGACCCCAATCGCGGCGGGCGTCGAGGTTGCCGAGGTAAATGCAGTCCTGTTGCTTGAGCAGGATGCGCGCAAGGCCGCGTGTGATCTTGCGCGTGACGAAAGTTTCGCCGCGCAAGGGCGACTCATGGTTGAACAGGATGCCGTTGCAGGCATACATGCCGTAGGCTTCGCGGTAGTTGACCGTGATCCAGTGCGCATACAGTTTGGCCACGGCATACGGGCTGCGCGGACGAAACACGGTGGTTTCGCTGGCGGGTATTTCCTGCGCATGACCGTACATTTCCGATGTCGATGCCTGGTAATAGCGTGTCTTTTTTTCCAGCCCCAGGCGGCGGATGGTTTCGAGGATGCGCAGGGGGCCGAGCGCATCGGCATTGGCCGTGTATTCAGGCTCTTCGAACGACACCGCCACATGGCTCTGTGCGGCGAGGTTGTAGATTTCGTCCGGTTGCGTTTCCTGGACAATGCGCAGCAATGAAGATGAATCGGTCAGATCGCCGTGATACAGGATGAAGCGGCGCTGTTCCTCCTGCGGTCCTTGATAAAGGTGGTCGATACGGTCCGTATTGAAGCGGGAGGTGCGGCGTTTGATGCCATGGACGATATAGCCTTTGCTGAGCAGCAGCTCCGCCAGATAGGCGCCATCCTGGCCGCTGATGCCGGTAATCAGCGCTACCTTGCGTTTCGCTTGCGCGTACGGAGACAAGAGGTGCTCCGGCACTTGGGGATTGGTGGTCATGGTCGGTTCCTTCATGGTGTCCGCTCAGTGCGCGACAGTGGCATGGGCCGGGAAGGATGGGCTGACGACTGCATGAGGGAGGACGTCCTGAGATGCGAACGGCAGGCCTGACAGGAAGGCGAGAAATTCTTCGCGCACTTCGGGATGCCGCAAGGCGAACTGCACGGTTGCCTGCAAGTAGCCCAGCTTGCTGCCGCAGTCATAACGGATACCCTCGAACTGGTAAGCCAGCACGGCCTCCTGCGTCATCAGAGAGGCAATGGCGTCGGTGAGCTGCAGTTCGCCGCCGGTACCCGGCTTCAGATTGCGCAGGTGGTCGAAGATTGCGGGATTCAACACATACCGGCCAACCACTCCCAGCGTCGAAGGTGCAAATTCAGGTGCCGGCTTTTCGACGATGTCGTGCAGCTTGATCAGACGTTCTGCATAGGCATTGCCGGCGACCACGCCATAGGAACGGCTGTGCTCGCGAGCGATCGTTTCGACCCCCACGATACTGCTGCCGTGTTCTTCATGCAGGGAAGTCATCTGCCGCATTACTGGCGTTTGGCCGTCGAGCAGGTCGTCGGCGAGGATGACAGCAAACGGTTCGTTGTGCACTAGCCGTTCGGCGCACAACACCGCATGGCCGAGACCGAGCGCTTCGGCCTGACGTACGTAAAAGCACGACACATTGTCTGGCTTGATCCTGCGCAGCACATCCAGCAGCGCTTGCTTGTTGCGCGCTTCCAGTTCTGCTTCCAGTTCATAGGCCTTGTCGAAGTGGTCTTCTATGGCGCGCTTGTTACGCCCGGTGACGAAGATCATTTCCGTGATACCTGCAGCAACTGCTTCTTCCACCGCATATTGGATCAGCGGTTTATCCACAATGGAGAGCATCTCCTTCGGACTGGCCTTGGTGGCAGGCAGAAAACGTGTGCCCAACCCGGCTACCGGGAAAACAGCTTTAGTGATTTTTTTATGCATGGTTTCTTCTCTTGTGAACAACAGAAATTGGCGGCGTTCGGTGTTACTCCGTGCTATCGGTCTGTCCGCCGTGGGTGACCGTTTCGGCTTTTTTCAGGCCGCTGCGGAGTGTGTGCAGCAGGAACAAGACAAGAACGCATGACAGCGATGCCAGCATGTCGAACTTCCAGTCCATCCAGTTGGCTTGCCGGTACGGCATCGCAGCTTGCAGCGCTTCATCTGCCGCACCGAGCAAGGCGACTGCCAGCACGGTGCGCAAAGCACGCGACATCGGACGGCCGCGCATGCCCAGGTAAAGCAATCCGGTCAGCAGCCCATAAGCAATGAAGTGCAACAGCTTGTCGTACACCATGTTTGACAGTGCTTGCGCTTTCCCGGGCAGTGCGCCGATCCCTACCATCAGCGTAAAAAACACCAGCGCCGCCAGCAGACAGTGTCTGGGCGTCATAAGGGGGTGGCGCGTCGTGGCACGTTGCAAGAAAAAGGCAGGCATGTGGCGTCTTTCGTCCCGTTTTGGTTCTTCAAGTACGCCCGGGTCAATACGCGTTTTTCCCGGTCCAGCCTTTGAGTGCGGTCCAGGCGATGATGCGTACGTCCATCCACAGGGACCAGTTCTGGATGTAGTGCAGATCGAATTTCACCCGTGTCGCCATCTTGTCGACCGTGTCGGTTTCGCCGCGATGGCCATGAATCTGCGCCCATCCAGTGATGCCAGGCTTGACGCGGTGACGCAGCATGTACATCTCGAGCAGGTCCTTGTACATTTCGTTGTGTTGCAGCGCGTGCGGTCGCGGGCCGACGACGGACATATCGCCGAGCAGTACATTGATAAATTGCGGTAGTTCGTCCAGGCTGGTGCGCCGCAGGAAGGCGCCGATGGGGGTGATGCGCGCGTCGTTCCGAGTGGCTTGCGTGACGACGTTATGTTCGTGATGCACCTTCATCGTGCGAAATTTGTAGACGTTGAACTTGCGTCCGTTCAGTCCCAGTCGCGGCTGCTTGAACAGCACCGGACCCGGCGACGATTGCTTGATGAGCACCGCAAGTACCGCAAACAAGGGCAGCAGCAGCACCAGCGTCACGGCGGCGAAGGCCCGATCGAACATATCCTTGAAGACGCCGTTAAGACCGCTCGAAATCGGCTGGTTCAAATCGACTACCGGCAGGCCGAGGAAATTGCCCATCTTGTTGCTCAGCATTTGGAGGCCGAGGATGTCCGGCACCCAGCGAATATCGACCAGGGTATTGCGCAGCAGGTACTGCAGCTCCTGCAGCTTGGGCGATGCCATCAGGGGCAGGGTGATCCATATTTCATGGAGATGATTGCCCACCACGTAGTCATGAATTTCTTGCATGCTGCCGATCCGTGCGATGGATGGATCGAGCAGCTTGATGGCATCTTCCTGATCCGTGTAGACCGCCTGCACGTCGTAGCCCGTCCAGTCCTGTTGCAGCGCACGGCGGTGCATTTCCTGCCCTGTGCTGCCATAGCCGACGATCAGAACGCGTTTGTTGTTCATGCCGTGCGCCCGCAGATAGCGCAGCCCGAAATACACTGCGAATCGGAACACCACGAGCAAGGCGACGCCGCTGGCATACCAGTAAAACATCCACAGGCGTGACACGCTGCCGACGTGGTGAATCAGAAAACTGAAGAACAGGCCGATCAGCAGCACCACACCCCAGGACGCGGCGATGCGCAGGAACATGTCCGGCATCGAACGGCCGCGCCATGAACCGTACAATTCCAGCTGCGGAAACAGCACGAAGGCCAACGCACTGCAGAAATGCAGGAGGATGGTGTGAATGGGGGATGTGTCGCCCAAGGCGACATGAAAGTGAAACAGGCCTGCCAACACTCCGGCGATCTCCAGCACCACGACGTCGAGCAGGCGCATCGACAGCTCAAGTCGTGAAGAGTTTGTGATGATCAGGTCTCGCATAGCGTGTTCGATATTCCTCGGTTGCGGCAATGTCAGGACGATGAAAATTCATTGCGGTATGCTGATGCGCCGATAAAAAACGAGTGGCGACAGCAGCGTTTCACCGCAGTAAATTGCGATTACCTTTTCCGCAATGGTAGTCATTTAAAAACGGCGAAATTCGCTAACTCGGTTTTGCTTGCGACGCCTCAAAGCGGTCATTGCTGCGTGTCAAACGCGCTGTTGCGTCGTAACAAAGTTGCGTGGGAGATGCTAAAAAAATAGGCAGATGGGAATGCGTAAATTTGCATTTTGTCTGTGATAAAAAAGCAATATGCAAGAAAATTGAGCAACAGCATGACAATTCCTTGCAGGCACCTGATGCGCTATCATTCGTGCCATGACGCCTGAAGAACCTCAACAAGCGTCCGCCTTCGACCTGATTGGCGGACAACTCAAACTGCGTGAACTGGTCGATCGTTTTTACGACCTGATGGATTTGGAATCCGAATTCGCCGGCATCCGCGCCTTGCACCCGGCATCCCTGGATGGGTCACGCGATAAGCTGTACTGGTTTCTGTGTGGCTGGACCGGCGGCCCGGATATGTATGTGGAAAGATTCGGGCATCCGCGTCTGCGCGCACGCCATCTGCCGTATGCCATTGCGTCGAGCGAACGCGACCAGTGGCTGCGTTGCATGGCGTGGGCCATGCAGGACGAAAATATTCCTGAAGATCTACAGCAGCGGCTGATGCACTCTTTCTACGACACCGCCGACTGGATGCGCAACAAAGCCGACTAACCCAGCAACCAGCCTTGCCCTTGATCTCCCATTCCCCCCATTCATGACGCTATTCGACATTCTCATACTGCTGCTGCTTGCAGTCGTTGCCATTCTTCAAATCCTTATCCTGCTGCGCGGACGTGGTGCAGATGCTGCGCCTCAACTGTTGCAGTTGCAAAACGACATACAGCGCCACCAGCAGCAAACCGCCGAGCGCATCGAACGCGAACTGCGCGACCAAGTGCAAACCAGCGCTCAAAGCACCAGGCAGGAACTGGGCGGTAATTTTGCGCAATTTCAGCAGACCTTATTGGCACAGTTGACCAGCGTGGCGACACTGCAGAACAACCAGATCGATTCCTTCGCGCAGCAGTTGGCAAAGCTCAATGAAGCCAATGCGCAACAGCTGGAATCCATGCGACAGGCCATTACCGTGCAAGCCCAGGCCGGACGCGAAGAGCAATCGGCTGCGCTCAAACGCTTCGGCGACACGCTCAACCAGACGCTCAGCACGTTGACGGAGTCGAATGCCCAACGTATGGCTGAAGTGCGATCCACGCTGGAGGCAAAGATCAAGGATCTGCAAAACGACAACGGCATGCGCCTTGAAGAAATGCGTAAAACGGTTGACGAAAAACTCCACGCTACGCTGGAGCAGCGCTTGGGTGAGTCCTTCAAGCTGGTATCCGATCGGCTGGAAAAAGTCCATCAAGGCCTGGGTGAAATGCAGCAGCTCGCCATCGGCGTCGGCGACCTCAAGCGGGTCTTGACCAACGTGAAGACCCGCGGCACCTGGGGCGAAGTGCAACTTGAAATGCTGCTCGAACAGGTGTTGACGCCGGACCAATACGCAAAGAACGTGGAAACAGTGCCCGGTACCGGTGCCCGCGTCGAATTTGCCATCAAGTTGCCGGGTCAGGATGATGGCGGATTGCCGGTCTGGATGCCGATTGACGCCAAGTTTCCGAAGGAGCAGTACGAACGTCTGGCGGAGGCGGCCGAGCTTGCCGATGCCGACGGTGTGGCAGCCGCAGGACGCGAGCTGGAGCGCGCAGTGCGCATCGAAGCGAAAACGATTTCCGAGAAATACCTGGCGCCCCCGCTCACCACCGATTTCGCTATTCTGTTCCTGCCCACCGAGGGCCTGTATGCGGAAGTCATGCGTCGGCCGGGGCTGGCCGATGAACTCCAGCGTGTCTGTCGCGTGAGCATCGCCGGCCCGTCAACCCTTTCTGCGTTGCTGAACAGCCTGCAAATGGGTTTCCGTACGCTGGCGCTGGAAAAACGCTCGTCGGAAGTCTGGCAGGTGCTGGGAGCGGTCAAAACGGAGTTCGGCAAATTCGGCGATGTGCTTGCGGCGACCAAGACCACGCTGGAACGCGCCGCCAAGAATATCGAGCAGGCGGAAACCCGTACGCGCCAGATGAGCCGCAAGCTCAAGTCGGTCGAGGCATTACCGTCCGAGGCTGCGCAGCTTTTGCTGGGTACCGAAGCGCATGACACAGGCGAGGATTAGCCGCAAGTCATTTCGTCAGAGAGGGCCGGCTCGCTCCCCCCTATTCTTGGGTGAAGTTGGCCCTGGCATTTGTGATAAGTTTCGTCCTATGGCCAGCCTGTCTTTACAGATGGGCTTGGCCCGCTTCCCTTCAACGTTATCGGCATCTCACGATGCATGATCTATGGAAATCGCGTTTCTTTTTGGTTTGATCCTGATTAACGGCGTTTTCGCCATGTCCGAAATCGCGCTCATGACTTCACGCCGCGCACGCCTGCAGCGGCTCGCCGATGCAGGCGATGTGTCGGCAGAAGCGGCGATACGGCTGGGCGACGACCCTAACCGTTTTCTGTCCACGGTGCAGATCGGGATTACGTCAATTGGCGTGCTCAACGGTATCGTCGGTGAGGCGACACTCGCCGCGCCGTTCAGCAAATGGTTGCATGGACTCGGCGTGGAAGATCCATTGTCCGACTATCTCGCCACTGGTCTGGTGGTGGTCAGCATCACGTATTTCTCAATCGTGCTGGGCGAATTGGTGCCCAAGCGGATTGGCCAGCTCAGCCCGGAACCGATCGCGCGTCTGGTAGCGCGGCCGATGCTGTGGCTGGCGGCATTGACCAAGCCGTTCGTTAAATTGTTGTCGGGCTCGACTCAGCTGGTGTTGCGCACCTTCGGCATTTCCGAGCGCGCCGAGCCCAGCGTTACCCAGGAAGAAATCAACCTGATGCTGGCCGAAGGCTCCAGCGCCGGGGTGATCGAACACCATGAACACGAAATGGTGCGTAACGTATTTCGCCTCGATGATCGCCAAATCGCTTCGCTCATGGTGCCGCGCAGCGATGTGGTGTATTTCGACGTCAACGAGTCCCTGGAAGAAAACCTCAAGCGTTTCGAAGGCAGCCATCATTCTCGTTTTCCAGTGGTACGCGGCGGATGGGAAGAGGTGCTGGGCGTCGTCAATGCGCGCCAGTTGCTCGCCCAAACCTTGCGCGGTGAACAGCCGAACCTGACCAGTAACCTGCAACCAGCGGTCTTCGTCCCGGAATCGCTGACAGGCATGGAACTGTTGGACAACTTCAAAAATTCGGGTGTGCAACTGGCGTTCATCATCGATGAATACGGCGAAGTGCAGGGCATCGTTACCCTGCAGGACGTCATGGAAGCGATCACCGGCGAGTTCAAGACGCACCGTGCGGAGGACGCCTGGGCGGTGCAACGCGAGGATGGTTCCTGGCTGCTGGACGGTTTGATTCCGGTACCGGAGTTGAAGGACAGGCTGAGCTTGCAAGGTGTGCCAGAGGAAGAGCGCGGCCGCTACAACACCTTAAGCGGCATGCTGATGCTGCTGCTGGGCAGGTTGCCGCAAACGACCGACCGCTGCGAGTGGGAAAAATGGACATTTGAGATCGTCGATCTTGACGGCAAGCGGATCGACAAAGTGCTCGCTACACCGACGCTTGTGGAGGAGCCTTTGCCGGCTCCGGCGGAATGATCTTTTCGTTCCTTCAACAGAGAACGAGCTTGGCTTGATCAGTTTTCAAAAAAACTCTGTATGGGGTTTTGAAAACTGATCAAGAGGTGGATGACGGCCGCCAGGTTTCAACCACCGATGTAGGACATCTCGACTTTCCTTACCGCCTGTTCCAAGCCGCTCGTGCTGGCACTTCGCAGTTCCGAATAGCGATCGGTACGCGCCCGCCACAGATGCGCAAGCACTGTGGAAATCTCTTCATCGTTGCGTTCGTCGCGCAGCAGTGCGCGCAAGTCATGTCCCGCCGTCGCAAACAGGCAGGTGTATAGCTTGCCCTCGGTCGACAGGCGCGCGCGCGTACAGTCGCCGCAAAACGCCCGCGTTACGCTGGAGATCACACCGATTTCACCGCTACCGTCCTGGTAGCGCCAGCGCTCAGTAGTCTCACCGGTGTAGTTGGGATCGACGGCCGTCAGCGGCATTTCCGCATGAATGCGACGCACTACCTCTGCAGATGGGATCACTTCATCCATCTTCCAGCCGTTGCTGGCGCCGACATCCATGTATTCAATAAAGCGCAGAATAAAAGGCGAACCTTTAAAGTGCCGTGCCATCGGCAGGATTTCATGGTCGTTCATGCCGCCCTTGACCACCATGTTGATCTTGATCGGTCCCAGTCCCACCCGGTGCGCAGCATCGATGCCATGCAATACCTCCGCGACCGGAAAGTCGACATCATTCATGCGGCGGAATGTAGCTTCGTCCAGCGCGTCGAGCGACACGGTGACGCGCCGCAGGCCGGCATCTTTCAATGACTGCGCTTTTTTCGCTAGTAATGAGGCATTGGTGGTCAGCGTCAAGTCGAGCGCATGGCCGTCAGGCGTTTGCAATGTGCTCAGCATGTCGATCAGCTTCTCGATGTTCTTGCGCAGTAGAGGCTCGCCACCGGTTAGCCTGATCTTGCGTACCCCATGTGCGACGAATATTTTCGCGAGGCGACTTATTTCCTCGAACGATAAAAGGGCAGGCTGTGGCAGAAAAACGTAATCCTTGTCAAAGACATCCTTGGGCATGCAATACACGCAACGGAAATTGCAACGGTCGGTGACGGAGATGCGCAGGTCTTGCAGGGGACGCGCGAACGTGTCTGATAGCAGCCCATTCGGCGCTTCCAATGTGCTGGGGATGCTGGGGCCGGCCTTGATGGAGCGCAAGTCGGCAACAGGGATGAATCGTTCTGCCATGCTGAAGGAAGTATGCGGCACCCATCCGGGCGCTAGTACAGGTACGATACCACGAGCCCCGTCAGCGCACAGGCAGTGATCAGTGTGATGGTGCCGACCTTGAAACGGACCAGTGCGACACCCGCAAGCAATGTGATCACCATGGCAATGAAATCCCATTGCAGCAGCGGCTTGTCGGTTTTGAACACGTGCTCGGCAAAAAACACCGCAAGACTGACGATCACTCCTACGACCGCAGCCGAAATCGCGGTTAGTGGCGCGGTGAGCCGGATATTGTCCCGTGTAGATTCGACCAGCGGCCCGCTGGCAAGAATAAAAATGAAGGAAGGTAAAAAGGTGAAAAAAGTGGCGACACAAGCGCCCGCAACCCCGGCCAGCAACAGGCTGTCACTACCGAAAAAAGCCTTGGTCCAGCCACCGAGGAAACCGACAAATGCCACGATCATGATCAACGGACCGGGGGTGGTTTCTCCCAATGCCAGGCCGTCGATCATCTGCACCGGCGTCAGCCACTGATAGGTTTCAACCGCACCTTGATACACATACGGCAACACAGCATAAGCCCCGCCAAATGTCAGCAGTGCTGCCTTGGTGAAAAACCAGCCCATTTGCGTCAAAGGGCCATGTGCGCCGAACTGTGCTGCCAAGCTGCCCCATACAACGACTCCCAGCAGACTCCCTCCAATTGACATGCTGATTAGCCTACGCCATGTAAATCGGGCATGTTGCGGTGTAGGCGTATCGTCATCAATCAACGCTGGACCATAGAATCTCTTTCCGGTCGCTGCACGACTGCCGCCGATCTGGAATTTATCGGGTGCATGGTGTCCACCGGCGACACCGAGTAATGCAGCGGCAAGGATGATTGCCGGGAAAGGTATATCGACGAAGGCAATAGCAATGAATGCAGCAAATGCGATGGCGATCAGCCAAGCATTTTTGAGGGTACGTGAGCCGATGCGCCACGCTGCTGCCAGCACAAGAGCCACCACCGCCGGTTTGATTCCGTACAAGACGCCAGCGATAGCGGGAATGTGTCCATATGCAAGATAGACCCACGACAATACCCCCAGCATCAGCAGCGACGGTAGTACAAACAGCAAGCCGGCCAAGATGCCACCCCAAGTCCGATGCATCAACCAGCCAATATAGATCGCAAGTTGCGTCGCTTCCGGTCCTGGCAGCAGCATGCAGTAATTCAAGGCATGCAGAAAGCGCTGTTCTGATATCCAGCGCCGCTTTTCAACCAGATCGGCATGCATGATCGCGATTTGCCCGGCGGGTCCGCCGAAACTGATGAAGCCGAGTTTGAGCCAATACCAGAATGCTTCCCGCAAGCTGATATTGGTAGGGCGCGCCTGTAATGTTGTCATTCCAATGGGAGCAGGTTTAAAAAGCACAAGGGAAAAGAAAAGGGAGCATACGCTCCCTTTTCTTTTCGTTTCCAGTAACACAAGTTGCACCTCTTTGAAGGTGCAACTTGATTATCAGCGGCGGGTCTCGACCTGGACCAGGGGTTCGTTCGACATCGGCGGCAGCGGTTTGCGCTCGCGTGGTACACGCGGGGCAGGGACGATATCTGCTGCTACCAATTGTGCGGCGCGCAGCTTTTCCGGGTCCGTGACGGCCAGCGTCAAACCAGCAGAGGCCAACACGTCCCGCAACTGATCCAGCGACATTGATGCCGATGCTGCCGGTGCTGCGGTCGTTACAGAGGTAACCGGAGCGGCTTCCGGAGCCGACACATCCTCAGGTGCCTTGACTATGGTGGGCGCTGAAGATGACAAATCTCTCGCAATGACTTCAACCGGGGCAGAGGTCGGTGCGACAGTCGCAAGGATTTCCTGCGGCGCCTTGCCGTTGGTTACCACGCCAGAAAATTCGGTCGCATTGGTCTCTATCGAGAGCGTTTGCACCGATGCTGGTACATGTTCTTCAGCAACTTCCTGCGCTGCAATAACGCGTTCTGTCGGCTGAGTAATAACGGGTGTTTCGGAAACCGTCGCCTGCATCGTCATTTCGACGATTTCCAGTTGCACGGCCTGTTGGACTGACCCTGCTTCCTCATCCGCAGCTTCCAGATCGATCGCGTTTTCAGACGCTTCACCGCTTTCGCGGTCACGACGGTTGCGATTGCGGCCGCCACGACGACGACGGCGTCGGCGTTCTTCGCCTTGTTCCGTACCTTCTTCGCTTGTTGCAATGCCAACAGCAGCTTCAACCTCGACAGCTTCAGTTGGCAGCTCAATCTCTGGCAGTGCGGTTGCGGCAATTGGCGCAGCTGGAACGGCTTTCAGCAACTCCTCGTCTGGAGCCCCTTCTTTGCGTTCCTCACGTTGTCGCTGCTGGCGCGGGCCGCGTTCCCGACGGGCTTCGCCCCCTTCGCGCGGTTCACGCGGCTCTCGTGGAGGACGGGGCTGGCGTTGCGCCTGCTGCACTTCCACTGCCGGAGCAGTAACCTGCTTTGTTGTTTCCTGACGAGTTTCGTTACGGCCGGTTTCGCGTTCCTCACTACGATCACGCCCACCGCGGCTACGGCCCCGATTGCGGCCTCGGCCATTGCGGTCGCTGCGTTCACGATTTTGTTGCGGCTTTTCTTCCATGACCGGTGCTGGCGCGGCCACAGTCGCGACCGCTTTCTTACGGAAGAAACCAAACATGCGGCTGAAAAATCCTTCTTCCGCAGGCTGAACGATTACAGCAGGCGAGGGTGTTGGCGGGACCGGTTTGCGTTCTACAATCGGAGCGGGCTGGTCGGGCGTAATTCCTTTGACGACAGCTTCCTGACGCGACCGTACTTCTTCTTTCTGGCGTTTGCCATAGCTGATATCGGTATCGGCTGCTTCCGCCATGTCATAGCTGGCTTGCACCTCTTCTAGGCGCGGATCGTCGTGCTTGATGCGTTCCAGTTTGTAATGCGGTGTTTCCAGGTGCTTGTTCGGAATCAGAATGATAGTGACGCGATGGCGCGTTTCTATCTTCAAGATTTCGCCGCGCTTTTCATTCAGCAGGAACGCCGCTACGTCGACCGGCGCCTGTACATGAATAGCTGCGGAATTTTCCTTCATTGCTTCTTCCTGAATGATGCGCAGGACTTGCAGGGCGGAGGACTCTGTATCGCGGATGTGGCCGGTACCGTTGCAGCGCGGACAGGTCACATGGCTACCTTCGGACAGTGACGGGCGCAGGCGTTGGCGCGATAGTTCCATTAGGCCAAAACGGGAAATCTTGCCCATTTGGACGCGGGCGCGGTCATGGCGCAACGCATCCTTCAGGCGGGTCTCGACTTCACGCTGGTTTTTCGCGTTCTCCATATCAATGAAGTCGATTACGATCAGGCCGCCGAGGTCGCGTAGACGCAACTGGCGTGCAACTTCGTCAGCGGCTTCCAGATTGGTGTTCAGTGCGGTCGTTTCGATGTCGCTGCCGCGCGTGGCACGGGCAGAGTTGACGTCGATAGAGACAAGGGCTTCGGTGTGATCAATGACGATAGCGCCGCCCGATGGCAACGGCACAGTGCGGGAGTATGCAGTTTCGATCTGATGTTCGATCTGAAACCGGGAGAACAGAGGTACATCGTCCCGATATCGCTTGACCCGGTGCACCATGTCGGGCATCACGTGGCTCATGAACTGCTGTGCCTGTTCGTAAATGTCGTCGGTGTCTATCAAAATCTCGCCGATGTCAGGCTGGAAATAATCACGGATTGCCCGGATCACCAGCGACGATTCCTGGTAAATCAAGAATGCGCCAGATGCCGATTGGCCGGCGCCTTCAATCGCGCGCCATAGTTGCATTAGATAATTCAAGTCCCACTGCAACTCGTCGACGTTACGACCAATGCCGGCTGTACGGGCAATTACCGACATGCCAGAGGGTAAGTCCAGCTTGTCCATGGTTTCACGCAATTCCTGGCGATCTTCACCTTCGACCCTGCGGGAAACACCACCTCCGCGCGGATTATTCGGCATCAGAACAAGATAGCGACCGGCCAGCGAAATGAAGGAGGTCAGGGCAGCGCCTTTGTTGCCGCGCTCTTCTTTTTCCACCTGCACCATGATTTCCTGACCTTCGCGCAGTGCATCCTTGATCGACACATTGCGTACATCCACACCTTCCTTGAAGTAACTGCGTGCGACTTCCTTGAACGGTAGAAAGCCGTGGCGTTCTTCGCCGTAATTAACGAAACAGGCTTCCAGTGAAGGTTCGATGCGGGTAATGACCCCCTTATAGATATTGGACTTGCGCTGTTCGCGCCCGGTAGTTTCGATGTCGATGTCGATGAGCTTCTGCCCATCGACAATGGCCACACGCAACTCTTCCTGCTGCGTGGCGTTGAACAACATGCGTTTCATTTTTTACTCCGTGACTCTAAGGTCATTTTTAATGCAACAACTGACGAAGAGCGCCAGTGCCGCAAAGTACGTGGATGTACGCGAGATCGGAGTGCTTGAGGAGGGAACTGCCTTAGTGTGCGGAGGCGCTATACGACGAAGCATCATTGCCGCAACGGGGCGCAGATGAGATTGATACGGATGCCGGCGGCACGCCGCATCTGCGTTGCGTAAATCGAACGCAGCGTCAGGGAGCGAGCAGCTTAATTGAGCCATAAAACATGAGCAGAATCGGCAAACAGGGGTCAACCACATCAACCAGCGAGCATCCTCTCAAAAGGCGTGCTTGCCGGACTTATCCTTAAATTTCAAGCAATCTTGTCTAACATCGATGCGCGCTATCCGATTGCAACAGCGGTGCAACCTTGATTCGCGCAAAGATGATGCGTACACATCTTTTCCATCGAATTTGCAAATCGGCGAGGCCGATGGAGACGCCTCTGTGTAGAATGTGTTTTTTATTCTTACACCGCATCGGATTTGTAACCGATGCGAAACAATTATATCTGCAAAATGAAGGACTTAGCGAGACTTTCTGAAGCAAGGACAGATTCAGCTGCAGTTGATCGCTCCTCCACGGCACTCGCTCAAGTTCGCTTGATCACCATTTCCGATGAAGAAGCCGATCAACGTATCGATAATTTCTTGTTGCGCATCTGCAAAGGGGTGCCGAAAAGCCATATTTACCGAGTTTTGCGCTCTGGTGAAGTAAGAGTCAACAAAGGGCGAATCAATCAAACTTATCGTCTGAAAGAAGGGGATGTAGTGCGCATTCCCCCGGTGCGTATCGCCGAGAAGACGGTCAATACGGTGCCCGGCGCAGAATTCAAAATTCTGCTTGAGGACGCGCATCTTTTGGTTATTGACAAGCCTGCCGGCGTCGCAGTCCATGGAGGCTCAGGGGTGAGTTATGGAGTGATCGAGCAACTGCGCGCGGCGCGTCCCCAGGCAAAGTTTTTGGAACTGGTACATCGACTCGATCGCGATACCTCAGGCATCCTTCTGTTGGCCAAAAAACGCTCTGCGTTGACTAATCTGCATGAGCAAATCAGAGCAGGGCAGCTAGACAAACGTTATCTGGTCGCTGTCCAAGGTGATTGGCAAAATGCCCGTCAGCATGTCAAGTTGTCTTTATTTAAGTACAGTACGCCTGAGGGAGAGCGTCGTGTGCGTGTACAGTCAGACGGTTTGCCATCGCATACGATCTTCAATCTGATTCGGCGCTATGGTTCTTTTGCGCTGCTGGAGGCCGAATTGAAAACCGGCCGCACACATCAGATACGCGTGCATCTGGCATCCAGTGGCTTCCCTATTCTCGGCGATGATAAGTACGGTGATTTTGGCCTGAATCGGGTGCTGCAAAAAGCGGAAGACAGTCGCATTGCGCTAAAACGTATGTTCCTGCATGCCCATCAAATTACATTTCTACACCCGGAAACAGGAAACCCTGTCACGCTTAAGGCACCGTTGTCAACGGAATGTCAGCAATTTCTGAAAAGCTTGGAGGAGCCAGCGGCTTGAGCGCTTTTCGACAATAGCGATGAACAACGTGCAACCCATGCTGCAAAAAGATATGGCAAAAAAGCAATTTGATTTGATTGTGTTCGACTGGGATGGCACCTTAATGGATAGCACTGCCACCATCGTGACCTGTATTCAGGCTGCCGCGAAAGATCTGGGATTACCGGTTCCGGACAATAAAAAGGCTGCGTATGTAATCGGACTGGGGCTACACGAAGCCATGGAGGAAGTGTTGCCGAATCTCGATCCGAAGTACTACCCGCATATGGTGGAGCGTTATCGCTACCACTATCTGATCAAGGATAAGGGTTTAACGCTTTTTGACGGGGTGCGCGAAATGCTGACGAGCTTGTCACAGCAGGGGTATTTCTTGGCGGTTGCGACAGGTAAAAGTCGTGTCGGTCTGAATCGGGCGCTCGATGCAGCTAACCTGCTCTCGATTTTTGACGCCACCCGTTGCGCTGATGAGACTTTCTCCAAACCGCATCCAGCGATGCTACACGAATTAACACGTGAACTTGGGCAAAACATAAGGCGGACCGTGATGATCGGTGACACCACGCATGATCTGCAGATGGCAATCAATGCTGGTTCCGCAGGAATTGCCGTGCACTACGGAGCACATGCGGCGCCTGAGCTGCAGGCCCTTAATCCTGTGTTCGCTGCGACTTCCGTGCCAGAGTTGCATGCTTGGTTGGATGAAAATGCATAATTCAGGTACGGACAATATAGCCATTCCTATTTGTGCATCTATTGCACTCGAAGAGGGGGGCAAAGGAGTGCGTTTCCCAGTCACCGCTGGCGGGGACGATACCACGGGCTTTGTTGTCCGTTATGCCAATAACGTACATGCTTATTTAAACCGCTGTGCGCATGTGCCGATTGAGCTGGATTGGAACAGAGGTGAATTTTTTGAATCCAGTGGCCTGTATCTAATGTGCTCGACCCACGGCGCACTTTATACACCAGAAAACGGACGGTGTGCGGGTGGTCCTTGCCGCGGTGGACGCCTGCGGCGAATCACTGTGTTTGAAAAGGATGGCGAAGTATTTTGGCAGCCGGATGAGTACATTCGGCCTGCCCGCGCATAAGTTTAAATAGCAGGATAGAACAATGACTGACGACCACTTTGAAGAAAATAGCCGCGAGCGCACTAGCGCCGGAGGGGGAAATGCGCAAAGCACTCCCGTAAAAGGAGAAAATTGGGAGAGGGAGTTGCTGGAGAAGCTTGCATTTTCTTCACTTAATGAACAGCGCTCTCGCCGCCGCTGGAACATTTTTTTTCGATTTATTACACTCGGCATTATCGGGCTTGTTCTTTGGGCTGCGTTCGGTCTGAGTAACAAGGATGCAGAGGTAATCGGACCTCACACCGCATTGATAGAAATCGAAGGAGCAATCGAAGCCGGCTCGCTGGGGTCTGCAGATTCCGTCGTTCCGGCCCTAAACAGGGCCTATTCAGATGACAATTCGGTGGGCATTATTTTGCGCATCAACAGCCCTGGGGGAAGTCCTGTACAGGCGGGAATCATCAACGATGAAATTGTTCGGTTGCGCAAAGAGTATCCACGTAAACCTCTGTACGTAGTGGTAGATGAAATCTGTGCGTCGGGCGGCTATTACATTGCAGCGGCCGCCGACAAGATTTTCGTTAATAAGGCCAGCATCGTTGGATCTATTGGCGTTTTAATGGATGGTTTTGGTTTCACCGGTTTGATGGAGAAGCTGGGAGTGGAGAGGCGTCTCATGACGGCGGGCGAAAACAAAGGTTTTATGGACCCTTTCAGCCCACAAAGTATTAATCAAAAAAGCTACGCGCAGGAAATGTTGGACGAGATTCACCAGCAATTTATTGACGTCGTTCGCCAAGGCCGTGGAACGCGATTGAAGGAAACGCCAGAGACG
The DNA here is from genome assembly GCA_035539595.1 of Noviherbaspirillum sp. GTDB lineage: Bacteria > Pseudomonadota > Gammaproteobacteria > Burkholderiales > Burkholderiaceae_D > Noviherbaspirillum. Next base: position 22,090 of record DATLIB010000270.1, read on the forward strand.
TTTTCAGGCTTATTTTGGAGCGGTTCCAAAGCGGTCGAAATCGGATTGGCTGACGGCTTCGGTACTGTTGATACGGTGGCCCGCGATGAGATCAAAGCGGAAGATGTTGTTGACTATAGTCAACATGAGGATTTGTCGGAGCGACTGCTAAAAAAATTTGGAGGGGCCGTTGGTAGTAGTGTGGTAGCGGGCGTGAGGGCGATTTCTTCTAGACCTTATCTCAAGTAATGCCTTCCACTGGGCACTCGACTAACAGAAAATTTCCTGGAAGTAAATTTTCTGGGTGCGTTAGATAGTTAGTGCTATTCCGCACTTGAAACTTCAAAATTGCGTTTTATACTGTAATTGTTCAGTTTCGGTTTCGGTCTTGTAACGCACAAGAAGCATGCAACAGGAGAAATTCTCGAACTGGACACTAAGTACCGCGTCTCGGACGCGGTTTTGAGAAGATTCGTTCTTCTCGAAAGTTGCCCAATGGGGGCATGCAAAACGGCAGCTTGAGGCTGCCGTTTTGCGCATTTGTTGCCTAAGGCGCCAAAAGAAGAAAAACAGTCGGTTTTTTATGAAAATCAGGTAGGTGTCCGGTCCTTATATCTTGCTTCCATTTTGCGGCGGTTTGGGTCTTGATAGACTCGGTCGCTAAGCTCAAATCCGTCGCCACACAAATCAACGTATTTACATGGCAATTCGCAATGAGGGCTTCCAGTAGGATGCTGTTGCGATAGGGAGTTTCAATGAAAAGCTGAGTTTGCTTTTCGTGGCGTGAGCGCTCTTCTAGGGTTCTAATGCGTTTTTCCCTTTGGGTAGTATCGGTAGGAAGATAGCCGTTAAAGGCAAAGCTCTGTCCGTTCAGTCCGCTTCCCATTATTGCCAGCAATAATGATGACGGTCCGACCAGTGGTCGGACCGGAATGCCCTGAACATGAGCCAAACGCACTAGGTTGGCGCCGGGGTCTGCAACGGCAGGTACACCGGCGTCAGAAATCAAGCCTGCATCACGTCCCCTGTTTAACGGGGCAAGGAGTGAGGGTAACGTATTGGCATCTGTATTTACATTCAGTTCGCTAATCTGTATTTCTTGTAAGGGCTTGGTCAGCGGATGTTTGGCCGATATTAATTTGAGATAGGCGCGTGCCGACTTCGCATTTTCGGCGATGAAGTAATCGAGCCGGGATGTAATTGTCTGTACTTCACTAGGAATGACTTGCATTAAAGGATCAGTTGTTTCGATGTTCGCAAGGCCTAGTGTATTGGGGATAAGATAAAGAATGCCTGGCATGGTTTCAATCTATAAAAAAAGAAACGCCTGCACGGCGCAACATGGTGGATAAGGTTATTAGCGGCAAGCCAGTAAGGGCAGTTGGATCCGTGCTTTCAATTTTTTCAATGAGGGTAATTCCCAGCCCTTCGTTTTTCGCGCTGCCGGCGCAATCGTAAGGCTGCTCAATACGCAGATAAGCGTCGAACTCGTGATCGGGCAAATTCCGGAAAGTGACAAACGTCTGTACGTTTTCAATTTGTGCTGCCTTTGCCATGTTTGCGGAACGCGCGTCCCAGAGACAAAGTGCCGTATGAAAAACCACTTTGCGACCGCGCATCTTTTGTAGTTGCTTCAAAGCCGTGGCATGTGTCCCAGGTTTGCCGATCTGGTCGCCGTCCAGAGTGGCAATTTGGTCCGATCCAATTACCAGTGCGCCGGGCATTTGTAATGCGACTACTTTTGCTTTTTCTGCGGAAAGTCTCAAAGCTGTTTCTTCAGGGGTTTCTTGTTCATATGGCGTCTCGTCAATATTGGGAGCGCATACCTCAAAAGGTAGACGAAGGCGAGAGAGGAGTTCTTGTCGATATTTTGAACTTGACGCAAGAATCAGGCGAGGCATACCGGTTAACAAAGTCATGCTTAGTATCTTATTGGAACATTCTAAGAGAATTGGTCTAACGCTTTGACGAATAAGGAAAAAGCCTGTTATTATCGCAGGTTTTCAAGTTCGGCTTCTGGTATGGATGCTTTTGTGATCGACGCGTTCGAGTTCTGCCGACTCAAGGATAAACGTGAGGGCGAGATTGCAGTTGCGGACTTGCCGCGACTTGCGAAAGAGTCAGTCGATAAGTTCGGCGTGATCAAGTGGTCTTTGCAAGGCGGAAGCAATTCGCGGCGCCTCCCGCAGCTGAATTTGTTGGTGGCAGGTGAGGTGCGCTTAATGTGCCAGCGGTGCCTTTTTCCTTTTGTCTTCGAGATTGCTTCAGCTTCAGTGTTGGTGCTTGCTCAAGACGAGGATGGGGCGGATGAAATCGATGCGCTGCTTGCCGATGAGTCGGTGGAGGTTGTTGTTGGGAGTCATGCATTCAATGTGGCTCAGCTCATCGAGGATGAGGTGTTGCTGACAATTCCATTGTCGCCGAAGCATGAGGCTTGTCCCGCTCAGTTACTTCCGGCAGTGGAAAAAGAGGGTGAGAAAGTGTCCCCGTTTGCGGTGCTAAAGAATTTAAAGCAATAATGCTGGAACAGTGTCTGGCAATAAATGCAGTAAAGGTTTCCTGTTTGCAAAAATTAGCAGGCTGGATATGTTAAAATTTAGATCTTAAGGTTTAGGAGTCATCATGGCAGTTCAACAGAATAAGAAGTCACCATCGAAGCGCGGCATGCATCGTTCGCACGATCACCTGAATACTCCTCCCTTGGCTGTCGAGCCAACTACAGGGGAAATTCATCTGCGCCATCATATCAGCCCAAATGGCTACTATCGTGGTCGGAAGGTTTTGAAGACTAAAAACGACGAGTAATCTCAGTCGTTGTCTGCGGTGAAAGCGGCGCAAGAAGATTGACTTGGCGCCGTTTTTTCATATGCTGAAAAAGCGCATTGCGTCATTTTGAATCACGCCGGATCTGGCCCAAAAGGCGGTTGGAGCGAGGTATTGAGTCAAGACAATGACAATCAAAATTTCTATTGACTGCATGGGTGGTGATCATGGCCCGTCAGTTACTATCCCTGCAGCTGTCTCCTTTGTTAATCGCGAACCTGACGCCGAGTTGATTTTGGTCGGTCTTGAAGATGTCATTCGGAACGAATTGAAAAAACTGAGAGCTTCCGATCATCCTCGTTTGTCGGTAGTGAATGCGACAGAGGTGATCGCAATGGATGACTCCTTGGAGGTTGCATTGCGTCGGAAGAAAGATTCGTCGATGCGAATTGCGATCAATCTGGTGAAAGACGGGCGAGCGGAGGTTTGTGTTTCCGCTGGCAATACGGGGGCACTAATGGCAATATCGCGTTACGTGCTGAAGACAATCCCAGGTGTTGACCGCCCTGCCATTTGTACACTCATTCCGAACCAGAAAGAGTCCCCTACCTATATGTTGGACCTTGGGGCAAATGTTGATTGCGAGCCTCAGCATCTGCATCAGTTCGCATTAATGGGCTCAGCACTTGTCTCTGCTCTTGAAGAAAAGGCCAGGCCAACGGTCGGTTTGCTTAATGTCGGTGAGGAAGACATTAAAGGTAATGAGGCAGTCAAACAGACTGCGGCGCTGCTGCGTGCCGATCATGAAAAAGGCATACTCAATTTCTATGGCAATGTTGAGGGCAACGATATTTTTGAGGGCACTACCGATATTGTTGTTTGCGACGGCTTCGTTGGTAATGTGGTGTTGAAAGCGTCAGAGGGCCTAGGGCGATTCGTCAAGGATGCGCTGACGACGGAGTTCAAAAAAAACCCACTAAACTTGTTAGGTGCTTTAATTGCACGAGGTGCAATTAAAGCATTTTCCCAACGGATGAATCCCTCCCGCTACAATGGCGCCAGTTTGCTTGGCTTACGTGGTCTCGTATTCAAAAGCCATGGTGGCGAAAATGCTTACGGATATGAATGGGCACTCAAACGAGCATTCGATGCTGCAAAGCATGATGTACTGTCACGTATTTCAAAAGCAATTACTGAATTGATGTTGCAGCCGGATATGTCAGCAGCATCTGATAGTGGATCAAGCGCAGTCACTGAACTAACCCAACAGAAAATGGCATGACTCTCTATAGTAAAGTTGTTGGCACGGGAAGTTATCTGCCACCTAACCGGGTAACGAACCATGATCTCGCTAGGCAGTTGGCTGAGAATGGAGTTGAAACTTCTGATGAGTGGATTGTGTCTCGTAGTGGTATCTCGGTTCGTCATTATGCAGGGGCCGAGGTGCAGTCGAGTGATCTCGCTGTCGAGGCTTCGCGGCGGGCGCTTGATATGGCAGGTCTTGTTCCCGATGATGTCGATCTAATCGTTCTCGCCACATCTACTCCTGATCATTTCGGCGGTTTTCCCAGCACTGCGTGTGTTGTGCAACGTAAACTGGGCATCAGGAGTGGAGCTGCTGCACTTGATGTGCAAGCAGTATGTAGCGGATTTATCTATGCAGTATCCGTCGCTGATAGTCTCATCAAGTCTGGTGCGCATAAAAACGTCCTGGTTATTGGTGCAGAAGTGTTTTCTCGTATCCTTAATTTTGAAGACCGAACAACATGTGTGTTGTTCGGGGACGGTGCCGGTGCTGTCGTTTTGACAGCATCCAAAGAGCCAGGGGTTCTTGCTGCCAAGCTGCATGCGGATGGTAGCTACGGCGATATCCTTTGTGTTCCGGGGAGCGTGAGCAGAGGCGTGCTTGAGGGGAGTGCATTTCTCCATATGGACGGACAGGCAGTGTTTAAGCTGGCCGTGTCTGTCCTGGAAAAAGTCGCCAATGAAGTACTTGTTGCCACGGGTATGAGTGCAGCACAAATTGACTGGCTGATTCCTCATCAAGCTAATATCCGTATCATGCAGGGAACTGCAAAAAAACTTGGTTTGACTGCCGACAAAATGGTGGTGACGGTTGATCAGCATGGTAATACGTCGGCAGCATCTATTCCACTTGCTCTTGATGTGGCCGTGCGTGATGGGAGAGTCAAGCCTGGACAGAATGTGATGATGGAGGCTGTCGGAGGCGGATTCACTTGGGGTGCTGTGCTCGCACGCATGTAATTTTTCTAATATTAAGCATGACCAAATTTGCTTTTGTTTTTCCTGGGCAAGGCTCTCAAGCTATTGGTATGTTGAACGGTTTTGGTGGCAATGCCATTGTTCAGCAGACAGTTGCCGAAGCATCGGAAATACTACAATTTGACCTCGGTAAGTTGATGGCCGAAGGTCCCAAAGAAGAACTAGATCTGACCACCAATACCCAACCTGTGATGCTCACTGCTGCAGTCGCGGTATATCGTGCATGGATTGCAGCTGGTGGCAAAGCCCCAACAATCGTGGCCGGCCATAGTCTAGGTGAATATTCGGCGCTAGTTGCGGCTGGTGTTCTTGCATTTAAGGATGCGGTGGCCTTGGTGCGTTTTCGAGCGCAAGCGATGCAGGAAGCGGTGCCTCTCGGCCATGGCGCCATGGCGGCGATTCTTGGCCTCTCAGATAACGATGTGCGTGCAGTATGTGCAGAATCCGCGCAAGGCGAAGTCGTCGAGGCAGTCAATTTCAATGCGCCCTCGCAAGTCGTCATCGCAGGCCACAAAAGCGCGGTTAATCGGGCCTGTGAAGCAGCTAAGGTTCGAGGGGCTAAGCGTGCACTTCTACTGCCTGTGTCTGCACCGTTTCACTCATCGTTGCTGAAGCCGGCTTCGGATCGTCTGCGTTCATACATGGAAACACTGGTTTTTGCTGCGCCCCAGTTTGGCTTGATAAATAACGTCGATGTTGAAGTTGTACAGGCTGTAGCAGGTATAAAGGATGCGTTAGTGCGTCAGGCAGCTAGTCCTGTGCGGTGGGTTGAGACCGTGCAAAAAATGGCGAGTGAGGGGGTTAATCATATGGTGGAGTGCGGTCCAGGAAAAGTGTTGACTGGTTTAGCTAAGCGGATCAATGGCGATTTGGTGAGTGACGCAATTATCGATCAAGCATCTCTGGATAGAGTATTGGAGCTTCTCAAGTGAATTTGAATAATCAAGTAGCGCTGGTCACTGGTGCCTCGCGGGGTATCGGCAGGGCAATTGCACAGGAGTTGGCAAAGCAAGGGGCTAAGGTGGTTGGTACGGCGACTACCGAGGCGGGTGCCGCAGCGATTTCCGAATACCTTGATGTTGTTAAGTCGGGTTGTGGAAAGGGAGTTGTCCTTGATGTGATGAATCCTGAGCAGTGCAGCGCAGTGGTCGAACAGACGCAAAAGGAGTTTGGAGGCTTGTCGATTCTAGTCAATAATGCCGGCATTACTCAGGACCAGCTCGCAATGCGGATGAAGGACGAAGAATGGGATGCTGTCATTGCAACTAATCTTACTGCGGTGGGACGTCTGTCGCGTGCAGTCTTGCGCGGCATGATGAAAGCAAAATACGGACGCATCATTAACATTACGTCGGTGGTGGGTTCTGCTGGCAATGCGGGACAAATGAATTATGCTGCAGCAAAAGCCGGTGTGGCAGGAATGAGTCGCGCATTGGCGCGCGAAATCGGTAGTCGCAATATCACGGTCAATTGCATTGCACCAGGGTTCATTGATACAGATATGACTAGAGATCTGGGTGAGCAGCAAGTTGCTGCATTAATGCAGCAAATTCCACTTGGCCGATTTGGCTTGCCCGAAGATATCGCTGTGGCAGTTGCTTTCCTTGCTTCTTCGCAGGCTGGGTACATTACCGGAACAACATTGCATGTCAATGGCGGTATGTACATGAGTTAATCCATATTTGGACACTTTTGGCTGGTATTTAAGTATTGTTTAAAACAAAAGCCGAAAGTGAATTTTCATTGCGCAAACCTGATAAAATGCGCGCACTTTCTGTAACCCACTGGAGGGATAGTATGTCCGATATCGAACAACGCGTTAAGAAGATCGTCGCCGAACAACTGGGCGTCGCCGAAGCAGACATCAAGAACGAATCGTCCTTCGTCGATGATCTGGGTGCCGATTCGCTTGATACCGTTGAACTCGTTATGGCACTCGAAGACGAATTCGAAATGGAAATTCCGGACGAGCAAGCCGAAAAAATTACGACGGTGCAGCAAGCGATCGATTATGCCAAGGCGCACGTTAAGGCCTAATACTATTTGATGGATTCAGGAGAACCGCTTGAGCCGCTCATGTGAACGTCGTGTCGTAGTGACTGGTCTCGGTTGTGTTTCACCCGTCGGCAATACTATCGTCGATGCGTGGAGCGCTCTAACCGAGGGTAAATCAGGCATTGCGACTATCACAAAATTTGACGCCGCGCCTTTCTCCACGCGTTTTGCGGGTGAAGTAAAAGGTTTCAATATCGAGGACTATATTCCCGGTAAAGAAGCGCGTCATATGGACACTTTCATTCATTTCGGCATGGCTGCAGGGATTCAGGCAATTCAGGATAGTGGCCTTGTTGTGACCGACGAGAATGCTGAAAGAATTGGAGTTATCGTTGGCTCCGGCATCGGCGGTTTGCCGATGATCGAAGAAACGCATGCTGAATTAACAAACCGTGGGCCACGCAGGATTAGCCCGTTCTTTGTGCCGGCATCGATTATTAACATGATCTCCGGTCACCTATCAATCAAGTATGGTCTTAAGGGGCCGAACCTGGCGATTGTGACAGCGTGCACCACCGGCCTTCACTGTATCGGATCGGCGGCTCGCATGATCGAATATGGCGATGCCGATGTCATGATTGCAGGCGGTGCTGAGTCTACTGTCTCGCCGCTCGGGGTTGGTGGTTTTGCTGCCGCTCGTGCGCTATCGGCACGCAATGACGACCCTGCAACTGCATCTCGTCCATGGGATAAGGATCGTGATGGGTTCGTACTGGGTGAAGGGGCAGGCGTTATGGTGTTGGAGGAGTACGAGCACGCTAAATCACGCGGAGCAAAAATTTATGCTGAGGTGCTAGGCTTTGGCATGAGTGCTGACGCTTATCACATGACCGCACCACTTGAGGATGGGGATGGTGCACGGCGTTGCATGATTGCTGCGATGAAGAATGCGGAAATCAACGCCGACCAGATTGATTACGTGAATGCTCACGGCACATCTACGCCTCTGGGTGATATCGCTGAAACAGTGGCTATTAAGCGTGCGTTGGGAGATCATGCCAAGAATGCTGTTGTAAACTCTACTAAGTCTATGACTGGTCATTTGTTAGGCGGAGCCGGTGGTCTGGAGTCGGTTTTCACGGTACTAGCGGTCCATTATCAAATGTCTCCCCCGACTATCAATATTTTTAATCAGGATCCCGCCTGCGACTTGGATTATTGTGCTAACGCTGCGCGTAGGATGCCAATTAACATAGCGGTAAAAAATTCGTTCGGCTTTGGTGGTACGAACGGAACACTCATCTTCGGCAAAGTCTGATTATCCAATTTTCCCTTTCTCTGGCAGAAAGGGAAAACAGTCCGTTAGCCTTCTCATGTCTATAGCGGTATCCGCCGTAGTACGACCATCCCGGTTCCTGTTTGTGATGCTTGGTGCTATGTCGACCCTCGTGGCCGTCATTGGCGGTGCCGTCGCGACCGGAATGGTTGGTAATCTGACGGTGGCACTTCGTTTTGCATTCGGCATATGTACCATTTTCTTCGCGTTTCTTGGGTTTTATCATGGCGCTTGCCATCGAAAACCCATACATATTGATATCTCTGGTACCGGGGCGCTGCGCTTGGCGGAGGCAACTCTTAAAAGGCCTTGTGCACATACAAAGTGGCCGCATGTAGAAGACAATAATGAGGAAGTTTGCTTGTTAAAGAGCTCAACGATCTGGCCTTGTTTGTTGTTGTTACGCTTGCAGTCCGATAGCGGCAAGATAACAGTGTTGCCGATTTTGCCTGACAGTGTTTCACAAAATGGCTTCAGAGCCTTAACGGTCGCGTGTAGATGGGTCGCTGCTCACACGAATCAAATCGAATCTAAGTCGGCGATTTCGCGGGGGATAAATTGAACTTATTGCATTTCCTCTGGTCAACTACATTGGCCGCGCACATGTTGCAATAACACAAGGGAACGGGGATTGACAACAGAACGCGACATCGATCAACTGCTTGTAGAGCGTGTCCAACGCGGCGATAAAAGAGCGTTTGAGCTGTTGGTGACTAAATATCAACGGAAATTGATGCGGCTCGTATCGCGGCTTGTGCGCGACCAAGCTGAGGCGGAAGACGTAGTGCAGGAGGCTTTTATCAAGGCTTACCGTGCATTACCCCAGTTCCGCGGTGACTCCGCGTTTTACACTTGGTTATATAGGATCGGTATTAATACCGCCAAAAACTATTTGGTAACACAGGGACGGCGGGCTCCAACGTCAACGGAGGCGGATGCTGAAGAGGCAGAAACTTTCGATGATGGGGAGCACCTAAGAGACATTAATACGCCTGAATCAATGCTCGCTACCAAGCAAATTGCCGAGACAGTAAACGTGGCAATGGATGCATTGCCTGACGAATTACGCATAGCAATTACATTGCGTGAAATTGAGGGCTTGAGCTACGATGAAATAGCGGAGGCGATGGGGTGTCCGATTGGAACCGTGCGTAGTCGAATATTTCGTGCTCGCGAGGCCATAGCGGAAAAATTGAGGCCGTTACTTGGCACGGCAATCGATAAGCGATGGTAATGATAGAAATAAGAAAAATAGGTTTTTATGCGGAAAACAGGGTAGATGGGATAGTTATGAATGCGAAAAAAATGACCCAGGAACAAATTTCTGCACTTGCCGACGGTGAATTAGAGGATCGCCACGTCGATATTGCTGTCGCGGCTTTGCGGCAATCAGAAAGGCAGAGTGATTGGGAAATTTATCATCAGATCGGCGATGTGTTGCGTTCCAACGACATGGCCGTTGCTCTGAGTTCTGAATTTTCGGCGCGTATGGCAGCACGTCTGGAAGTTGAACCACCGATCATCATGCCTTCAGTGCGGAATGCAGCAGAGGTAACTAAGCAGTTGCCGAGACGTTGGGCGTTGTCAAGTATGATTGCGGCTGCCGCGATGGCCACTGCGGCGTTTGTTACCACCCCACAGTTAATGGTGGCAACGAAAGATAAAGCTGCACTCAATGAAGAAGTGGTGGCATCATCGACCCTGCCTTCAATCGAACAGTCTGCCATTGCGGCTGGATCGGTTCCTGATGGTGTTGTGCTTCGCGATCCTCGCATTGATGATTATCTGCTTGCCCATCAGCGTTTTTCCCCTTCACTGTACAGTACTGCGCAATATGCGCGTTCGGCCACGTTTTCCAATAAATGAATCCTATGCGGCAAACAATTGTTTTGCTTAAGTTTGTCGTTGTGCTTTCGCTTTGTTCTGGATTTTCGGTCCAGGCTCAGAATTCAGAGTTGCAGGCGGATGAACGGGAGGCACAGTCTTGGTTGAAGAGGATTCAATCGTCGGCACAAAAACTTAATTACTCCGGCACATTCGTTTATCAACAGGCGAATCAAATTCGGACCTCGCGTATCACTCATGTACTTGCAGGCAAGAACGAAATCGAAAAGCTCGAAATTCTTGATGGTAATCCACGGGAATATGTTCGCAAGAACGATGAGATTATTTGCTACGTTCCGGAAACTAAGACATTGTTGGTGGAAAAGCGTGTTACGCGTGATGTATTTCCTGCCATTCTCGCTGCTAATCCATTGGACTTGGCCGAGTTCTATGTTGTAAGGAAAGCTGAAACTGGCCGAGTAGCAGGGCATGCATGTCAGGCGATTGTTCTTGAGCCGAAAGACAGTTTGCGATATGGCTACAAACTATGGGCCGAGAAAACGACAGGATTGCTATTGCGTGCACAAACATTAAATGAAAAGCACGAGGTGGTCGAGCAAATTGCGTTTACTCACATATTAATCGGCGGTATTGATGGCAGTCGCGTAAAGCCAAGTTTTCTCAATACCAGCGATTGGCGTGTGGAGAATACAGTCATGAGTCCGGTAAGTCTGTCTGGTTGGAGCGTCAAATCACTTCCACCTGGCTTTAAAAAAATTCGAGAGGTGAAACGCATGGTTTCTGACTCTTCGAATGCAAACGCTAACGCTACTTCTTCCTTGCAAGCCTCCTTTGCGCCGAGGCAGCGTGAAGTATCTCAGATGGTGTTTTCAGATGGACTGGCGGCCATCTCCGTATTCATTGAGCCTGGTTCGCAAAGTCGTACTGAGGGCTCGCTGCAGCAAGGCGCATTGAATATTGTAGGTAAACGACAGGGCGATTTTTGGCTTACCATCATGGGCGAAGTGCCTTCCGCCGCAATCCGGCAAGTCGCTAATTCGATTGAATTCAAATCTAAATAGCTAGAAAACCCGACTCCATGAAGATAATTTCTGCTAGTCAAAAAGCATTATCAGCAATATTTTTTAGCGCTCTTGGTGCAGTCGTTGTGACGCCGGTAGGCGGGATGGCTGCTGTTGTACATGCGACCTCTGTCGCCAATTTGCCGGATTTCGCCGACTTGGCGGAAAAAACGGGGCCAGCCGTTGTCAATATTCGCACGACAGAAAAAATCAAACCTGGACAGCGTACGATCCCTGGGGGAGAAGACGAGGAAATGCAAGAATTTTTCCGTCGTTTCTTCGGTGTTCCCATGCCTCGTGCTCAACCGGAGCGTTCGCCTCGTGGTCGTGTGCCAGGACAGCAGGAAGAAGAGGTGCCACGTGGTGTCGGTTCGGGGTTCATTATTTCTGTCGATGGCTATGTTCTGACTAATGCGCACGTTGTAGACGGCGCGGACGATGTCTATGTGACTCTTACTGATAAGCGTGAGTTCAAAGCCAAAATTATCGGTATGGATAAGCGCACTGATGTTGCTGTGGTGAGGATCGATGGTACAAACTTGCCGCGCCTGACCATCGGTGATCCAAATAAATTACGTGTTGGGGAATGGGTTATTGCCATTGGGTCTCCCTTCGGACTGGATAACACAGTGACGTCAGGCATCATTTCCGCAAAAGCACGTGATACCGGTGATTATCTTCCACTTATTCAAACCGACGTTGCCGTCAATCCTGGTAATTCCGGGGGGCCTCTCATCAATATGCGAGGTGAAGTTGTAGGCATTAATTCGCAGATTTATAGTCGTTCTGGTGGATATATGGGCATCTCCTTTGCCGTTCCGATAGACGAGGCAATGCGTGTGGCCGAGCAATTACGCACCTCTGGTAGAGTGACGCGCGGCCGTATTGGTGTTCAAATTGGTGAGGTGACGAAGGATGTTGCTGAGTCGCTCGGCCTGGCACGTACGCAGGGGGCTCTTATTCAGCGTGTGGAGCCGGGGGGGCCAGCGGAAAAAGGGGGACTCGAAGCGGGCGATATCATTCTTAAATTTAACGGCGCAGCAATTGATAAATCCACAGATTTGCCGCGCCAGGTTGGTGCAACGAAACCTGGCACACGTGCAACGCTAACCATATGGCGCAAAGGGGTTAGTCGGGATATAGCCCTCACCATTGCGGAGTTAGAGCCTGAAAAAGTCGCAAAAAAGGATGATAGAAAGGCTAAACCTGATCAAGCTCCGAATGCACTTGGGTTGGTTGTTAGTGATTTGTCGCAGGCACAGAAGAAAGAACTCAATATCGACGGCGGTGTAATCGTGGATGCTTCTGAAGGTCCATCTGCTCGTGCCGGCTTGCGTACAGGGGACATCATTCTTCAATTAAATAACAGTGACGTAAGGGACTCAAAGCAATTCAACTCGCTTGTTACGAAACTTGCAGGGCGAAAAATGGCCGTTGTCCTGGTGCGTAGAGGAGATGCTTCACAATGGGTCCCGATCCGACCTAATGGTCAATGAGATGATGCTTTTTTGCACATTCTAGATTCCTGTCACGCCAAGCTCAATAACCGTGGTTCATTTCACTCTTTACTCTCGGTCTTATTGCCATCTTTGCGGCGACATGCTGGAAGCGTTGCAGGCGCTAAGTAGCGAATTTCCATTTGCAGTCGAAATTATCGATGTGGATTTGGATGAATCTTTGGTCTCACAATTTGATGAATTGGTTCCAGTGCTAACTGCACAAAGAAATCAGTCTGAACCGGTGCAAATATGCAATTATTTTTTCGATGAAAGTAAAGTCCGGGCTTTTTTGACCAACATATAACTGCAGCAGCACTTTGTTTTTGAGTTGCTATTGCAATTATTAGCCTGACGATTGACGTGGTTATTAGCCGCTCTGCATATGTTTACAAGTCCCGGGCGGGCGATTTTACGGGCTTTCCCCTTTGAAATCCGGTAAAATGCGGGCAATCGACCTACCTTCTGATATAAGGCGCTCGCTTGGGGTAACGCCCCCGCTTAGAGCGCCTTTTTTGTAATTGCATCTTATTTAATGGATAACATTCGCAACTTCTCCATCATCGCCCATATCGACCACGGGAAGTCGACATTGGCCGACCGTATTATTCAGCTTTGCGGCGGCTTGTCCGATCGTGAAATGGAGGCGCAAGTCCTGGATTCGATGGATCTGGAGCGCGAGCGCGGTATTACGATCAAGGCCCAGACCGCTGCGTTATCGTATAAGGCGCGTGATGGAAAAATTTATAATCTCAATTTAATTGATACCCCAGGGCATGTGGACTTCAGTTATGAAGTTAGTCGTTCTCTATCCGCTTGCGAAGGTGCATTATTAGTGGTGGATGCATCGCAGGGCGTTGAGGCACAAACAGTGGCGAACTGCTATACGGCACTTGACCTTAACGTCGAAGTGGTACCAGTACTGAACAAGATTGATCTGCCGTCTGCGGATCCGGCCAATGCCATCGGCGAAATCGAAGATGTTATTGGTATTGACGCCAGCAACGCAGTACTGTGTTCAGCAAAGACGGGACTTGGCGTGCAAGATGTGCTTGAGGCGCTTATCACCAAAGTCCCACCTCCGAAGGGAGATTCAAAAACGCCACTGCAGGCCTTGATCATCGATTCCTGGTTCGACAATTATGTTGGCGTCGTAATGCTGGTGCGAATTGTGAACGGCACCTTACGGCCGAAAGAAAAAATTTTACTGATGGCGACCGGTGCCCAGTATTTGACTGAAAGCGTCGGTGTATTTACGCCTAAGTCCCAAGCACGAGATTCTTTATCCGCCGGACAAGTGGGTTTTGTCATTGCTGGCATTAAGGAGTTGAAAGCAGCCCGCGTTGGGGACACGATTACACTTGCAGCTAAACCGGCGGCAGAGGCATTATCGGGCTTCAAAGAGGTGCAACCTCAAGTGTTTGCAGGCCTCTTCCCTGTGGAAGCGAACCAATACGATGCCTTGCGCGACTCGCTCGAAAAACTGAAGCTCAATGACGCCGCATTACAGTATGAGCCGGAAGTTTCGCAGGCATTGGGTTTTGGCTTCCGTTGTGGTTTCCTCGGTCTACTGCATATGGAAATCGTCCAGGAGCGCTTGGAGCGCGAATTCGACATGGACCTGATTACGACCGCGCCGACTGTCATCTATGAGGTGGTTGCTCGTGATGGCTCGGTGATTATGGTCGACAACCCCTCCAAGATGCCAGATCCTTCCAAGATCGAGGAGATTCGCGAACCTATCGCCACCGTGAATCTATATATGCCGCAAGAGTATGTCGGTTCGGTAATGACGCTATGTACGCAAAAACGTGGTGTGCAAGTAAACATGAGCTATCACGGTAAGCAGGTGATGCTGACGTATGAATTACCGATGGCAGAGATTGTGCTCGATTTTTTCGATAAGCTGAAGTCGACATCGCGTGGTTATGCGTCAATGGATTATGAATTCAAGGAAAATCGTGCAGCGGATGTGGTCAAGGTGGACATGCTAATCAATAGTGAAAAGGTCGATGCATTGGCCATCATCGTGCACCGCTCCAACAGCCAATACCGCGGGCGAGCGGTGGCAGCGAAAATGCGTGAGCTGATTCCGCGTCAGATGTTTGATGTCGCGATCCAGGCAGCCATCGGCGCTAACATCATTGCGCGAGAAAACGTCAAGGCGATGCGTAAAAATGTGTTGGCCAAGTGTTATGGCGGTGATATTTCCCGTAAGCGCAAACTGCTCGAGAAGCAGAAAGCAGGTAAGAAGCGCATGAAGCAAGTGGGCTCCGTCGAAGTGCCACAAGAGGCATTCCTAGCGATTTTACAAGTGGAAGATAAATGAGTTTGCAGGCGATTCTTGGTAACTTTGCACTGATTTTGTTCATTCTGACTGTCATCACCGGTATTGTCTGGTTTCTGGATGTTTTTTACTTCGCCAAGCAACGGCGCGCCAACGCCAATACAGTCCTAGCGGAATTTGATGCGCGCCAAGCAAAGTTACGTGCCGATGGCATTAAAACCGAAGAGGGACGGCGTACAAAGCTAGAAGCTGATCTGCTAAAACAGCCGACTTGGATTGAGTATTCGGGGAGCTTTTTTCCTGTTATTGCACTGGTATTTTTTTTGCGCTCGTTTCTGTATGAGCCTTTTAAGATTCCGTCTAGTTCGATGGTTCCCACGCTTGTCATTGGGGATCTAATTCTGGTCAATAAATTCACCTACGGCATTCGTTTGCCTATCATCAACAAGAAAATCATTGACATCAATGATCCGCAACGTGGTGACGTCATGGTGTTTAAATATCCAAAGGATACGTCGCTTGACTACATTAAACGCGTAGTCGGAATTCCGGGTGATAAAGTGATTTATAAAAACAAGCGCTTAACTATCAATGGTAAAGAGGTTTCTTATCAACCATTGCCGGATTATTTGGATGCAGAACATTTGAGCTATTCCAAACAATATCTGGAAAATCTGGGGGGGGCGCACAAGATCCTCAACGATGAACGCGCACCTTCTTATGTCCAGAGTCCAGAAAATTTCCCACAACATGAGTTGTGTAGTTATAACTTGGAGGGATTTGCTTGTTCCATCCCTGCTGGACATTACTTCATGATGGGGGATAATCGTGATAATAGTTTGGACAGTAGATATTGGGGTTTCGTATCCGACCGAAATATTGTAGGGAAGGCATTTTTTGTGTGGATGAACCTGAGCGATATAAAACGTATAGGTAGCTTTCAATAATGAGAAATAAAGGAGAGTACATGAGGCTTGAACCGAGTATCGCGAACAAGCAAAAGGGCGTGTCTCTGATAGGATTTATTTTTGTCATTGTTGTATTGGGAGTGTTTGTTGTATTGGCAATGCGTGTTGTACCTAGTGTGATTGAGTTTTCAGCAATAAAGAAGGCACTTGCTGCGGCGAAAGCCGGCGGAAACACTCCACGGGAAATCCAAGAAGCATTTGAGAAGCAACGCGTCACAGGCTACATCGATTCGGTCAAGGCTCAAGATCTAGATATCGTAAAAACTGAAGAGGGTTACGAAGTTAGTATCGCTTATCAGAAAAAAATTGAATTGGTTGGTCCCGCAAGCCTGTTGATCGACTATGCGGCATCAACAAATAAGCAGGCAGAGAAAAAAGCTGAATAGGCGAAGATCGGCGACAGATTGGAATGGATTTCAAGGTATTACAAGCCAGGCTAGGCCACATGTTTAAAGATGCTGTGTTGTTGCAGCAGGCTTTAACGCATCGCAGTCATAGCAGCGTACACAACGAACGGCTTGAATTCTTAGGCGACTCGGTTCTGAATTGTGTGGTTGCCTCGTTATTATTTGAGCGTTACAGTAAAATTGACGAGGGTGATCTTTCTCGCTTACGGGCTAATCTTGTTAAGCAGCAATCACTCTATGAAATTGCCCAACGTCTTGAGCTATCGCAATTTCTGCGGCTTGGAGAAGGGGAACTTAAATCGGGCGGATTTCGTCGTCCTTCTATCCTTGCGGATACGCTGGAAGCGCTTTTTGGCGCAATTTTTCTCGATGCCGGTTTCGATGCAGCACGTGGCGTTATTCGTTCCTTATACATCCCCATACTTGATACCGTCGATCCGAAAACGCTTGGTAAAGATGCCAAGACCTTGTTGCAAGAGTATCTGCAAGGGAAAAAGCTGGCACTCCCCCAGTATAATGTTGTGGCGACCCATGGTGCGGCACACAATCAGGAGTTTGAGATCGAGTGCCTTGTGCCCAAACTTGATATCCAAGTGTTCGGAACCGGAGGCAGTCGCCGGGCGGGTGAACAGGCTGCGGCAAAACGGGCTCTGGAGGCAGTGCAGAATGCCTTGGCAAAAAATGTTACATCCGGCCGAAAGAGCAGACCGCGAGCGTCCCAGCTCAAACTCGCTGGAATCGCAACATTTCAACCTGATGCTCCGGCTGTTGAGCAAGGGCCGGTAAATGCCCCTCTCAAGAAGCAAAAAAGCGATACAAAAGTAGAGTCTAGACAGGGCTCAGAGCAAAACAAGCTCGATCTAAAAAGTGAATCCAAAATAGATTCCAAGGTTGATACATCAGCTGAAAGCAAGGCGCCATCCTCAGGCGCCCACGAATCCTTACCTGAGCCAGCCACTTCGGCCACTGCTCCTACCCAGTCTAAAACTGCATGACACATCTTGATGCTTCTTCCGACTTTCGATGCGGTTATATCGCTATTGTTGGTCGCCCCAACGTTGGTAAATCTACATTGATGAATGCGTTGATCGGTGCCAAGGTGAGCATCACTTCGCGTAAAGCGCAGACTACGCGACATCGGATTACAGGCATTCAAACCACCGAAACTGCGCAGTTTATCTATGTTGATACACCGGGGTTTCAAACGCGGCATGCAAACGCACTTAACAAGACACTAAATCGCACAGTAACCAATACCCTCACTGCTGCGGATGTTATCCTGTTCATTGTGGAGGCAGGCACTTATGGTGCCGCAGATAAACAGGTTTTGGATCTACTTCCCAAGAATGTGCCTTGTGTACTTGTTATTAACAAGTCCGATCGCATCAAGGACAAAGCTATCATGATGCCTTTCGCGCAGAAGGTTGCGGCCGAACGTGATTTCACTGAGATCGTTCCGGTATCCGCGAAACAACGTTTTCAGCTTGATGTGCTTGAAAATGAGATTCGGAAACGCCTGCCGACCAATGGGCCGATTTTCGGTGAAGACGATATTACGGACCGCAGTGAAAAATTTCTTGCAGCCGAAATTGTGCGGGAAAAGGTGTTTCGCTTTGTCGGCGATGAGCTTCCTTACACTAGCACCGTTGTCATCGAGAAGTTTGAGGAAGAAGGAGCTTTGCGCCGCGTTTTTGCTGCTGTTCTTGTTGAACGGGATAGCCATAAAGCGATGGTGATTGGGCAAAAAGGGGCCAAGCTCAAGGAAATTTCAATGCAGTCGCGCCTTGATATGGAAA
The DNA here is from genome assembly GCA_035539595.1 of Noviherbaspirillum sp. Classification (GTDB taxonomy): domain Bacteria; phylum Pseudomonadota; class Gammaproteobacteria; order Burkholderiales; family Burkholderiaceae_D; genus Noviherbaspirillum. The sequence continues at coordinate 40,306 of DATLIB010000270.1, forward strand.
AATTGTTTGGCGGGCCGGTGTACCTCGAGATTTGGGTGAAGGTCAAGTCAGGCTGGGCTGACAATGAGGCTGGGTTGAGGGCATACGGTTACGAATAAGTGCCGCTGGTCGGACGTTTCGACACCATATATCACTAGGATAATGCTACGTCCAGACATGGTTTCGTCTTTTACCGCTGCGAATGCCTCCTCGCTTGATGCTTCCGACTTTACGGCACTTGCAACGGGGCAGGTAAGTGCCACTATGGTGTTGCACGATGAAGTAAGAGGTGACGGTATTCGCCCCAAAGCTGTAGAGCGCGACAGCCGGGTCACTGGTCAGCCGGGTTTTGTCCTCCATAATTATCCATACAAAGAAACCAGCCTGATCGTCGATGTGTTTTCGCGCGATCATGGACGTGTTGCGCTAGTTGCTAAGGGCGCGAAACGGCCACATTCCAAATTACGTGGTGTCTTGCAAACTTTTCAGCCTTTGTCTGTAGCTTGGGCAGGTAAAGCCGATGTGCGAACGTTGACGACAGCGGAGTGGGTGGGTGGCTTATTGCCGCTCGAGAAGTCGGCGTTGCTTTGTGGTTTTTATCTCAATGAACTGCTAGTGAAACTACTCGCACGCGATGACCCCCATTCGGCTTTGTTCGACCATTATGTCGAAACCCTCAATCAATTGGCCCATGGTGAACCAGCACCGATTGTATTGCGGAAATTCGAACGCGCGTTACTGAAGGAAACTGGCGTCGGTAGTAATTTTACAGTCTGTGTTACGACCGGGCGATCAGTGAACCCAGATCAGATTTACGTAGTGGACCCGGAGTGCGGACCACGCCCCGCCCACTCCTCGGATACTTCGCCGCGTGTTTGCGGTAAGACCTTGCTCGATATGGAGCGCGAAGACTATGCTGATAACACGACGCAGATGCAGAGCAAATTTCTGATGCGCTTTCTGTTAGCGCATCATTTAGGCGGAGCACCGCTCAATACGCGGCAGATTCTGATAGATTTGATGCAGTTATAAGTCACAGGTCATTATCATGAGTCTCCTACATCCAAATACGCCCGTTATCGACCTGGGCGTTAATATCGACCACGTTGCTACCCTGCGTAACGCCAGAGGCACTCCCTATCCAGATCCGGTGCAAGCGGCGTTGCAGGCGGAGGAGGCAGGCGCTGATTGCATTACCTTGCATCTGCGGGAAGATCGTCGCCACATCAAGGATGCAGACGTGACCGCAATCCGTCCTCAACTACGTACTCGTATGAACCTGGAAGCGGCGGTGACTCTGGAAATGCTCGATTTCGCATGTAAGATCAAACCCCACGATGTCTGCTTGGTGCCGGAGCGGCGCAACGAGGTGACGACTGAGGGCGGACTGGATGTTGTACGCTATTTCGCCGATGTGCAATCTGCGGTTAGACAATTGCAGGTAGAAGGGATACGGGTCAGCCTTTTTATTGATGCGGATTCCGAACAGATAAAAGCGGCTGCTGAAACGGGCGCGTCGGTGATCGAAATCCACACAGGCCGTTATGCGGATGCCTTGACGGAAAATGCACAGCAGCGCGAGCTTGAGCGAGTAACTGCGGGCGTCCTGGAAGGTGTGCGATATGGTTTGAAAGTGAATGCCGGCCACGGCTTGCACTATACGAACGTGCAAGCAATCGCTGCTATTGCAGAAATTGCAGAGCTAAATATCGGCCATGCCATCGTTGCCCAAGCTGTTTTTGTCGGGTGGGCGAATGCAGTGAAGGAAATGAAGGCAATCATGGTCGCTGCCCGACTTGGTCTGCATAAAAAATGATTTACGGTATCGGTACTGACCTTATCCAGATCTCTCGTATTGAGGCGGCGTTAGCGCGCAAGGGAGAGCGTTTCGCCGAAAAAATCCTCGGATCCGAAGAGCTGGAAAAATACCAGCGCCGCAAAAGCAAAGTCGAGGCCCGAGGCATCCGCTTTCTGGCGACGCGTTTTGCCGCAAAAGAGGCATTTTCCAAGGCGATCGGATTGGGAATCCACATGCCGATGAGTTGGCGTGCGATGCAGACCCTTAATGCGGAAAACGGAAAACCGGTCGCAGTGACTAGCGGCGCTTTAAAAGAATTTATGGAACAAAATGGTTTGACTGCGCAGGTTTCGATTACTGATGAAACCGATTACGCGGCAGCCTTCGTTATTGTGGAGAAAAAATGAATGGATTAGCGGAAAGCGCCATGCCGGATCTCGGTCCTGTGATGCTCGACGTGATTGGCACGAGGCTGACCGACGACGACATCCACCGTATTCAGCACCCCCTCACCGGCGGCGTTATCTTGTTTGCCCGCAATTATGAAAATCGCAAACAACTTGTTGCGTTGACCGAGGAGATCCATTCAGTCCGTCCTGGTGTGCTGATCGCGGTTGACCACGAGGGCGGACGTGTGCAGCGTTTCAAAACCGATGGTTTTACTAAGCTGCCTGCCATGCGTACGCTAGGCGAGTTGTGGGACCGAGATGTACTGGCAGCTATCAAGGCAGCGACAGATGTCGGTTTCGTCCTGGCCGCTGAGCTGCGTGCTTGTGGGATTGACTTGTCGTTCACGCCTGTACTCGACCTCGACTATGGTGAGTCGGGTGTGATTGGTGATCGGGCGTTTCATCGTGATCCGCGTGTGGTCAGCCTATTGGCGAAGAGTCTGAATCACGGCTTGGCGCTGGCGGGAATGGCGAATTGCGGAAAGCACTTCCCGGGACATGGTTTTGTTAGGGCGGATTCGCACATCGACATTCCGATTGACGAACGCAAACTGAAAACGATCCTTAATGAAGACGCCGCCCCATACGGCTGGCTAGGCATGGGCCTTGCAGCTGTGATGCCTGCCCATGTGATTTATCCCGAAGTTGACAAGCATCCCGCAGGATTTTCAAAAAAATGGTTGTCCATACTTCGGCGCGATATGGGTTTTCAAGGTGTCATTTTCAGTGACGATTTGAGTATGGAGGGCGCAAGTGTTGCTGGCAGTGTGGTCGATGGTGCACATGCCGCCTTGTCAGCTGGATGTGACATGGTCTTGATCTGTAATGCGCCCGATAAGGCCGATGAGTTACTGAGCGGACTACATATCAAATCCGACAGGGCAGCAAAGGTGTCGTCTGCCCGTGTTGCAGCGTTGCTACCGCAGGCACCGGCGCCGTGTTGGGACGTGCTGCAGCAGGAACCGCGTTATCTCGCTGCGAAAAACACAGCCAGATCGCTCACAAATGCGTGATTATTTATAAAACTGATGTCCGAACCTGTTGTTCCAGATTTGCGTGCAGCTGTCATGGAAACGGTTGCGAAGCTGCCGCATCTTCCCGGTGTGTATCGCTATTTTGATGCAGACAACAAGTTACTGTATGTTGGCAAAGCGCGAGACCTCAAAAAGCGAGTTTCGAGTTACTTTCAGAAAACCTTGAGTAGTCCGCGTACTGCGATGATGGTGGAGCGCATCGCTCGCCTGGAAACAACGGTAACGCGTAGCGAAGCAGAGGCACTACTGCTTGAGAACAATCTCATCAAGACACTGCAGCCACGTTTCAATATTCTCTTCCGAGACGATAAATCTTATCCATACTTGAAGATCACTGGTCAGGACGTTCCTCGTATGGCCTATTATCGTGGGGCAGTCGATAAGAAAAGCCAATACTTCGGCCCGTTTCCGAGTGCTTGGGCGGTCAAGGAGTCAATGCAGATTCTGCAGAAAGTGTTCCGGCTGCGTACTTGTGAAGACACAGTATTTGCGAATCGAACCAGACCCTGCCTTCTACATCAGATCCAACGTTGCAGCGCACCGTGCGTAAATGCCATCAGCGCAGAGGATTACGCGCAGGATGTTGAGAATGCCTCCAAGTTCCTGCGTGGACGCCAGACTGAAGTGTTGGACGCATTGGAAGGAAGAATGCACGCATTTGCTCAAGAGCTGAAATTCGAGCAGGCAGCTGCAGTGCGCAACCAAATCACCGCACTGTCACGCGTGCTGCATCAGCAAAGCATGGAAACTACCGGCGATGCAGACATTGACATCATTGCGGTCGCGATACACGGGGGACGGGCATGCGTAAATCTGGCGATGGTTCGTGGAGGTCGTCACCTTGGTGACCGTGCTTACTTCCCGAGCCAGGTGGACGAAGCAATGGCGGCTGCCGAAGATGCGGTTGAGGTGGAAATCCTCAAGGCCTTCTTGGCTCAGCACTATATCGACAAGTTCATCCCTTCCACCCTCATCCTTAATGTGGAATTTGACGCGCCAGCGTTGATGATGGCATTGATGGACCAATGCGGCCATCGCATTACGCTGGTATTCCAGCCACAAGGTCAACGTCGCCAGTGGCTGGAAATGGCGCATAAGGGGGCGGAGATTGCATTGGCTAGACTGCTTTCCGAACAAGGTTCGCAGCAGGCTCGCACACGTGCATTGATGGAGGCGCTTGGTCTTGATGTGCACGATATCGATGCCTTCCGTGTCGAGTGCTTCGACATTAGCCATACGCAGGGCGAAGCGACTCAGGCATCCTGCGTTGTGTTTCATCACCACGCCATGCAGAACGGGGAATATCGGCGCTACAACATTAACGACATTACGCCGGGCGACGATTATGCCGCGATGCGTCAGGTGCTGACACGCCGTTATGAGAAAGTGGCGAACGGTGAGGGCGTGATGCCGGACATCGTGCTGATCGATGGCGGCAGGGGGCAGGTCGAAATGGCACGCCAAGTATTTAGCGAGCTCGGTCTTGATATAGGTCTGATCGTGGGCGTGGCGAAAGGCGAAGGCCGCAAGGTGGGGTTGGAAACTCTGGTTTTCGCGGACGGGCATCCGGCCCAGGAGTTAGGCAAGGAATCCGCTGCATTGATGCTGATTGCACAGATTCGTGACGAAGCACACCGTTTTGCCATTACTGGAATGCGTGCCAAGAGGGCTAAGGCGCGCCAAAGTTCCAGGCTGGAAGAAATTGAAGGTATTGGCGCAAAGCGACGCCAAAAACTTCTTGCCCGTTTTGGTGGCCTGCGTGGCGTCGCTGACGCAAGTGTGGAAGAACTGACCTCGGTGGAGGGGATTTCCCGGCAACTGGCTGAGGAAATCTACAAGCAGTTGCATTAATTAATCTTATTCTTCGCGTCCCTGTACATTGCAGGTAAAGCAAATTCCACGCGATAATCAGGAATCTCCACAGGCGTCAATATATGCCACTCAATATTCCGATTCTGCTTACCTGGTTGCGCGTAGCGCTGATTCCGCTCGTGGTAGGCGTATTTTATCTTCCTGATACATGGCTTTCTCCACATGAAAAAGGCCTCGCATCGACCACAATTTTCATTGTGGCGGCAATTACCGACTGGTTTGACGGTTTCTTGGCGCGTCGGTGGAACGAAACGTCTGCATTCGGCGCCTTCCTCGATCCGGTTGCAGACAAGTTAATGGTCGCCGGAGCTTTGTTGGTGTTGGTTGAATTCGATCGCGTTAATGCTGTAATTGCCTTCATCATCATCGGTCGTGAAATTGCCATATCCGCACTGCGCGAATGGATGGCACAAATTGGTGCGTCGAAATCCGTTGCCGTCAGCTCTATCGGGAAAATCAAGACGGCCGCACAGATGACGGCGATTCCAATGCTGCTTTATAGCGACATCCTGTTCGGCGTGGTCGATACGCGTCTATGGGGTGCATGGCTGCTCGTCATTGCAGCTGGACTAACAGTCTGGTCGATGTTTTATTACCTGCGCAAAGCTTGGCCACTGATTAAGGAAAAGGCAGAACGTATGATTTAGTAAGGCGTGCAATGCTTGACAAAAAAAGGTAATGCCCTATAATACTTGACTGTTGTGAACGCGGGAGTAGCTCAGTTGGTAGAGCGCAACCTTGCCAAGGTTGAGGTCGAGAGTTCGAGACTCTTCTCCCGCTCCAGGTTTAAAAAAGGGAGGCTGTATGGCTTCCTTTTTTGTTGTAGAGTAAGAGATCGTTTTATAGTGATCTCTTGAAGCGGTAAAGTATATGCGGGAGTAGCTCAGTTGGTAGAGCGCAACCTTGCCAAGGTTGAGGTCGAGAGTTCGAGACTCTTCTCCCGCTCCAGGTTTAAAAAGGAAGCTAGATGGGCTTCCTTTTTTATTGCTGAAGAGCTGATACATTTATTTCTTTGGCATCTGCGTGAAGGCCTGCACGTTTCTACGTTCACGGTTAAAATACGCTCCCATGGCGGGGTAGCAAAGTGGTTATGCAGCGGCCTGCAAAGCCGTAGACGCCGGTTCGATCCCGACCCCCGCCTCCATTTTCATACGGCTTCCAAAGACGGAAGCCGTTTTCTTTTCCGGTTAGGGCGGTAAGATTTTTCATTGTACTGGCCCCAAGTACCCACATTGATGC
>DATLIB010000271.1:0-3775 GCA_035539595.1 Noviherbaspirillum sp.
ACTGCACGTCCCCATCGGCACCGTACGCTCGCGCGTATCGCGGGTACGCGCTGCAGTGCGTGCCGAATGCGGTGGCGCCTGAGGTGCTCGCCCATGCTTAAAGCCCGTTTGAAAGCGATAGCGCGCATGCTGTGCCGGGACGCAACGGCCAAGTCGCACGCCAGCTGTTTTCAAACGGGCGTTTAACTGGAACAACGATGAATGTGCAAGCAATACAGCCCTTCCCCTCGGAGGGCTGCATTGCCTGCACGACGATGCAGCCGCCACCATGAAACCGGCTCTACAGCTGCACGTATTCTCATAGCAGACGCAGGAAATGAACAGAGTTCTATGCCAGATCGGCGTGCTGGTGATGATTTATTCGCTTCTCGCGTGGATCGACTTTTCTTCTGACGATGCGTTCGGCGTAACGGAGGGAGAGCTTGCCAGCGCATTCGCACTGGGCTTCATGCTGATGCTGCCGGAACTGGCTTACCAGTTGCAGCAGCTTTTTTCGTCCAAGCCGAAATTCGACGACGAGTGGATGAATTGATCCATGCGGTATGCAGCACGACAGCGCAACATGACCTTAGGTGCTTCGCTTGCTGACGCGGATCGAGGAAAACCAGGCCGCAGCTTGGTCGGAGGTGGCCAGTATGGCATCCATGACGCTGCGCTCGTCCGGCAGATCGGTGATCGGCACCTTGCGTACGCCCATGTAACGACCTTCGTCAGCGTGCCACAGAAATTCCATCGCGCCGGTCGGCACCCCGGACGACTCGGGCCGAGGCAGCGGGATATAGTGCGAACGCCTGCATTTCGGCAGGAAGGCTGTGATGACCAGATAATTTCTACCGCTCGTCTGTACGGAAGTTTTCGTCAGAATTTCACCGAATTGCAGTTCAAGCACCGGAACATCCGGCCCGTCCTGGCCAACCATTCCGGTGAGCTCGCGCAGAAAACCGTCTACTTGCATTACGCAACCGTTCAGTGCGCCGGTGGTATCTGTTAGGTCTTGGTACAAAATCGAAGCCTCTTGATGTTTTTGCATCGCATTAAGCGACGGCTGGTCAGTGCTGACTCTTGGTCAGCAGTCATTTTACGTGTAATCGCGAAGCTGGCAAACAGTCAAAACCATCGTTGAAACCATCGTTGGCGCTTGCCGGCGCGCAAGTACACACATCATGCATGGCATCGTTGTTTGCAATTTCAGCCATCCCTGGCTTTAAGTGGTACGTCCCGGGCTGCTGGTTCCATCGGTCGGCTTGGGGCGGGTTTATACCCGCCTCCAAATCGGTCAAAGCACTTTCAGCTGACGCCACAGCGGCACATGTTGTTTCAGAATCGTATGCACCGTTTCTGCCAACGCTTCCCGTCCTTCTTCATCCTCTGTGAAACGCTGTCCCGCCGTATCCGCAAAATAGCCTTCACCAACCATCATGTCCCACACCCGACTGGCCACTGCGCCGACATCCAGCGCATCGCCCGACTCGCACAGCACCCGATAGACGCGCCGCATGACCGAATCGACATTGATGCCGGTCCCGGCCGGAGGCGAAGCAAACGCATGGTATCTCTTGTCGTAGCGGGAATGCAGGGCGATCGCCTGATTCATCGCGCGTGCCGGCGCGTGATGCGCGCCGGTATCGGGACCATAACCGCAGGCCTGACCGGACGTGATCAGCAAGGCGGCGATTTCATACACGGTTGCGGCCGCCTCCTGTGCCAGTGCCGGCAAGGCTCCCAACTCGGCCAAGGTACACGGTGCTTTTTCCAGGGCGTCGAGCACCGGCTCGTACAAATCGCGTCTGTCGATCACCACGCCAGAAGGACAATCCATTTGGTATTTCACCATGGCACGGGGAACGGTCAAGGCCAGCCCGATCCGCGACATCCATTCTTTTTGCCGGGCCAGCGTGAGGGGTCGGGCGCCACGCACGTAGACGTCCTGCCGGAAAGGCGTGTTTTGAAGATAATCGGCCACCGTCTCGCGCATGACAGACGGTACGGTATCGAGCAATTTTTGCTGTTGCGGCGTGAGCGATAAATAGGGAAACGCTCTGAACAGTTCCGCCGAACCGACATAGTCCAGTTTGGCCGCGGCAAGCTGGCGGGCGACATCGCGGTGATAGTGAGCCTGCCCGCCGCGATTCATGTATTCATGCGCCAGATAGCCGGGCGAGGCATGGCGTATGACGTCCAAATGGGCCGTCATGTCGGGACCGGTATTGGCATCAAAATACCTGGCCTGTACTGCGACGAGCCGATCAACGAGTTGCCGTGCCTGCTCGTATCGCCGCAAGCTGCCGCCGGCATGCATGTCGCCATAGTCCACCATCAAGCGTTGTAGCGGCAACATGGCAGCCCAACCCGGCATCGTGTTGTAGTTGACGTACACGATGCCTCCCGGCTTCACGTAACGCACCAAAAAGTCCACGATGTACTGGCGGTTTTCTTCGTTCACCCATCCATACACACCATACATGGTGACAAAATCGAATTGCGGCAGATCGACCTTGCCTTCGACCAAGTCGGCGAAGCTGTTTTCCAGCACGGTCAGATTGTCGAGACCGGCCTCATCGGCTAATGCGCGCGCAACCGCCACATGGGCGGGATTGAAATCGAACGCATAAAACCGTCCATGCGGATTACTCGCGGCCAGAACGTTGGCGGTAAAGCCCTGACCACATCCCAGCTCGCAATACGTGAACGCCCGCTCAGGCGCGACCGGTTCGTACCCATTCATCAAGCAGGAAAAATTCAATTGCATCGGGCTTTGTGCATGAAAAAACCCTGCCGGATATTCGATATCCGATACATAACCGTTATTCCAACTCATGAATTCCCTTTCATTTTGCCCGCCAGAGAAATGCCGCCCGGCGTCATTCGCCATTGGATGGTTTGCTACGCAGAAGTCACAAGAGTTTGAGCTGACGCCAGACCGGCATGCGCGTGGTCAGAACAGAGTTGACCAGTGTCGCCAGCGCGGTGCGCTGCGCTTCTTCCGAATCCAGGGGCGTGTTATCAGCCCCTCTGATAGTGGGCCCTTCTTCGATCATCGTTTGCCAAGCCTGCGCATTGACGGCATCGGCCTGCGACGCATCAACGCCGCTCGTCAGCGCCCGGTACACCAGCCGCTGACCCACCGGCACATCGATGGCCGTGCCTAGCAAGGGAGACGCCAACGGCCGAAAATTATCAAGGTGGAAACGCTGCACCACCGTTTGGTTCATCCGCTGTGCAGGCCCCGCATCCGCATCGCGGTAGGAAACAAAGAAGGGAGCAGCCTGCCCCGACCCGGTCAGGAGCGCGGCGATCTCCCCTATCGCTGCCATGCTCTCATGTTGCAATGTCGGCAAGGACGCCAGTTCCTTCAACGTGTGCGGGCGCTCCGCCAGCGCATCGATCACCGGCCCATACAACTCTTCGGACACCTCCAGGGTGCCGATCCCCAAATCCAATTCCAGCGTAACCTTGCTGCGGGCAGTCGTCAGCGCCAGGCCGATCTGCTCCAGCCATTGCGCCTGCCGTGCCGGCGACATGCGGCGTGCGCCGCGCACGAACACATCCTTGCGAAAGCCCGTATTACGCAGGTAATCCTTGACGGTCTCGCGCAGCACGGCATCCGGCACGCTCTCCAGCAAGGCTTGTTGCTCCGATGTGAAATAACGCTCCGGGAATGCCAGTACCAAATCCGCCGAGCCGACGAAGTCGAGCTTGGCTGCAGCAAATTCCTGCGCCACGTCGGCGAAATACAAGGGGCCCCAACCGTGATTCATGTATTCATGCACCAGAT
>DATLIB010000272.1:0-4924 GCA_035539595.1 Noviherbaspirillum sp.
CCTCGGGTGATCATTTGCCTTGTGATTCTGCCCGGCTTCGGCCTGAACGTGTTGACCGGCACGGCGCGCTACCTGGCCGCCATGTCCATCGCCCTGCCGGCAGCGCTGCCCACCTTTTACTATATTCAGGAAACGCCGCCCGACTTTATTCTGGCCGGTGTGCTGGTGATCAAGGAGGCCATGGTCGGCCTGCTGCTGGGCGTGATGACCTCCATTCCTTTCTGGGTGGTGCAGTCGGTGGCGTCAATCGTCGATAGCCAGCGTGCGGCGGTCCAAGTCCAGGCCAACAACTCCGCCGTGGACCGCGATGCCAGCGCATTGGGCGGCATGCTGATCCAGGCGGTGGTGGTCGTCATGGTGCAGGCCGGTTTGTTTGTGGCGCTGGCGCGCATCCTGATCGAAAGCTACGGCGTGTGGCCGGCGCATCATTTCACGCCGCCGTTCGAGCCGGGACACATCGATGTCCTGATCAAGCGCTTCGCCGAATTTTTCTGGTACACCATCGTGTACGGTGCACCGATCATCATCCCGCTGCTTTTTATCGAATTCGCGTTTGCCATGATCGGCGTATTCGCCTCCGGCCTGCAGGTGACCTCGTCATCGGCACCAATCAAAAGCCTGACCGCCCTGTTCATCGTGCTGGCGTTCTGGCCGACCTTATCGCATTACCTGGCGGGCGACTTTGCCCGTCTGCTGGACATCATGGCAGAGCTGTTGCAAGTAAGCCCGACGTAGCGCATTGGTGCGTCGTCTGATTTCATCGAACCCGTACCGGAGCTGTTCCCGTGAGTGACGACAAGACCGAAGAACCTACCGATAAAAAGTTAGACGATGCCCGACAGAAGGGCCAGATCGCCATGAGCCGCGATCTGGCCCGGATCGGACCGTTGCTCGTGGTGGCGGAGCTTGCGTTCGTGAGCGAGCCGATGTGGCGGGAGGCGATCGAGTCGCTGATGGAACTCAGTTTCCAGAGTGTGGGAAAGCCCTTCATGAAATCGCTCATCGAGATGCTGACCGCGTCGGGCATCTTGCTGCTGCTCGTATTTTGCATCTGTTTCGTGATCTGCATCGTCATGGGCGTGATATCGCACTGGGGGCAGTTCGGCGTGCTGATCTCGGTTGAAAGCGTGACGCCCAATTTCGACAAACTCAATCCGGTCAACGGCATCAAGGGTATCTTTTCCAAGAAAAAGCTGTTCGAAGTCTTGCTCTCCCTGGGCAAGGCGCTGCTGATCGGCTGGATGGTTTATATGCTGGTGTACTCGCAGCTGCCGGCCATCATCGGGCTGTCGGGCGGCGAGCCGAAAGAGGCCTACTACGGCTTCATCGAGGCATTGCGTTCCGTCTTCCACGTCCTGCTGGTGGTCTGTCTGCTCTCCAGCGTGGTGGATTTCGCGGTGCAAAAATACTTCCACAAGAAAAACCTGATGATGGACCACGAGGAAATCAAGCGCGAGTACAAGGAGTCGGAAGGCGACCCGATGGTCAAGGGACAGCGTAAGCAGCTGGCGCGCCAGTTTGCCAACGAGGCGCCAGCGGCAAAAACCGCCAACGCCAACGCGGTGGTGGTCAACCCGACCCACTTTGCCGTGGCCATGTTTTACGACCCGAACGAAGCCATGGTGCCGGTCGTGCTGGCCAAGGGCAAGGACGACATTGCACAAGCCATGATCCGGCGCGCGCGCGAGTGCGGCATTCCGGTCATCCGCCATGTCTGGCTGGCGCGCACGCTCTATGCGACCTGCAAGGACGACACGGTGGTGCCGAAATCCAGTTATGAAGCGGTCGCGCAGGTGTATGCGGTGGTGCAGGAACTGGTGGCAATGAACGAGGTGGGCAGGGAGATCGAACTGGAGCGTTTCGGCGAGCCGCCCCCGTCGTATTACAACCATTGATGCAGTAAAGGTATTGCAACTGGCAACTGACTCCTTTGCGACCACGCACTGTTTTCAGAAAGGACGCAAGATGAAGCAAAATGAATTGGCACCTTTGCCGGCAACTCCGGCTGTGCGAGGGCGGCAGGACGGGGCGCCGGATACCGCCACGTCGTCACGCTCGACTACCCGCGGCCGCAGTCCGGCATCCGACAACGCTCCGGTGCGATCTGCCGCCACGAGTGCCGCGCCGCCGCAGGAAGTCGCGGCCGGTGCTGCCGACATGGTGGTACCGGTACTGGAAAAGAAGCTGCCTGTCGCCGCTGCTCCCGCTGCCGATCTGGTGCTGGAGGCCGTGGCAAACGCGACGGCAGAAGAAGAGGCTGTCATCGAGGAGGACGACGCGCGTGCTGCCGCAGCGCAGAAAAAGAGCGCCGACGGACCAGGACGGCCGTTGCGTCCCGAGCAGGACCGAAAGCCGCCGTCCGGAAGCGGGCAGGGCGAAGACCTGTTGATGCAGGAAGAAATCGTGCCGGTTGCGGCGGCGCTCGCGCCGATGCTGATCAACATGGACGACACTGCGACATCGGCCGACGCGCGGCGCGGCAAGTTTGGCGCCGGATCGAAAGGCGCCGCCGCCGGCGCATCCCGGAAAGAAGCGCCGGACGACAACGATCTCATCATGGAAGCCGGCGACCGCCTGCATCGGGTGGCCGTCGTCGCGCAGACCTTTATCCAGGAACTGCGGTCGCCGCAGATGAAAAAAACGACGACCTTGCCTAAATTGAAACCGAAATCCCGCGCCGAGTGCGAACGCCGTTGCGGCACCGACGGTTTTTGCGATCCGTCCAACATCCTCGGTTGCGGCGGCACGCATTGCGGCGCCAGCCACGACATGCTGTATTGACAAGTCTTGCGGCGGTCGCGCCATGACCGTCGCCTGCTGCGGCTGCCCGCAGGGTTCGCGCGAACGCGCATGCCAAAAAGACAGCGAACAGGCTCTAACAGGCACCGAACAGGCTCTCTCACACCAAATTGGAACCGGATACCCCCCGCACACCACATACAACCAGTCGATAGTGAAATTCCCGCTTACAGGAGCAAACATGGACACAACGACCTTGGCAGTGGCGGCAGTAAACGGTGGCGCACCGGCCGGTGGTGTCGAGCACGGCAGCCATATCAAAATTGACATTCAGTCCCTGGACCACGGCGACAGCGCCCAGTTCCGGGCGGCACTGGAGCGCCACATGGGTGGCGGCGGCGGTGGCGTCGATGCGGTCGGCGGACCGAGCGGCGCCAGCGGCCACAAATCGCTCGGCGGCATCATCGCCGAGCGTGCCACCGGCTTGGCTGGCGAGGTCAAGCAAGACCAGCAGTATGTGTCCAAGATGCTGGAGCAGGCCACCCGCACTGGCGATTCTATGCATCTGATGCGCGCCATGATGGCGCTCAACGACTTCCAGTTGCGCGTGCAGACGATCTCCAAGACCGTCTCCAAAGCAGCAACTTCCATCGATTCGCTGACCAAGTTGCAATAGGCCTATCATGATGCCGCGATCCACTACAACCGAACTACTGCGACCCGCCGGCTGGCGGCCCTTATCCGATTTGCTGCTTCGTATGTGCATGTGGGGCATGATCGGCCTGCTGTGCGCCTGTTCGAAAGTAGTGAATCTGCAGTCCGGCCTGTCCGATTCCGACGCCAACGAAATCGTGCTGGTGTTGAACGGCCAAGGCATCGCGGTGGAAAAGCAAAAAGCCAAGGAAGGCGTGAACCTGACGGTGGAAGAGACGGACCTGTCGCGCGCCACCGCAGCGATGAACGCCGCCGGCCTGCCGCGCCGCAGCATGTCCAACCTCGGCGAAGTATTCAAGAAGCAAGGCATGATCTCCACGCCGCTGGAAGAGCGGGTGCGTTATCTGCACGGCTTGTCGGAAGAACTGGGTTTCACGCTCCAGCAATTCGACAATGTGATCTCGGCCCGGGTGCACGTCGTGCTGCCCGAGCGTATCGCACCGGGCGAGCCGATTCAGCCGTCCTCTGCCGCCGTATTCGTCAAATATCGCCCGCCGCTGGATGAAGATGCCGTCGCTCCGCGTATCCGCCGGCTGGTGGCATCCAGCATCCCCGGTTTGTCCAGTGAAGACGGGCGCAGCAAAGTGTCGGTCGTGATGACCCGCAGCGAAATACCGCCGCCGACGGTTGCCTGGACGACGGTCGGGCCCTTCATGGTCGAGGCGGATTCCGCCGGTAGCTTGCTGACCACCCTGATTTTGCTGACCCTGGTCGGACTTGGAGGCCTCGGGCTGGGCGGCTTCATGATGTTCAAAGGCAGTGCGAAACTGTCCGGCAAGCTCGGTAAGGGCGCCAAGGACGCGCCTGCCGCGTCACCGGACGGCGACCCCGGCATGGTACCGGCCGAGGCTGCAACGTAAGTGATGCGACCGGCCCCAGCGGCGATGCCGTTGCGGGCCAGCGACAAGACCGGGCCAGTATGTGACGCCCTGCACAGCACGTATTTCAACGTTTGCCGAGAGAGATAACAATGCTGCCGGATTCCTTCCTCGATTGGTGGTTCGCGCCGTGGACGTATGCGGCTGGCGCCCGGCGCCGTCGCTTGCCGCTGGCGGCAGACCAGCTGGGCCAGCGTGACGGCTACCGGCTGTGGTGTGAGCAAGCAAATGTACAAGTCGCCTTCCCGGACGACTTCGATCCCGCCTGGCACGTCGCTGCCGTCCAGAATGCAAACGAGCTGATGAACGCAGCAAAATTGTTCGCCGGCCTGATCGCCGCACGCGAACATAACCAAGCCATGCTCGACCAGCTCGCCATTCCCGAACGCAGATGGTGCATGAGTGTCGCCATCACCCAACCGCTGAAGGGATGCCAAACCGTCCCCTTTACCGATACCGACTCCATTGAAATTCGCGGCCTGGTGGAACTGGTGCGACGTGTGGAATCCGGCTTCCCCGGCATGTGGACGCGATTGCGGCTGCTGCTCCCCAAGACACTTGCGGCGCGGGTCGGGGCGCTGCTGCCGGCGGCG
>DATLIB010000273.1:0-26293 GCA_035539595.1 Noviherbaspirillum sp.
GCGACGATGTGGGCAAGATAGCCCATGCCGGTGCCGCCGTACTCTTCATCGACGGTAATGCCCAACAGGCCGAGATCGCCCATTTTCCGCCATAAATCCATGGGAAACTGGTCGCTGCGGTCGATTTCCGCCGCGCGCGGCGCGATTTCCGCCTGCGCGAATTGCTGCACGGTGGCACGCAGCGCGGCGATGTCTTCGCCATGGTCAAAGGTCAAGCCGGGCAAATGAATCATGTCGTCCTCACATTAATTTGAATCGGCAAGCAGCTTGCCAATAACGCAAAATCATACTTCCAATTTACGTTTACGTAAACGTAAAGTCCATACCGTGAAAATACGGTAGCAAGCCTGTCAGGCAACGTCTTTCAGGCGGCGCGCCGCCGGCTTTTTCGGCGATTTCTGGCCTGCCAGCAAGCGTCGGCACTCCTCTTCGTGAGCGGCGATTTCATCCAGCGTTACGTCCAGGTCTTCGCGCTGCCGTTCCAGTGCTTCGCGGTGCTGCGCCAGCACCGCCAGGAAACGTTCCAGTTGCGCCGTCGTGTCCTTCGGCGATTCATACATATCGACCAGCGCCTTCACCTCGGACAGGCTCAAGCCGAGCCGTTTGCCGCGCAGGGTGAGTTTCAACCGGGTGCGCTCGCGCGCGCTGTAGACGCGGGTGCGGCCACCGGCTCCTTCGCGTTTCGGCGTCAGCAAACCCTGGTCTTCATAGAAACGGATGGCGCGCGGCGTGATGTCGAATTCGCGCGCCAATTCGGTGATGGTGTAGGTCGGCATGGCGGTTGGGCGTGGCATCAGCAACAAAAAGGGGTTGTAGTTTGTATTCAGAATCGCTGCCAGGAACTGCAGTTTACGTTAACGTCAATTGGATCGTATTGTAGGCGTGTGCGCCGCAAATGTGAACATGAAAAACTGCCGCCGCTGGCCTCCTTATACCGTTGGGTGTACTGATGAATCCGCTTGAATCCCGGCCAAGGCGCCGCGCAGGAATAACTTGTGCAATTTGGCGGTCGTGGCGGGAGGCGATGCAAGGCGCGAGGAGGAGTCATAGCGGGCTATGGCGACGACGAGCAACGCTGCAGCGCGCCCGCTACGGCAAGCAAAATTGTGCAAGTTATTCCTGTGCGGTGCCTTAGCTACCCTTTCGGCGCTGCCTTGCCACTGCCAGGCACAGCCCACGATGTCGCGCCCGGTGTGCGCTGGCTGTGCATGGGGCTGCCCTTTGCGCTGGATCACATCAATTTGTGGCTGGTACAGGACGATGTCGGCTGGACTGTTATCGATTGCGGCATTGCCAACGATGCCACGCGTGCCGCCTGGGAACAGATATTTGCCGACGTGCTGGACGGCTTGCCCATCGTACGGGTCATCGCCACGCATTATCATCCTGACCATGTCGGCCTGGCCGAGTGGCTGTGCCCACGCTGGAATGCGCCGCTGTGGATGACGACCGGCGAATACGCCGATGCGCGCCTGAGGGCGGCCTTGTTGCCTGGCATCGACGGTGCCGAGATGCTGCCGCATTTCCGGTTGCATGGCGTCAACGACCCGGCGATATTGGCACAATTGGAGCAACGCACAGGCCATTACGCACAGCTGGTGCCGACGGTGCCCAACAGCTATCGCCGCCTGCAGGATGGTCAGACTTTTTCCATCGGCCGTCACGCATGGCGTGTGATCACCGGCTGCGGGCATTCTCCCGAACATGCTTCGCTGTATTGCGCCGATCTCAAGCTGCTGATTTCCGGCGACATGGTATTGCCGCGCATCTCGACCAATGTGTCGGTATTGCCGCTGGAACCGGAAGCCAATCCGGTGCAGCTCTACCTCGATTCACTCGCCAAGTACATCGACTTGCCGCCAGACACACTGGTGCTGCCGTCGCACGGCAGGCCGTTTTGTGGTTTGCATACGCGCATTGACCAATTGTGCGCCCACCATCAGGCACGCTTGGCGGAAGTGATGCAAGCCTGTGCCAACCTGCACTCCGCCGCCGATATCGTGCCGCTCATGTTCCGCCGTGCGCTGGATACGCATCAGCTGGGTTTTGCCTTGGGCGAGGCCTTGGCGCATTTGCACAAGCTATGGCTCGACGGTATTTTGCAACGCGAAACAGGAGCCGACGGCACGCTCCGCTTTCAAATCCGGCGCTAAATCTTGCTTGGGCTGTTTCTGTATTTTGGCCTTCTATTGATCTGCATCGCCCCCCAGCCGATTAGTCGCAGCAAAAACCATGCACTGCGAGGACAATGAGTTAACGTTTCGTAACACATTTGGTCACAAGAGGTTCCTGCAGACGATTGACTGACTGTCAACGCCCGACGTGGAATAGTGCGCGGTCATGAATCCATCAATTGAACGAGAAGGCTTTAGCGAACGCCTTCAATACGCGCTTCGCAACGCCGAGTACTCTCCCGATAGCCCAACGCAGTTGGCCCGGGAGTTCAACATCCGCTTTGAAGGCCGCCCGATCACGGTCCATGCTGCCCGTAAGTGGTTGGTTGGCGAAGCCATTCCGACACAGGAAAAATTGCGCACGCTCGCTCAATGGCTGGGCGTTCCGGCCGAATGGCTGCGCTTCGGCGGCGATAGGGGCAATACCTTGACTACCACGCCGGGCGAGCCTGCACGCTTCGAGTCGGCCGATGTCAAACTGATCGCCGACTTACAGCGGCTGGATCAGCATCACCAGACGATCGCGCGTGAATTCATCCGCATGCTGGTCCGACTTAACCGGAAAAAGTAATTCAGACCCGTCCGGCCAGTTGACGCAGGTAACGCAAGCCGCCAATCGACCGACTGCCGTACCACGACATCAGTTCGCCATCGAGCAGTTGCACCGGCTTGCCGATTTGTCTTTCCAGCGCATCGACATGCGCTTCGGTAAAGCGGTACGGTTCGCTCGACAGCAGGACACCGTCGATTGCCTGCGCTACGGCATCGGACCAGGTGAACACCGGATAACGTACCGTTGTATCCGGCGGTGTCCAGGCTTGCCAGCCGATCTCGGCCATCATGCGGGCGATGTAGGTATCGCGCGAGACGGTCATCCAGGGGTCTTTCCAGATGCAGTACAGCAGGGTTTGCGGAGGACCTTTGCGGGCTGCCGCCAGCGCCGCGTATCCCGACTCGAAGGCTGCGCACAGCGCTTCGGCGGCATCGCCTGCATGGAAAATTCCGCCCAGTAGGCGGTAGAGCACGAGATTGTCGCGCGGCGCCAGCGGATGCGTGACGATGACGTGCGGGATGAAGCTGGCCAACGCATCGACGGTCGGCTTTTCGTTTTCGTCAATGTTGACGATCAGATGCGTGGGCGCAAGCTGGCGGATTTTGTCGAGATTGACGTCCTTGGTGCCGCCGACTTTCGGGATGCCACGCACGGCCTCTGCCGGGTGGATACAAAAACCGGTGCGGCCAACCAGCCATTTAGCCAGGCCCAAATCGCATAGCAGCTCGGTAATGGACGGCACCAGCGACACGATGCGCGGCGATGCCTGTGCTGCCGGGCGATGTTCGCAACCGATGGCATCGATCAACCTCATGCCTGGCTCTTGCGCGGTTTGTGCGGCGCCTTGGCGAACGCCGTGTCGTACAGCCAGTTGGGCAATGCGCGCAATAACTTGCCGACCACGCCCATCTGCCAAGGGATGACGCGGTAGCTGACGCCATCCTCGATGGCGACCACCGCCCTGGCGGCAAATGCGGAGGCAGACAGCAGGAAAGGCATCGGATAAGGGTTCACCCGCGTCATCGGCGTATCGATGTAACCAGGGGCGATCGTCACGACCTTGATGCCGCTGGCACGCAGTTCGACCCGCAGCGACTCGCAATAGCTGCGGACCGCCGCCTTGGAAGCGCTGTAGGCGCCAGCGCCGGGCAAGCCGCGAATGCCGGCGACGCTGCCGATACCGACCAGGCGACATGCTCTGCTGCCCTGCTGCGCCTGCCGCTTCATGCTGGCGATGAAGGGGGCGAAGGTGGCGACCGTGGCATTGAGGTTGGTAGCGATGATACGGTCGAAGACGGCAAGGTCTTCGGCGTATTCAGTCAAGGTGCCTTGCGAGATGCCGGCATTGGCGATGACGATGTCAACCCCCTCGCCGGCGCGAATGAAGTCGGCGGCAGCAGCCGCGAGCGCCTGACGATCGGTGACGTCGAGCGCATAGATGCGGTGACGGTCCGGATTGGGCAATTGCGCAACCAGTTGTTCCAGCAGTTCTTGGCGGCGGGCGACCAGGCCGAGTGCTGCGCCCTGTGCGGCATAGCGTTGCGCCAGTGCAGCGCCAAGGCCGCTCGATGCGCCGGTGATGAATACGCGTTTCATGGATACCTCAATCTGTTTCCCCGCATGTTCGCTGCAAACAAAAAGGTCCGCTCTCTTGCGAGTAGCGGACCTGCTGTGTCATGTCATGCCGGAGCGGTTTATTTACCCTGCTTGACCTTGTTGACCAGCCAGTCCATCACTTGGAAGGTGGCGGTATGCAGCGCCGATTCATCACGGCTGCCGAGGCTGCCGCCCACAATACCGGGGGAGGTCAGATAGCGGCCGCCGACGGCAAGCAAGGGAACCCCATCGACTTGGTAGGCTTCCTGCAACTGCTTGGCGCGCGCGACCTTGCTTTGTACGCCGAACGAATTGTAAGCGTCAAGGAACTTGGTTTTATCGATACCGTTCTTGACGACGAAATCGAGTATCTGCGCATCGGTATCGGTGGGCCGCTTCTGCGCGTGGATGGTGTTGAACACCTTCACATGCAATTCGTCCAACTTGCCCATCGCTTCCAGTGCGTAATACAGCTTCTGCTGCGGCACCATGGAATCGCGGAAGGCAATCGGCACGCGCTTGAAGGTAATGTTGCTGCCTTGCTTCTTCACCCAATCCACCAGCGTCGGCTCCATCGCATAGCAATGCGGGCAGGAGTACCAAAAAAACTCGGTGACTTCGACCGCCTGGCCGGAAGCGGTCTGCTGCGGCTTGTCGAGCGTGCGGTAATCGACGCCGTTTTTCGGCGCGCTCGGACTGGCGAGCGCGCCGGTCGCAACCAGGCTCAGGCTCAAGGCGGCCAGGGCATGTTTCAGAAAACGCATAAGATTCCTTTGTTCAAGTTTGATTATTCGGACTTGCGCAAAATTGTCCCAGCAAGGCGCGTTGCCGCAGACAGTACGTCTAGTACGACAAGGCAATGCAACGCGGCTGGGGCAGCTTTGCGTAAGTCCAGTTATTTCGCCGTGCGCACCACGGCGGCATCGACACCATTATCTGACAGCTTGCTGCGGACCTTGTTCATCTCTTCGAGCTGGCTGAATGCGCCGGCGCGGACACGGTACAGCACGCCGTTTTCGGACTGATGCTCTGACACCTTGGCTTCCACCCCCATCAGGGCGAGTTTGGCGCGCATCGCCTCGGCATCAGCCTGTTCGCGGAAAGCACCCGCCTGCAGGTAATAGCTCCACTTTTCTTCATTTACGGAAGCAGCGGCCTCCGTTTTTTTGGCCTGCTCGGCCGTGGTCGAACGCTCCACCACCGGGGCCTTGCTGCCCAGCTTCGGATCAACCGTGATTTCTTTCTTGTCAGCCTGCGGCGCGGCAGTATTTTCCGGCGGAGTGTACTGCACCGGGTCCTTCATCGCCGGCTTGGGAATTTCCTTCTTGCCGTACAAAGGCCTGTTGGGGTCCGCGCTTTGTCCTGCCGTCGGCTCGACGGCTTTCTGCCGTCCCGACTTGTCCATGAACGGCATCGGCGTCTTGGTAATCATCACCGCCACCGTCAAGGCGATACCGAGTCCGATGACCAAGCCGATGATGATGCCGATAATCGTTCCGCCCTGCTGTCGTCTGTTGTCGTTGTACATGCTTCCTCAGTCACATCCTGTTACATCCGCGCCGGTGCCGATACACCGATCAGCGCCAAGCCGTTACGTAGTACCTGGCGCGTTGCGAGCAGCAGCGCCAGACGCGCCATTTTGATGGCGGCATCGTCCACCAGAACCCGTTCGGCGTTGTAATAACTATGCAGTTCGCCGGCCAGATCGCGCAGGTAGAAAGCTACCTGATGCGGCCCGAGTTCGTCGAGGGCTTTTTGCAGCATTTCCGGATATTCGGCGAGCTTGGCCAACAGGGCGGCTTCACGCGGCGAGGTCAGCGGCGACAGATCTGCAACACTGTTCAAGGTCGATTCGTCGCCGCCCCATTGCGCCAGCACCGAGCAGATGCGCGCATGCGCATACTGCACGTAGTACACCGGGTTTTCGTCCGATTGCGACAGGGCCAGATCGACGTCGAAAGTGAATTCGGTATCGGCCTTGCGCGAAATCAGGAAGAAACGCACCGCATCGCGGCCGCGCGTGAGATCGCGCTCGCCGTTGTCGCTCTGCGCATCGCCGGCCGACCATTCGATCAGGTCGCGCACCGTGACATACGACCCGGCACGCTTGGAAATCTTCACTTCCTCGCCGTTCTTCATCACGGTGACCATTTTGTGCAGCACGTAGTCCGGATAATTCTGTGGAATGCCCATACCGACCGCCTGCAGACCGGCGCGCACGCGGGCGATGGTGCCGTGGTGGTCGCTGCCCTGCACGTTGATCACCTTGCCGAAGCCGCGCTGCCATTTGGTGATGTGATACGCCACGTCCGGCACGAAGTAGGTGTAGGTGCCGTCGGATTTCTTCATCACGCGGTCCTTGTCGTCACCGTATTCGGTGGTGCGCAGCCACAGCGCGCCATCCTGCTCGTAGGTCTTGCCGGCGGCGACCAGCGCCTGCACGGCGTGCTCCACCTTGCCCTCGGTGTACAGCGAGGATTCGAGATAGTAATTGTCGAACTTGACGCCGAAAGCCTGCAAGTCCAGGTCTTGCTCATGGCGCAGGTACGTCACCGCAAACTTGCGGATCGAGTCGAGATCGTCGGCGTTGCCGCTGGCGGTGACCGGCGCACCGTCGCTAGCAGAGACGGTTTTGCGGGCCAGGAAATCGACGGCGATGTCGGCGATGTAATCACCGTTATAAGCAGACTCCGGCCAGCCAGCATCGCCCGGCTTGAAGCCTTTGGCGCGCGCCTGCACCGACAACGCGAGGTTGCCGATCTGAACACCGGCATCGTTGTAATAAAACTCGCGCGTAACGGCATAGCCCTGTGCCGCCAGCAGCGATGCCAACGCATCGCCCAGCGCGCCTTGTCGACCATGGCCGACATGCAAGGGGCCGGTCGGATTGGCCGACACGAATTCGACCATCACTTTCTTGCCGACACCGCTATTGCCTTTGCCGTAGTGTGCTGCTTCACGCAGAATGGCAGGCACCACCGCCTGCTTGGCGGCCGCGGCCACGCGCAGGTTGATGAAACCGGGGCCGGCGATGTCAGCCGATGCGATCAAATCGCCCTTGTCCGCCAGCAACGCAGCAACGATAGCCTGTGCCAGCTCGCGCGGATTTTTCTTCAGGGGCTTGGCCAGCTGCATGGCGATGTTGCAAGCGATGTCGCCATGGGCGGGATCGCGTGGGCGTTCCAACACCACGCTCGGTTGCAGGTCTGTTCCAGCAACGATGGGCGCAAGCGCGGTCTGGAACAGGTCAATAATCTGTTGTTTTTGTGAAGCTAACATGGGAATGAAAGATGTTGGCGAAACGCCAATTATCGAAATGTAGGGACGGTGGGAATTATACCGGCTTGCCCCTGCTCATTTCTGCGAGGCGTCGGGACAGTCTATACCGATGCAACACTAAAACTGTTTCGCGTACCGTAGGAGCAACAGCTTCTCCGTCGACGCGTCGGCCAAGTCGTTCGGCTCGCGCCGCACCATCAGTGTCAGACGAAACGAGGCTTGTTGCGGCAGTGGCGTGAAATAGTTCAGCTGCGCCCGCATCTCGCGTCCGAGCGGCACCATGGTAAAGATCAGCCGTTCGTTCGCCGAACGCGTGCTGCCGCTGCGTCCGGTCAGCATGTCCATCACCATCCGGCTGGCATGCGCACGCATCGGTTGTGATACCGAAACGCTCAAACGGTCGCCGGCCTTGACCCGGTCGGAGGCGACCAGTGCCAGCGAAAAAGCATTGCTGCGGGCATGCGCGAGATCGCTGCCCAAACCGTTGCCAGGGACGCTGCCGCTTCCCCAGCCGGGGGTGACACCGTAGGCCGCCGATCCTGCCAACGCCATTTTCGGGCCGAGCAGCATCGTGCCGGAAAGCTGCACCGTACTGGTGGAGGCTTTTTCGCCGAGCGATGGCGCACCCTGCGAATACGGCCCAAGGTGGATGTTCGAGGAGGTGCTTGCCTGCGAAACCGACAACGCCAATGCAGCCGTACCGAAAGAACGCGATAACTCCACCAGCCCCGCTTCCGACGGCGGCTTGATACCTGACAAAGGTAGAAGCGTTTCTTGCGGAGCGAGCAGGCCGAACTTCAGCTTCACTTCGCCGACTTGCTGGCCGGATGGCGCAGGCGAAGCTGGCGCCAGCATGAAATAAGAATGGTCGAGCACTGCATCGTGCGCCAGCGACAAGCCTTGGGCGAGCAGTCTATCGTCGTTGCTGCGACCGGAGCGAGGCGTGAAAAGCCCGTAACCGGTCGGCGGGGCCGCGCTGGAAGACAAGTGCTGGCCGGGCGCGAGGAAAGTTGCGTCTTGCGCCCGCACCGAAACGGCAGCGCTTGCCATGACGGCCAGCGTCAACACGCTGGGCCTGAACAGAAAAGAAATCAACATTTGTCGCCTTTCTCCGATAGGTGACGGAAAAAGGGCGGCGCTACGCCTGAGACCCGCTGCGGCGGGTTTGCCCTCGCCATACACACTTGCTGTCGTGCATGACTTCATTGTGTATCTTAATTTCGGAAATGCAAATGAATCACGCACGAACCGATGCAACGGTCGCGGCGGCACAACAGGATGACAGGATGACAAGCGGCCATGGCAACTTGTCATATGAGAAAAAAGTGAGGGATCACATGCCGACCAAGGCATACCTGTTCGGAGAACAGGTCGCAGCAAGCGGCGTGCGACCCGCCGGGTTTAGCCGGTCAGCAGCACATCAATCAAAGTCGAAGAGTTCACCCAGAAAGCCTTTTTTCCGGCGGTGGCGGTAATCGTCTTTATCTTTGTAATAACCCTGCGACTGACTCTGCGGCGGACGCTGTTCGCGTTGCGGTTGGTGGCCGAATCCTTCGGCTGACGGCGTCGCTGCCGGCGTCTGTACCGGTGCCGAGCGCTCAATGATCTTATCGAGTTCGCCCCGGTCGAGCCAGACACCGCGGCACTGCGGACAATAGTCGATTTCGATACCTTGTCGTTCGGACATGACAAGCTGGGTAGTGCTACAGACGGGACAATGCATCTGGATTCCTCCTACGGTGAGAATAAATCGCTCAGGTTCACTCCGGTTCGCATACGACCCGGTTGCGGCCGGTGGCCTTGGCTGCGTACAGGGCTGCATCGGCGCGCCGCATCAATTCGTGGCAAGACTCTGGACCACGCAGCACGGCGACCCCGACGCTGACAGTATACGCGGTGGTTGCCGCCGGCACAGCGGGGGGATGGGCGATGGTCTGGCGGCGTTCCAGCGCCAGCCGCAAGCGCTCGGCCACGGTCACGGCAGCGGCACGATCCGTTTCCGGCAACAGCGCGGCAAACTCGCTTCCCCCCAGGCGGGAAAAATAATCGATGCTGCGCAAGGCGTTTTCGGCCCGCAACACCACATCGACCAACACCTGATCGCCTGCGCTCCGGCCGGCGTTGTCGTTGATGTGTCTGAAGTTATCGACGTCGAGCAACAGCAAGGATAAATGGCGGCCATTGCGCTGCGAACGCAACATTTCACGTTCCGCAAGTTGGAAAAAACTGCGATGCGACCACGCGCCGGTGAGGAAATCGCGATTCGTGGCCTGTGCTGCCTTTTCCAGCATGAGATCATGCACCATCATCATCGCGCCAAGGCCCAGCAAGGGCAGCACGAATGTGGCAACAAAGGCGAACCACTCTTCTCCTATCGAGGACGGCAGTGCAAGCGCGTAATCCGGGCTGGTCAGATACACGATGCTGCGCACGGCATGCCCGAGCGCAGCCAACGCCGCTACGCACAAGGTCAGCCAATACGGATGGCGCGCGTGCCATGCCTTGCGCGCCTGCAAGACGGTGTATGCGATGCCGAGCAGCGCCACGCACTGGAACAAGTCGGCAGCCGCCACGCGCGCGAAAGGGGCATCGACACCATAATGAAAAAAAGCAGTCGCGGTCACCACCGACGCCACGCCTGCGCCGAGTTCCGCCCAAGGTAGTCTGCGCTTGAAGAAACGCCGGAAGCCCGCCAGCATGAAAGCGGCGGCGGCGGCGTACAGACCATTCGCAACTTCATAAGCAAACGCCGGCAGCAATGCAGCGCCGAAGGCATGCAATAGCAAAGCGCTGCCGGCCAGTGCCAGACCGGCACTCCATGCACCGATGCCAGGCACACCGCTGCGCAAAAGCGCACTGAGAACGAAGGCCATGAGGGCGCAACATAGCGCTCCCGCCAGCAAAACATTAAACGTAGCGGACATAGGAACAGGGTGACAGGCAGGCAGTACGCGCCTGGTTCGGCGCATGCAGAAAAGAGGAAATGCCACCTTGGCAGCAAACCTTGCCGGCGCATCGCGTCGGGTACTTCCGCCGCATGCCCGTATTGCCTGCGACGTAATCGCATGAAGTCATCTGCATGGTTGTAACAGCCAAAGGCGCCGCTGTATTTGAGTAAATGCAAGCGCTTAAGTTGCCAAGTATTGCCTTCGCTCAAAACAAAAATAACCGACTGGCGGCAACATACGCGGCAACACTATTTTTGATGGAAACCAATGCATTTCTGTATTGCCTGTATTACGCAACATGCGCTGCGGCGTCTTCTGTTGTTCGGCATGGCGATCTGGCTGTTGCCTGCTGCATGCGTGCTGGCTTTCGACTTCGACGACGTCGCCGCGCGCGCGAAGAAATTGGCGACCAATTCCTATCGCCCGCCGCAAAAGACCCTTTCCAGGACACTGGCCAAGCTGAGCTATGACCAATACCGCGATATCCGCTTCGATCCATTCAAGGCGCGTTGGCGTCGGGCCAGGTTGCCGTTCGAACTGGCCTTCTTCCATCAGGGCATGCTGTTTGAAACGCCGGTGAAGATCAACGAAATTGCCGGCAAGCGCGTGCAAGAAATCCGCTTCGATCCCAGCTCGTTCAACTACGGCGCCAACGCGTTCGATGCCGAGGATCTTGCCGGCCTTGGCTTTGCCGGTTTCCGCGTGCATGCTCCGATCAATACGTCCAAGTACAAGGATGAAGTGCTGGTCTTCCTGGGCGCCAGCTATTTCCGCGCAGTCGGCCAAGGCCAATTGTATGGGTTGTCGGCGCGCGGCTTGGCGATCGACACGGCGCTGAATTCCGGGGAGGAATTTCCGCAGTTCGTCGAATTCTGGATCGAGCGGCCGCCTTCGACCTCGAAGGAATTGACGCTCTATGCGCTGCTCGATTCGCGTCGCGTGACCGGCGCCTATCGTTTCACACTGCGCCCCGATAGCGCCACCGCCATCGACGTCAAGGCGCGCCTGTATCTGCGCGAAAACGTGACCAAACTCGGCATCGCGCCATTGACCAGCATGTATTTCTCGGGTGAAAACCAGCGTGCGCCTATCGAAGATTACCGACCGGAAGTGCACGATTCCGATGGCTTGTCGGTGCAGTCGGGAACTGGCGAATGGATCTGGCGTCCATTGGTCAACCCACGCCGCTTGTTAGTGACTTCTTATGCACTGAATAATCCGGCCGGTTTCGGTCTGATGCAGCGCGACCGTCGCTTCAACAGTTATGAAGATCTGGAAGCGCGTTACGAATTACGCCCCAGCGCCTGGGTAATGCCGAAAGGTCAGTGGGGCGCAGGGCGCGTGGAATTGATCCAGATTCCAACCCCGGACGAAACCAACGACAACATCGTCGCCTTCTGGGTACCTGACACGCCACCGCGTCCGGGCACACCCTTCGATATGGAATACCGGCTGCTGTGGCAAAGAGACGATGAAAAACGCCCACCGCTGTCATGGGTGACGCAAACGCGCCGCGGACATGGCTGGGTGCGAGAACCGGACGATAGTGTGGCGCTGGCAGTCGATTTCGAAGGACCGGCATTGAAAAAGCTGCCGGCGAATACCCCTGTGCGAGCGATGGTCAGCACCGATGAGAACGGGAAAATAGTGGAAACCAATACCATCCGCAATCCCCTTACGGGCGGCTGGCGCATGACTGTGCGCTTACGCCGCATTGACGACAAGCAGCCGGTGGAATTACGCGGCTATCTAAACAACGGTAACAACACCTTATCCGAAACGTGGAGCTATATTCTGCCCGTGGACTGACACCAGAGCCCGCCGCCTCACTACTCTGCCGTCGCTATCTCGATCGCTTGCCGCTCGCTGCGGAGGCACGCCATGCCTTGGATGCGCGCCTTGCCGCCGATCATGCCAACGAGCAGGACGCCATGGCATGCCTACATCAGGCATTGGCCGGCAAAGCCACTCCCGCAGGCAATCTCGCCTATGCGTCTGTGGCGCGCCGCCTGCAACTGGCGTATGAGCGGCGTTGCACGCCGACACGGCAAGCCGAGAATGTCTATACCCTGCTTGAGCGGCGCCAACATGCTTGCCTGCGCTTAGCGCCTCCCCTGAACCGCGCGTCCATGGTGCCGCATCCGTGGGGAGAACTGAATCCCTTCACGCGCTGGTGGCAATCGCTGCTGCGCCGACAGCGTCACTGGGTCGAACGCAAGGCCGGGGACGCACCGCGCCGTCCGTGGCCGACTTCGACCATGCCGGAAGAAGCGGACAAGACAGACGACACGGTCGATGCACCGGACCCGCGCGGCCGCTGGCAAAATCTGGGCAACTTGCGGCGCGTCATCTTGCTGATATTGATGCTGGCGCAAACCGCATGCGCCACTTGGTTCATGCGCACGGTGCTGCCATACCAAGGGACAACCGTGCTGGAGATAGCGCTGCTGGCCTTGTTCGCGCTCCTGTTTTGCTGGGTCTCGGCCGGCTTCTGGACCGCACTGGCGGGATGCCTTGTACTGCTGCGCGGTGACGACCGCTACAGCATCTCGCACCAGTCGCAGCCACAGGCGCCCATCGCGCCAGAAGCGCGCACCGCTATCGTGATGCCGATCTGCAATGAAGAAGTTGCCCGGGTCATGGCGGGCCTGCGCGCCACCTATACCTCCCTGGCGCAAAGCGGCGAACTGGAACGCTTCGATTTCTTCATCCTCAGCGACAGTAACGATAGCGACATCTGTACCGCCGAACTGTCTGCCTGGGCCGAGCTATGCCAAGCCCTCGATGGTTTTGGCCGCCTCTTTTACCGCCGCCGCCGCCGCCGCGTGAAGCGCAAGAGCGGCAACATCGACGACTTCTGCCGGCGCTGGGGCAAGGATTACCGCTACCTGATCGTGCTCGATGCCGATAGCGTGATGAGCGGCACCTGCATCACACGGCTGGTACACATGATGGAAGCCAATCCCGGTGCCGGCATCATCCAGACCGCCCCCATCGCTGCCGGTCGCGACACCCTGTATGCGCGCATCCAGCAATTCGCCACGCGCGTGTACGGTCCGCTGTTCACTGCCGGCTTGCATTACTGGCAACTCGGCGAATCGCATTACTGGGGCCACAACGCCATCATTCGCGTTGCCCCCTTCATGCAGCACTGTGCATTGGCGCCATTGCCTGGGCGCGGCGTGCTGGCCGGCGAAATCCTGTCGCACGACTTCGTCGAAGCGGCGCTGATGCGGCGCGCTGGCTGGGGCGTCTGGATTGCCTATGACCTCGACGGCAGTTATGAAGAAATGCCGCCCAACCTGCTCGATGAACTCAAGCGTGACCGCCGCTGGTGCCATGGCAACTTGATGAATTTCCGTCTGTTTCCGGCGCGCGGCATGCATCCGGTGCACCGCGCTGTGTTCGTCACTGGCGTCATGGCCTACCTGTCGGCGCCGTTGTGGGCGCTATTCCTCCTGCTATCGACCGCCATGCTGGCGATGCACACCCTGACCGAGCCACAGTATTTTGTCGAACCTCGCCAATTGTTCCCCATCTGGCCGCAATGGCATCCGGAAAAGGCCATCGCCCTGTTTTCCGCTACCGCGACCCTGTTGCTGCTGCCCAAACTCCTTAGCGTGCTGCTGGTGTGCCTGCGCGATGCCCGGCAGTTCGGCGGCCGTCTGCGCGTGATGGTCAGCATGTTGCTCGAAATACTGTTTTCCATGCTGCTGGCCCCGGTGCGCATGTTGTTTCATACCTGGTTCGTAGCCGCCGCGTTCCTCGGCTGGGCTATCCATTGGAAATCGCCGCCGCGCAAGGATGCCGAAACCACTTGGCGCGAGGCTGTTGGCAAGCATGGCCTGCACACCTTGTTTGGTCTCGCCTGGGGTGCCGCCGTGTACTGGCTCAATCCTGCTTTTCTGCCGTGGCTACTGCCACTGGTCGGCGCGCTGGCCTTGTCGATGCCCCTATCGGTGCTGTCGAGCCGGGTCTCGCCGGGACGCCTGTTGCGCCGCGCCAAGCTGTTCGTGATTCCGGAAGAGGCGGACCCGCCACCGGCATTGCGGGCGACTTTTACCCATCACGCCGCAACACCCGCCTTGCCGGATTTCATCAACGCCGTGGTTGATCCGGTGGTCAACGCGCTGGTCTGCGCTGCCGGCAACGCCCGGTCATTGCCGCCTCACACCCAAGCAGCGCGCAGCCAGCTACTGCGGCAAGCCTTGCAGTCGGGACCGAACGCGCTCGCGCAGTCGCAGAAAAACATAGTATTAAACGATCCGCTTTTGTTATCGCAACTGCATTTTGGCGTGTGGACAGTCGAACATGCACATGCATGGTGGCACGGCGACATCAAGTCGTCGGCAAGCGAACTCCCGCATCCGACTACCGTCTAATCTGCGCTAGCGGATGTTTCCAGCTGCCTTGAGTGTTGGGTGCAGTAGACAACTTCCACACAATCTGCACCGTCGCATGAATATTTCCGTAAACAACAATATAATACGCACCCCCGCTCTACTGGCTGCTCTGGAACGCTTTCAAGCCCGCCGCTGTAAATCGGGCTGTTTCAACCCGGCGGCGGCAATTGATAGTTACCGATTTGAGTAAGTCTTTATCCTGAATTAACAACACTGAAATACTGGCGCACCAAGGTGTGCAGGACGAGCCGCCCCATTCACGGCGGCATCGCGCTTGCAATTTCGTAATGCGAAGCCGCTGCAACTTACCGGCTCCCGTTGCGTCCAAATGCGCCGACTCCTGCAAACGAACGTTACGCAATGACAAAACCTGCAAAGACCCTGACACTCACCACTAAAGCTCCGCGCCCCTCCTCGGCGCCAGCGGCGCGCACGCTTGTCCACGCCATCGACCCGCTGCAAGAGCCAGCCAAGGTCACTGTCGTGACCAAACCGCGCCGTTTGCTGGCCGGGACAGTGAGCGAGAGTGAGCGTCCAGCGACCGAGATCAAGGAAGCTGCACCGCAGGAAGCCACCGTCGTCGTGCGCAAGCGCACGCCGTCCGCGGCAATCGCGCCGGTTGTTGCTCCTGCCGCTGCCGCAACACCAGCGGCGAGCAGCGAGCCAGAATCCAAGGCCAAAGTCGTACGCCGTGCGCGCGACACCAAGACTGAAGCAGATGCAGCCGCACTGGCAGCCATCGATATTTCCGGATACACCCTGCCGGCGGTAAAGGTACCTGCGCGGCGTGGCCGCAGGCCAACCGAGTTTCAGCCGGAACACGAAGAAATCGCGGCGCTGAACGCCGTCGAGCGGGCAGAACTGAATGCTGCCTCACGGGCGCGCAAGCAGTCGGCCAAGGCCGCTGGAGCATCCGCTGCACAAGCGGCAATGAGCGAAGAAGAAATCGAAGCACGCCGCCAGCAGATCGCCGCCTTGGTCCGCCTCGGCAAGGAACGCGGTTTTCTCACGCATGCCGACATCCACGACCATCTGCCGGACGATGCGGTAGGTCAGGAAGCGATCGATGGCGTGATCGCCACTTTCGTCGACATGGGGATCGCCGTCTACGACCAGGCGCCGGATGCCGAGACACTGCTGCTGTCGGACAATGTACCGACTGCGGCAGGTGACGATGACGCCGAGGCGGCGGTGGCCACCGCACTGTCGACCGCCGACAGCGATTTCGGCCGCACCACCGACCCGGTGCGCATGTATATGCGCGAAATGGCCTCGGTGCCGCTGCTCACGCGTCAGGGCGAAATCGACATCGCGCGCCGGATCGAAGACGGCTTCAAGGACATGATGCGAGCCATCTCCGCCTGCCCGACGACCATCGCCGAAATCCTGGCGCAAGTCGAACGCGTCAAGAACGATGAGATCAAGATCGATGACGTGATCGATGGCTTTGTCGAGGCCGGGGCGTCGGATGAAGTGGCGGTTGCCTCGACATCGGACGAGGACGAGGACGAGCTGGAGATTGATGCCGTCGA
The DNA here is from genome assembly GCA_035539595.1 of Noviherbaspirillum sp. Classification (GTDB taxonomy): domain Bacteria; phylum Pseudomonadota; class Gammaproteobacteria; order Burkholderiales; family Burkholderiaceae_D; genus Noviherbaspirillum. The sequence goes on from DATLIB010000273.1 coordinate 16,486, forward strand.
GGAAGAGGACGACGACGCGAGCGGCGGCGCCGCCAGCCTGTCGGAAGAACAGTTATCGCAATTGCAAAAAAGAGCGCTGGAAAAATTCGCGCTGATCGCAGCGGCATTCGAGCAAATGCGCAGCGCGCGTGAACAGCAGGGTGTCGAAGCCGCCGCATATCGGCAGGCACAGGAGACCATTTCCACAGAACTGTTGAGCATGCGTTTTTCCGCCAAGCTAGTCGAAAAACTGTGCGACACCCTGCGCACGCAGGTGGACGCCATTCGCCAGATCGAACGGCAGGTGCTGGACATCGCTGTCAACAAATGCAGCATGCCGCGTGAGCATTTCATCAAGGCCTTCCCTGCCAACGAGACCAACCTGGCGTGGGCAGAGCGCGAAGCTGACAGCAGCCATGCCTATAGCGTGGTGCTGCGCCGGAACATTCCGGCGATCCAGGAACTACAGCAGAAACTGCTCGACCTGCAAGCGCGCGTGGCCTTGCCGCTGGCCGAACTGCGCAAGATCAACAAGCAGATGATCACCGGTGAAAAGCGCACCCAGCAAGCCAAGCGCGAGATGACGGAAGCCAACCTGCGACTGGTGATTTCGATTGCCAAGAAATACGTGAACCGCGGTTTGCAATTCCTCGACCTGATCCAGGAAGGCAACATCGGCTTGCTGAAGGCGGTGGACAAGTTCGAATACCGGCGCGGTTACAAGTTTTCCACCTACGCGACCTGGTGGATTCGCCAAGCCATCACGCGTGCGATTGCCGACCAGGCGCGCACCATCCGCGTGCCGGTGCATATGATCGAAACCATCAACAAGATGAATCGCATCAGCCGCCAGATTTTGATGGCGACCGGCGCCGAACCGGACATCACGACACTGGCCAAGAAGATGGACATGCCGGAAAAGAAAATCCGCGAAGTCATGAAGATCGCCAAGGAGCCGGTTTCAATGGATACGCCGATGGGCGACGATGGCGATTCGCAGCTCGGCGACTTCATCGAGGACAGCTTGACGCTGGCGCCAGCCGATGCCGCCATGCACGCCTCGATGCGTAACGTGATCAAGGATGTGCTCGACTCGCTGCCGCCGCGTGAAGCGAAGGTATTGCGCATGCGCTACGGCATCGATACCGGTTCCGATCTGACACTGGAAGAAGTGGGCAAGCAGTTCGACGTCACGCGCGAACGCATTCGTCAGATCGAATCGAAAGCGATGAACAAGCTGCGGCATGCATCGCGCGCCGATCGCTTGAAAACCTTCCTGGAAAATAGCTGAGTTGTTGCACCGGGCCATCCGGCCCGGCTGTATTGTCTGTTGTCTGTTGCTATATGCATGCCTCTTTCTCCTCATAGGGAAAGAGGCATTTTTTTGGACCAGCTACCACGCTCTGCAGCATTCCACGCCTTCAGCAATAATGCTCCGTCACCTTCTACTCATCTATCCCTATCTGACTGGAGATCCGCATGAAGTACCAAAGCCTTGAAGAATTTCTGGATTACGTCGTTGATCGCAACCCCGGCCAACCGGAATTTCACCAAGCCGTGGCGGAAGTCATGGAAAGCATCTGGCCCTATGTGCAAGCCCATCCGCGCTATGCCGAACATGGCTTGCTCGACCGCCTGGTCGAAGCCGAGCGCATCGTCCAGTTCCGCGTGTCCTGGGTGGACGACAAGGGGGAAGTCAAGGTCAATCGCGGCTACCGCATCCAGCACAGCATGGCAATCGGCCCCTACAAGGGCGGCCTGCGTTTCCATCCCTCGGTCAATCTCTCGATCCTCAAATTCCTGGCCTTCGAACAAACCTTCAAAAATGCCCTGACCACACTCCCCATGGGTGGCGGCAAGGGCGGTTCCGACTTCGACCCCAAGGGGAAGAGCCCAGGCGAAGTAATGCGTTTCTGCCAAGCCTTCGTCAGCGAACTTTTTCGCCATGTCGGTGCCGACACTGACGTGCCGGCAGGCGACATCGGCGTCGGCGGGCGCGAAGTCGGCTACATGGCCGGCATGATGAAAAAACTGTCCAACCGCGCCGACTGCGTCTTCACCGGCAAGGGCTTGAGCTTCGGCGGTTCACTGATCCGCCCTGAAGCGACCGGCTACGGCACCGTATATTTCGTGGACGAGATGCTCAAACGCGCCGGCAAGCAACTCGACGGCATGCGCGTGTCGGTGTCCGGCTCGGGCAACGTCGCGCAATATGCCGTGGAAAAAGCCATGGCGCTCGGTGCCAAGGTGGTGACGGTATCCGATTCCAGCGGCACGGTGATCGACGAGGATGGCTTCACACCGGAAAAGCTGGCGCTCCTGATGGACGTCAAAAACCATTACTACGGCCGCGTCAACGACTACGCGCAAAAGGCAGGCGCCCGCTTCGAAGCGAATGTACGCCCCTGGCACGTGCCGGTAGGTGTCGCTCTGCCCTGCGCGACACAGAACGAGCTGACCGTCGAGGATGCCGCCACGCTGGTGCAGAACGGCGTCCTATGCGTGGCAGAAGGCGCCAACATGCCGTGCACGGCGGAGGCTGCCGCGCTGTTTGAAGCCAAAGGCGTGCTGTATGCGCCGGGCAAGGCCAGCAACGCCGGCGGCGTCGCCACCTCGGGGCTGGAAATGACACAAAACGCCATGCGTCTGGTCTGGGGTCGGGACGAAGTGGACCTGCGTCTGCAAAAGATCATGCGCGACATCCACGACGCCTGCCTGCAATATGGGCAGCGCGCCGACGGCAGCGTCAGTTACATCGATGGTGCCAACATTGCCGGCTTCGTGAAGGTGGCCGATGCGATGCTGGCGCAGGGCGTGATCTGATTGGAGAACAATACGGCGGGCAGCCGGCATCCGTTATATGTGTATGTATACCGATCCAGACCTAAAAACGTGACATGAAATCGCGTCTTTTTCCGTCTGGCGGCGTTGCTCGTTGTTGCCATAGCGGCGGCTATGGTGCCGGCGAGATCACCGCGCCGCCAGTCGCCATAGCGAAGTCACTTCTGCCGCCCGCGCCCGATGCAACGGGTCGCTCTCGTCGGCGGCTTTCGGATGCGTAGGCCGCGCATCTATTTTTCCAATCACTTTCAGTCCGGCGGCATCGATTGTCGCCAGCAACTCTTCCCGCGGACGCAATCCCAGGTGTTCCGCCAGGTCAGAAAGAATCAACCATCCCTCGCCGTCGTCCGTCAGATGCGCGGCAAGCCCACCGAGGAAGCCGCGCAGCATGCGGCTGTCGGGATCGTAAACCGCATATTCGATCGGTGAACTCGGGCGCGCCGGCACCCAGGGCGGATTACAGACCACCAGCGGCGCGCGGCCTTCCGGAAACAGGTCGGCCGGCAGCAATTCCACCTGCGCCCCCAGCCCAAGCCGGGCGATATTCTCGCGCGCGCAAGCGAGCGCACGCGGGTCCTGATCGGTGGCGACGATACGCTGGACGCCACGACGCGCCAGTAGCGCCGACAGCACGCCAGTACCGGTGCCGATATCGAACGCCAACACACGCGATGGCAACGGCGCCTTGGCCACCAATTCCACATACTCGCCGCGTACCGGCGAAAACACGCCGTAATGCGGATGGATGCGTTCGCCCAGCGCGGGAATTTCCACCCCCTTCTTGCGCCACTCGTGCGCACCAATCAGACCGAGCAGTTCACGCAGCGAGGCGACATAGGCTTCGCTCGCCGGTCCATAGGCTTCCTTGCAGGCTTGCCGCACATCAGGAGCGCGCCGCAGCGGGATGGTGTGATCGCTCTCGAACGGCAGCAGCAGCATGGCGAGGGTGCGGGCACGCTGCGATTGCGCCTGACGATGCAAATGGAAGGCTTCGGTCGTCGACGCTGCCGGCGGGCGCGGTTTTTTGGGTTTACGGTCGATGCGACGGGCAAGCGCCTGCAGCAACTGGCGTGCATTCTGAAAATCGCCGCGCCACAACAAGCCAGTGCCTTCGCACGCCAGGCGATAAGCGGTGTCGGCCGCCATGCGATCATCGGCGACCACCACGCGCTTCGGTGGAGGCGTGCCGGCTTCGGCACGCCAACGGGCGCAACGGTCTTCGCCGGCCTCGGTCCAGGTGATGACGGGATTTTCATTCATCGCAATAATCTCGGAGTGCATGCAAGAATTGACGCTCATACCGCGCTGACGTCCGCAAGGAAGAAAATGAAAAGCATAAAGGTATGAGCATCGGGGTAGTTGGGTCGTTCCAAGACAAAGCAGGAACGCGGCGGGACATGGCAATGGCGGGAGTATCCCATATAAAAATACTTAGCCGGTGCCTAGCTTGCGAACCGGGCAAATTGCCGTTTCAATAGCGCAAAATAAAAAAGCCCGCGACCTTGCGGTTGCGGGCGAAATCCAATTCTAGGAGAGTTGGAGGAGACAGGTGCACTGTAACGCAGGGCGTCGGGCCCCTCTACTTTTTTATCGTGATAACGCTTATACGATCCTGTGATGACACAAAAGAGAATTTGCATTAGCGCAATCGCCACGCAGGCAAAGTAACAAGCCAAGGCGAGTCAACCATTCTTCACAACAAGATCAGCTCGCTACACCACGCCTGCGCACGCTTGCACTTCGACGTCAAACCGAGTTCGCTCTGCATTGAGGACGTTGAGCTGTGACAGCGTACCTGCAGTGCAACGCCGGCACGGACAGGTCGAAACTCAGCTCACGTTGATGCCGACCTCAAATGCCGAACGGCTGACGCAGTCCGGCTCCGATGCCAAAGCCGAAGATGAGCGGCAAAGCGCCGAGCAAGGCGGCCAGTGCGTCCTGGAACGCCTGGGCCGACTTGGGCTGTGCTTCGTGCATCGCCAGCGTTGCGCATGCACGCTCCAGCGCCGCCAAAACAGGCTGGCCGTCGATCTGCGGGCGGATCGTGACGTCACGGCAAGGAGCGCACCGTCACGACGCCATTGGTTTGGTACAGCACGTTCTGTATGCCAACCGCGATCGCACGCACCGGTACGGCGACGGGCGCAGCCGTGTTGGCTTTGATCGCAGTCGGCAGCAAGCGCCAAGCGGCAGCGATGACAATAAGGACTGCAACGGCCGCGATAGTGGCAGGTTTGGGTAAGCGCGTCATGGTGGTTAGGCAAAAAGAAGTCCACCGGCAGTCTGCGCCCGCAGAAATCAATCAGGTTCAGGAGAATGGGGCGTAGGTTTGTAGGTCGGCGTCATCGCAGTGCGCAGCGACGATGAGGCGTCCGACTTCGCCCTGTAGGCGACAGGGCCGGTTACGCCGGCGAACCGGCCCGGCGCAAATGGCCGCTCGGCTTGGCTAGTCGCCCAACACCAATACTTCATTGGTTGCCGTCGCCGCGTTGCCGCCCGTTTGGGTACCGCCGCCGAACACGAAAATGCGCTTGCCGACGGCCGCCGCGCCAAGGCCATGCCGCGGCGTCGGCAGGGACGGCAGTGCCTCCCAAGCATCGGTTTCCGGGTCGTAAACCCAGTTGTCGGCAAAGACCTTTTGCTCCGGTACCCACTGTTCGCCGCCGAAGACATACAGCTTGCCGTCCAACGCGGTGGCGGCAAGGCCGCCTTGGGCTTGCGGCATGGGAGCGCGGTTTTCCCAGCGGTCGCGCTTGGGGTCGTAGACTTCCAGCGTTGGCACATTGACTTGCCGCGCACTGCCGTCGGCATTTTTCAGGAAGCGGCGCCCGCCGACCACATACACCTTGCCATCGACGACCGCCGCCGCCGCGCTATTGCGCGCTGTCGGCGCATCGGCCCGACGTGACCAGGCACCGGTCACCGGGTCGAACACCTCGTTACGCACGCTGTCCACGTGGTCGTTGAAATGCCGCGCCTCGTCCGTCGCGCGCACCCGCCCGCCGATCAGGTACAGCTTGTCATCGACCACCGCGGAAACCCCTTCGGCGCGTGCAACTTTCAAGTCGATGCCATTGGCCCAGGTATTCGTTGCTGGGTTGTAGACAAACATCGTCGGCTGCGCACGCCAGTGTGGAAAACCGCCCGTGAATCCACCGATGCCGTACAGCAGCCCGTTCACTGCCGACAGCGCGATATGGTGGCGCGCTTCGGGCAGCGTCTGCAGGCGCGTCCACGCATCGGCGGCAGGGTCGTAGGCTTCAAAATGGGCCGTGTAGCCGGTATTGGGACTGAGCAGCCCGCCGGCGACATAGATCTTTCCATTCAAGACTTCCGGATAAATTTCCTGTCGTGCCACGCCGGCGGAGGCGGCAGTCGTCCAGTAAGGCGACTCGCCTGCCGCTTGTGCCCAACCATGGGCGGCGAGCAGTGCAAGCGCAAGGACCGGAGCCACCAAAGATCGCGAATAGAGGCGTGACATAGGAAAGACTCCTTGTTAGATGATGGGATAGCGAGGGTTGGCGCCCTGTGTCGCGCCGGAATACCCGGATTGCCGGGCATCGCGGCGGGGGCTGGTACTAAGGAAATGATAAGAGCAGGAGAATGGGCTTACTAGATGCATAATCCTGCATGCATACTTTAATGATGCTAAACAATGAAGAACATCGCACTGTCTGACCTCGAGGCATTTGCCAGCGTTGCCCATCATCAAAGTTTTCGCCGCGCTGCTCTGGAGCGTGGCGTTTCGGTTTCGCTGCTAAGCCAGATAGTCCGCCGGTTGGAAGAGCAGTTAGGCGTGGCCTTGCTGACGCGCACCACGCGCAGCGTGTCGGTGACCGAAGCCGGCCAGGAGCTATTGGCAAACCTGGTTCCCGCCTTGGCGCGCATCCACGGTGCGGTAGACAGAGTCAACCGGTTTCGCCACACACCGAAGGGCATGCTGCGCATTAACGCACCGGCGCCGATAGCGCAGTTCTTGCTTGCTCCGCTGGCGGCGCGCTTCCTGCTCCAGCATCCGGACATCGGTCTGGAAATCTGTGCGGACGCCGGGTTAAAAGACATCGTGCAAACAGGCTTCGATGCCGGCGTGCGCTTCGACGAAGAACTGGCGCAAGACATGGTGGCAGTGCCCATCGGCCCGCCCCAGCGTTATGCCATCGTGGCTTCTCCCTCCTATCTTGCGCACCACGCCCTGCCCCACGCTCCGGCTGATCTGGCAACGCACGACTGTATCCGGCAGCGCTTTCCCGGCGGAACGATTTTCATCTGGACTTTCCGACGCGGCGGCGAGACCGCCAGCGTTCTTCCCAAAGGGCCGCTCACCGTCAACGACGCGCAAGTCGCCGTCAATGCGGCAAGACACAGCATTGGCTTAGCCTACGTGCATGAAAACTACATTCATGCCGACATCGAATCCGGTCGGTTAGTGCGCCTTCTTGAGGACTGGTCTCCCGGCTTGGGACAGCCTTACCTGTACTATCCCAAGCAGCGTTATATGCCGGCGGCGTTACGCGCCTTCATCGATTTTGTCAAACAGACCCTGGCTGACAAAATGGACTAAAGCACCGTTTTCAAAATCTTGTACGGAGGCGAGATCAGTACGAGAAGCGCCGTCGTACGTGAGATACGACGAGCATCACAGGAGTCAGGCGGCCGCCGTACAAGATTTGAAAACTGCTCCAGGAAACGATTGAGGCACAGCGGCATGCCGCGGCTGCGCTCTTCGCCCCAGAGCTCACGGCTTGCGTCAACGATGAGGAAACCATCTCTCGCAAGACCGATTGCCTTTAGCCGACGATACAGCGTACGTTCACTCAACCCAAACAATTCCTTGCCAGTGCCCGATGCGGCCGATCAAACCTTGAGCCTTGGGACTCGCCGAGGCGTTGCGTACAATCGGGTAGTTCGACGTCGCCCTGCTCCGGTCCACGCGGCGTGTGATGGATATGCACACATGGTCGGGGCCACATTTCTCAAATGCCTTTTTTATCGGACAAGGCTTGCCAGCCCGATCACACGGCACATCATAGTGATGTGAAATTTGGAAACGCTTGTGCCCAATATAAAGTTTGTCCACCGTCGAGAAGTGCTGCCAATAGGTGGTGGTATTGGCTGCCAGGATGTTGTACTCGGTATCGAGCACGATCATGGGTTGCGCTTCTTGTTCCAAGAATGAAATCAGCGCCTGGACCTGTTGTACCGAGTGGGGCACTGTACCAGCGAGGAGCAGGCTGGGAGGGATGACTGTTCATGATGGCTCAGTCTGAATCTGCCACCGACTGCCAACACTGCTAATAATTGCTGCTGCCATCAATCAAACTGGCAGAGCCAAGGAATCACAACCATCAAAATGTAAAAATTCCGTTTAAATCATATAAATAAATAGGACTTACGCAAAAGTGTCCCAGCAAGGCGTGTTGCCGTGGGCAGTACATCTAGTACGACAAGGCAACACAACGAGGCTGAGGCAATTTTGCGTAAGTCCTAATAAAATAAATTCGATTCAGCTTCCCCCTTGGTATGGACCTCCCTCGGCCTATATCTCTATCGCACCAGAGCAGGCCACACATCGCCGAAGTGAATTGGGTGCGCGGTACCGAACATTTTCGCAACGTGCTGTGACACGACATCGTAGTCAGTTCTGAACTGCTCAGACTCCGTGTTGACGAAAGCTGTATTTCGCCAACGCACGCTATCTCGAAGACCGCGTCAACGACGCCGTGGCAGCCCCTCCGCAACTGCGTCATGTCGTACTGCAATGCTCGACCGTCAACTACATCGATGCCAGCGCCTTGGACAGGCTGGAAGCCATCGAACACCGATTGCGTGCGGCAGGTGTGGCCTTGCATTTGTCCGAAGTGAAGGGGCCGGTCATGGACAGATTGCAAAAAACCGATTTCCTGCGCCGCCTTAGTGGACAGGTATTTCTGCCCCACCACCAGGCTGTCGCGGTCCTGACTCCCTCATTGCTCAAGGTGCATCCATCGGCTCCCTTCGGCGATACGCAGATATTGTCCACGCATTAGTCCTGTTTAACCTCGCTTTGCGCGGCGATTACCCCTGCAAGTTAATAGCACATTGATAAAGGACGCCGAGGGTAAATGAAAACCCGAAGGAGTGACGAAATGATCTGAGTGGGTAAAGGCAACGTCACGGTTGTTCATCAAGGGCAACAGAAGTATTGACGGCCTGGTAATTTCCTCGTTAAAAAATCGGCACGAGATTGCATCGGACTGGCATGGACGTCAAACCGGAAAACCGGTATCCTTCATGCCTCTTCAGCGTTCCTCCTATGCGGCTGTAGCTCAGTGGATAGAGTATTGGCCTCCGAAGCCATGGGTCGTGGGTTCGATCCCCGCCAGCCGCACCACGAATCTCAATGTTTTGCACGGAAGTGATTGCTAACAAGCCTGCAAATCCTTCTCTTCATACATCTGACTTACATCTGAATTTCCCAAAAAAATTAAAATTTGGAATAGGGGCTTCAACCGCGATTTGATATCTCCATGTCGAAAATATCCATGCTGCTTTGCTTTGGTCAAGCACACGGCCATAGGCGCAAGATGCCTCTGGAAGGCGTGCCAAATATTGAGAGAGCGCTTTAGGAAGCCGGGAAGGCTTTGAGTGCCTCCGGGAGATGTATCATTTACTCTGCCCCACCCCATCGGAATACAGGAGATTGATAACGGCAGATCGCTAAGTGTCCATTCGCGCAACCCATTGGGTGTGTTCGCGTGAAAAGGCACTTTCGGCATCAGCAATAAAATCGGATAACTGAGCCTCAGTCATCGAGCGGTTTGCTTGTTCTCTTATAAGACTGATTTCGTGTGCAGCAAGAGCATAAGATGCAGAAAGCTCTTGAAATCGCTTTGCTTGAATCCAACTCAATAGTGAGGCGGCAATAGTAACCAACGCATCTGTAGGCCAGTAAGGCGCTGACGGATAGCGAACTTTTGCAATTGCGAATCCTATTGCAAGAATGTTGGTA
>DATLIB010000274.1:0-7473 GCA_035539595.1 Noviherbaspirillum sp.
GGTGCTGCAGGAGCATGCGGCGGTGCGCCAGGCGGTGGTGGCGGCGTGGCCGCCGGGTGCGGCTGCCCAGCAGCTGGTCGCTTATGTGGTGCCGGCGGAGAACAAGCCAGAGCTGGCTGCGCTGCTGCGCCGCCATGTGGAACAGGCCTTGCCGGCGTATATGACGCCTGGCATGTATCTCTTGCTCAATGCCTTGCCTCGCTTGCCTAACGGTAAGCTGGATCGGCTGGCATTGCCGGCGCCGGACGCAGCCTTGCCTTCCATGTCGAGTCATTCCGATGCGGCACCTTGCACGGAAACCGAATGCACCATGCAGGCGATCTGGGCCGACTTGCTCACGCTATCCATGGACCATATCGGACGCCATGGCAACTTCTTTGAACTCGGCGGGCACTCCTTGCTGGCGACGCGGCTCATTCATCAAATGAAAGAGAAATTTTCCGTGTCGCTGTCGCTGACAGCCCTGTTGCAAAACCCGGTTTTGTCGCAACTGGCTGAAGTGATTGACAGCGAACGGACAAGCTCCTCGCACGAAAAAGAACCGCAAGGAATGGATGTCCTGACGCCCGATAGCGCAAACCGTTATCAACCGTTCCCGCTTACCGATATCCAGCATGCCTATTGGCTGGGTAGACAAGCGATGTTTGGATCAGCTGGCATTGCGACGCACCGCTATCAGGAGTTCCGTCTCTCGAACTTCGACGTGTCGCGCTTTAACGATGCACTGAACCGCTTGATTCAACGTCATGACATGCTGCGTGCCATTGTCCATTCCGACGGCACCCAGCAAATTCTGGAACATGTCCCGGAATACCGTATCAAGCAGCTTGATTTACGCGGCCAAGCGCCGCAGACCGTCGCCAGTGAACTCGCCAACGTACGTGAGACGCTATCGCATCAAGTGCTGGATGCCAGCCAGTGGCCGGTGTTTGAATTCAGGGCCACGCAGCTTGACGAGGCTTGCACCCACTTGCACATCAGCATGGATATGCTGCTCATGGATGCGCGCAGCAGCCGACTGTTAGCCCATGAACTCAAACAGCTTTATGTCGATGGCAATGCCGCCTTGCCGCCCTTCACGCTTTCTTTCCGCGATTATGTGCTGGCCGAGCAGGCAATGCGCGCCCGCAGCGCCTACCAGCGGGCGCAACAGTATTGGCGAGACCGGCTACCCGGCTTTGCTCCCGCGCCTGAGCTGCCGCTGGCGCTCGACCCGCATCAACTGCAAAGCCCGCGTTTTACGCGCCGTAGCGGCAGCTTGAACGCAGCGCAGTGGACGCAGCTGACAGCCCGCGCCCAGCATATAGGCGTAACGCCGTCCGTTGTCTTGCTGGCAGCATTCTCCTGCGTGCTGGCGAACTGGAGCAGTCAGTCACGCTACACGCTCAATCTCACCCTGTCGGACCGGATGCCCTTGCATCCCGAAGTCAACGCACTGGTCGGCGACTTTACTTCCCTAATTCTGTTGGAGACGCATGTCGATCCGGCCAACACATTTGCCCGGCAAGCACAGGCTTTGCAGGCGCAACTGTGGCGCGATATCGATCATGTCGCCTTCAGCGGCGTACAAGTGCTGCGCGAACTGGCGCAAATGCACGGCGCACAGTACGCACGCATGCCGGTTGTCTTTACCAGCACCTTGACCAATGGGGACAGTGCGCCAGCCGCTACCCAGGCCACGCCACACGGCAGGTCGGATTTTTTTGGCGAAGCCGTTCATGGCATCAGCCAGACCTCGCAAGTCTGGCTCGATCACCAAGTGGCGGAAAAAGACGGCGAACTGGTTTTCGATTGGGATGCGCTGGAGCAGATATTCCCGGAAGGACTGCTCGACGACATGTTCCATGCGTACTGCGGCCTGCTCGAACAGCTTGTCACGGACGACGACGCGTGGCAGCAACCCAGAGTCAACCTGCTGCCCTCAACCTGCCTGACAGTGCAACGCGCCGCCAACGAAACCGACGCGCCGGTGTCCCCAGCCCTGCTGCATGCGCTCTTTGAGCAACAGGCATGCAGCGCGCCGGAACGCACCGCCGTCATTACGGAAGACCGCCGACTGAGCTACGGCGAACTGCAGGCACGTTCGCGTCAATTGGGCGCGCAACTGCAATCGCTCGGCGCAAAGCCCAATCGCCTGATCGCCGTGGTCATGGAAAAAGGCTGGGAACAAGTGGTGGCGACCCTTGGTGTGTTGTATGCCGGCGCTGCTTATCTGCCGCTTGATCCAGGTCTGCCAGCCGAACGCTTGCATCACATCCTCGACAAGGCGGAAGTCACGATCATCTTGACGCAGTCCTGCGTCGAACAGCGCATTGCATGGCCTGCCGCCATGACACGCATCGCGGTTGACAAGCAAGAGCCGCACGCCGGCGATGCGCTCTTGCAGCCAGTGGCGCTCTCGACCGAAGATCTGGCCTATGTCATTTACACTTCCGGTTCGACCGGCCTGCCGAAAGGCGTGATGATCGATCATCGCGGCGCGGTGAATACCATTCTGGATATCAACGCGCGTTTTGCCGTCACCTCGGACGATCGCGTCCTGGCGCTCTCCTCGCTCAGTTTCGATTTGTCGGTCTTCGATCTATTCGGCACGCTGGCCGCCGGCGCCGCTATTGTCCTGCCGGCACCGCATGCCGCGCGCGATCCCGGGCTCTGGATGGAGATGCTGGCCAGGGAGCAGGTAAGTATCTGGAATTCCGTGCCGGCATTACTCAATATGCTGGTCGAATATGTCAACGAAAATGCCAACGAGAATGCGGGTGCGCTGCCGCCCTGCTTGCGTCTGGCGATGTTGTCCGGTGATTGGATTCCCTTGGCATTGCCTGAGCGTCTGCGCGCATTACTGCCGTCAGCGCAACTCATCAGCCTGGGCGGCGCGACCGAAGCCTCCATCTGGTCCATTTTCTATCCGGTAATGCACGTCATGCCGCACTGGCGCAGCGTGCCTTATGGCAAGCCACTGCGCAATCAACGTTTCTACGTATTGGACGACGCCCTGCATCCGCGTCCGTTATGGGTGCCGGGGCAGCTCTACATTGGCGGCATCGGTCTGGCAAAGGGATACTGGCGCGATGAAAAGAAAACCAACGCCAGCTTCATCCGCCATCCGCACACTGGCGAACGCTTGTACAAAACCGGCGATCTGGGACGTTATCTGCCCGACGGCAATATCGAGTTCCTGGGACGGGAAGATTTTCAGGTCAAGATACAGGGCTATCGCATTGAGTTGGGTGAAATCGAAGCGGCCCTGGATTCCTGCCCCGATGTGCAGGCTAGCGTGGTCAACGTCATCGGAGAACGGCACGGCGAAAAGAGCTTGGTTGCCTATGTGGTTCCGCGCGACGGAGCGCCACTGTCGAACGACGCATTAAGCGACTTCCTCTCAATCAAGCTGCCGCGCTATATGGTCCCGGCACACTACATTGTGCTCGATCGCTTGCCTCTGAGCTCCAATGGCAAGATCGATCGCAAGGCATTGCCTGCCCCAACACTCTGCGGCAACACGAGCGCCTATGTGGCGCCGCGCACACCGACCGAGGAGGCGCTGGCCGCGATCTGGGCCGATCTGCTCGAGCTTGACCGTGTCGGCATCCACGACAACTTCACCGAGCTGGGCGGCCATTCGCTGGACACGATCAAGATGTTTCAAGCCATGAAGACGCGGCTCAATGCCACCCTGCCCTTGGCCGCCGTCTTTGGCGCATCGACACTGGCCGCCCTGGCCGCGCTTGTCGATAAAAAAAGCGATGCCGAATCGCTGCTGGTGCCGCTCGCTGCCGATGGCGCAGCCCCTTTCCTGTTCTGCATTCATCCCGTGGGCGGGCAAACGCATGTTTACCAGGAGCTTGCACAGAAGCTGAAAGGTGAATTCCGCGTTTACGGCATCCAGTCGCCGGAAGTGGCCGGCTTGTCGTCGTCATTCGACTCGCTGCAAGCAATGGCCCAGGCTTATTGCGCGGCGCTGAAAACCATGCAGCCTGCCGGCCCCTATCGCCTGCTCGGGTGGTCCACGGGTGGAGTGATTGCGATGGCGATTGCCGCAGCCCTGGAAGAGCAAGGAGATGAAGTGCAGTATGTCGGCCTTCTCGACACCGTACCGATGGCGGCACATCCCGAGACGGGCGCGGAAAGCCGGCTGCGTGATGCAGCGCTGGCCACACTTGCCACCATGCGCGGCAACGCCTTCAGCCCGGATGAATTGACCGGGATGGAGCGTGCGCTGCATGAAAGAGATCTATCCATAACCGACTTGTTCCGTCAGGAGAACCAGCCCTTTGCGATTGACCATCTCGAAAAATGGACCGGCTCCGCAGTAACGCCCGACATGCTGGAACACCTGCGATTTGTCGTGAACACCACGCGGCATCACCTGACGCTTCTCGCGCAATTCGCACCAGGAACCGTAAAACTGCCACTGCATATGTGTCATGCAAGCGAAGCGCTGCGCGAGGTAACTGCGTTCAATCATGTGCATGACGAAGCGAATCATGCGGAACAAGGAAAATGGATCAAACCCAATACGGTTGAGGGCAACCATTACACCATGTTGAAAAACCCGCATGTCCATCATCTTGCACAGACGATTTCGGCCGTCATGCAGCGCAGCAGCAGCCCCGTCACTTCGAACGACAGGATCATTGAAAGCCTTGCCCCATGAAACAAGAACTTTTCAAGGACGGGACGAGATGCATGAAAGCGAAAACGGCATGAGCAATCCACAGACAGCCAAGCCGTCTTCGCTTCTATTGCGTGATCGCAATTTCCGTTGGTACATCGGCAATGCGGTCGTGTCCTTCCTGGGCGACCAGTTTTCCATCATTGCCTTGCCATGGCTGGTCCTGAAGATGACAGGCGACGCTTTGATCGTTGGCACCGTGCTGGCGGTCATCAGTGTGCCGAGGGCATTGTTCATTTTTATCGGCGGCGCGTTGGTCGATCGCTATTCGCCAAAACGCGTTTTGATGATCACGAAATACGCCAACATGGTGTTGCTGGCCGTGTCGGCAATACTCGTGCTAACCAACAGCCTGAGCTTATGGATGATATATGCGCTCTCTTTAGGTATCGGCCTGGCGTCCGCCTTCGGTTTTCCCTCGGCCAGCGCGATCATCACGCATGTGGTCGCACCGGCGCAATTGGCGATGGCAAACAGAGTATTGATGAGCCTGCGCCAGCTGACCTACTTCCTGGGACCGTTACTGGCCGGCGTACTCATCGTATGGCTCGGCGATGGCGGCGGAACGGCGAACTCGGTCGGTTTGGGATTGGCTTTCCTGCTCGACGCCATCAGCTTCGGACTCTCCGCATGGATGCTGTCTCACGTTGAGATGTTGACGGCGAAAGACGCCTCTCCAGCGGCTGGCCCTTCCCGTCAGCACGTACTGAAATCCGTTGCAGAGGGATTCTCGTCTTGCTGGAACGACAAGGTGCTGCGGGCATGCCTGTTGTATTGGCCGGCGACCGCCCTGCTTATTACCGGACCTACCCAGGTGGCGGTGCCAGTGCTTGCCGATACGCTTGCCCCACATGCCGGCGCAGCCGCATTCGGTTTGATGGTGGGAGCGCATGGCGCGGGAACCTTGGGCGGCATGATTCTTTCCGGGATCAAACCAAACCTCAGAGCCGGCAGTCTCGGCACAACGCTCTTGCTGACGGATGGCCTGATCGGATTATTGTTCATTCTGCTCGGGCTGATCAGCTCACCTTGGCAAGGTGCCGGCTTGCTGTTCCTCATCGGCCTGCTTGCCGGCTTCATGCAGGTCTCCGTGCTGACCTGGATGCAACGCCGCGTGGCGCCGGCCATGGTAGGACGCGCGATGAGCATCTTCATTTTCATTTTCATGGGATTGCCTCCCATCTTTGCGGCGGTAACGGGCTGGGTCATGCAAAGCGTTGCGCTGGAAATCCTGTTTGCAGGCTGCGGCATATTGCGCATCCTTACCGTCATGGTCGCTTTCACGACGTCGCAAATGAGGTCTGTTTCAGATACGGCGATTGGAGGACAAACTCCCTTGTCCGGGGACAAGCAGAATGCCGGAGCCAATTAACCTTCATGGAAGCAGGAAGAAACTGTCACTTAAAGCGTCGCGCAACTTATACCTGCGCGACGCCTAATTCCAGGAGCACTCGGAACTAAATTTTGGACCTTTCGTAAGGTCGAAACGAGTTTCATCGACTTAGCAGCATTGCTTGTCGACCGCCACCAGCGGCGATGATCGCAGGATTCTCACTTCGCCGAGATCGCCACCCAGCGGGTCGTCGAACGTCGCGTTGGGTTCGGGAAGCAGTTCCACGGCGAGAACGCTCAGCGGCATGTCATCGGGTAACCCGAGCGTGCCGAGCAGCTGCTTGATCTCATTCTCAGACCAGCTCGCGAACCCGGCCGGCCAACGCGGAGAACCCTCGATGCGATGCACACGCTCCCTGCGACGGCGCATAACCCGCTTCCTGCCAAGCAGGATATTACGGTGAGCTGCCCCATCGGCTTGCAGCACTTGGCAGTAGAGCATCAACCAGATCTCTGTGTTCGGAGGATCCGCCGTCACACGTCCGCCGTCGATGACGGCCTCGGCAAAAGTCGCCGAGCCGACCAGGTCGTCACCGATCCAGCGAACCTCGCAATCGATGCGCGGCGGAGGATGCTGCACACCCTCCAGCACTAGTGACGCGCCGAATCGCCCGCGAGCCGTGGACCAGAACGGCGATCCGGGCGTGCCCGTCCGATGGCCCACGCAGATCTCGTAAGTAAAGAATCCAAACAGTTCGCCAGCATCGGGCGGCAGGTTGGCCGGCAGTGGCACTAGATAGTGTCGACCGGTGCCCGAGCTTTCGAGCGGCTGCATCGTATTCAGCCCCGCGAAATCGTCGGACTGGCCTGGCCGGATCACGCGCACCAACTCCGGATCGAGTGTGGGCGACGTATAGGCGACACCCTGATCTACGGGCAGCGAGCCGCGCAAAAGCATGGGATCGGGCGCGTGCGATACCACTCGCACGAAGTATCCATCGCGCGCGTCAATCAGTGCTTCCGCGAACTCGATCCACAGGCGTCGCAATCGGTGGCTGGTGTGCGAGTAGTTCTCTCCGATCTGGTACTCGCTGAACGCGTGCCCAACCGAAACGACCTCCGGCGTCTGCACGGGCGGCGTGGCAACGGGTAGGCGGTTCGTGAGCGTCGCGGCCTCCGTGCGGCCGTTGGCGAATCGAGCCTCCACTTCATAGGTGACCTCGATCTCATACGGCAGGCCTGCCACGAGCAGAGGCTCGAATGCGTCGACGAGGCGGACGTCCGTCGACTCCCGGTCTATTTCGCCCCGCGTTGCCTGCCCGTTCACTGCGTGCTGGAGCACGACCGTCATGAGCTCTGTCGTGACGGGAGGCGCACCCGCTGCGCCCACCGCTCGCATAGTTCTGCGAACGACGAGCGCCGGTGCATCCAGTCCTTGCCAGCTCCAGTCACGATCGATCGATAGC
>DATLIB010000275.1:0-7450 GCA_035539595.1 Noviherbaspirillum sp.
GCTGCGAGCAAGGGCTGGAAAAATCTTGCAACAGAGTATGCCGACGACAATGAGGAGGCGATGTCGTCGGACGCCATCATGAGTGATCCGGTCTCACGCGCCTTGTTTTCCGGGTTAATGCAGAAATTGCGCGTGAAGTGATGGTGGTGATGGGGGCGTTATGAAATGCGTTGCGCCGCTGGGAGCGGCGTTATCGTTTTATTGCGCATCGATGTCTGCCAGCGACTCCCGTCCGCGCTGGGTGATGTCAAACCCCGCCGATGAGGCTCTCGGCTCGATATGCCCTTTCTTGCTCAGAAAAGTGGCGACGTCCGCATCCAGCTTGGCCAACCCATCGTTGGCAACCGCGCGCAAACCGTCAATGCACCGTTTCACAAACAGGGTTTGCTGTCCTTTTTCAGTGAGCGCAAGCTGGCCGTTTTTCCCGTAAGTGAAGTATTTCAGGCCGGTCAGGCGCTTGGCATTTCTTGACACGCATGCGCTTACCCGTTCCTGCTTCTTTCCTTGGCTGACTTCGGTCAGCGCATTCAATTCGTCTTGGGTCAAACGGTCTTCCACTACGGTTTCCTTTATAAAAGTGTGATTCGAACTGGCTTGGACGGTCCCTTGGTATTACATCGCGTTCTGATAGCGCAACCGTTCTTCTTCCTCTTTGCGCGCAAGTGCAATTTCCCGCATCACGGCACCCACGTCGGCTGGCCGCTTGTCGGCCGCGACACGACCCGTCAGCACGGTCTCCGGGCTGAGCAGGCCGGCGCTGTACAGCCCCCAGATTTCCTTGCCGTACTGCGTCGCGGCGAGCTGGGGTGCAAACCGGCTGAAATAGCTGGCGAGGTTGGCGACGTCGCGTTCAAGCATCGGACCGGCTTCGGTATTGCCCGCCGCATCAATCGCTTGTGGCAAATCGATGATAACGGGGCCGTCGGCATCGAGCAGAATGTTGTATTCGGACAGATCGCCGTGGATGACGCCTGCACACAGCATCAGCACTACCTGATGCAGCAGCTGTGCATGATATTGCAGCGCCAGCGCTTCCGTCAGTTCCACATCGTTGAGGCGCGGTGCGACATGGCCGTCGGCATCCGTCACCAGATCCATCAGCAGCACGCCCTCGAAACAACTATACGGCGTCGGTACCCGCACACCGGCGGCGGCAAGGCGATACAAGGCATCCACCTCGGCGTTTTGCCATACCTCTTCCTGCATCTTGCGTCCGTAGCGGGTGCCTTTCTCCATCGCGCGCGCCTGACGGCTGTTTCTGACCTTGCGACCTTCCTGATACGAAGCGGCTTGGCGGAAGCTACGCTGATTGGCTTCCTTATAGACTTTGGCACAGCGAATTTCTTCGCCGCAGCGCACCACGTATACGGTCGCTTCCTTGCCGCTCATGAGCTGGCGGATGACCGTATCGACCAGGCCCTCTTCGACGAGCGGCTGGATTCTTTTCGGGATTTTCATGGGACGGCTGGGCTCCAAGAGTGGGGCAGGACGATCGGGAGGCTTATAGCCTCAAATCTTGCGGTTACCGGATAGTATCAAGATGACGCCGGTTCGGGGCGGCTGGCGTAATGCGCAGCTATTCAGAGCGTTTTGCTAACGGACTGCTGAACCGTTCTCTGATTCTCGAACACGTGAGGTTGTCCGCGATACGTCATGGCGAACTTTTTCCGGCCCGGCGTTCGGGAAAAACGCATCAACTATATTTTCTGGCCGGACTGAAACAAGCGCCCTGAAACAACAGGCACGCCTATAATCAACAGGTCCTTTGAGCAACGAGGCCGTTTCGATTTTTCCCCACCATGGAGCAAACATCATGAGCAAGAGCCAGGACAGCAAGAAGGCGGTAAAGAAAGAACCTGCCAAAACACCCAAGGAAAAAAAGGAAGCCAAGAAAATCAAGAAGGAAGCCCGGAAGCGTCAATAATCCGGGTATTCAGTGGAACGGTGCCGCAAGATGGCGGTGCCGTTCCTCTCGTCAGCCTCATCAGTCCCGTTTTCCCGGTTTTCCCCGTTTAGGCGGGGTGTGGGGACGCGATTTGTTTTTCTGTTCGAAAATGGTTTTCGCGTCTTGCTCTGCACGTTCCTGTGTCCGCATTTCGGGAAGGTCATCGTGCAAGGTGAAAAAATCTGCCGCTTGCGCGCGCATCACGTGTTTGATCGCATCTTCATCGCTCATGTTGTACAACTCCGTCATGAGCGTAGTCACTTCATCCA
This sequence comes from Noviherbaspirillum sp., assembly GCA_035539595.1. Lineage (GTDB taxonomy): Bacteria > Pseudomonadota > Gammaproteobacteria > Burkholderiales > Burkholderiaceae_D > Noviherbaspirillum. The sequence continues at coordinate 2,215 of DATLIB010000275.1, forward strand.
GGTATTCTTCGTAGGTCATTGGCAAATAGCAAGTCGGTGATAAGAGCCGCCGCAGACGGCGGCCCAGAGAAAAGTTTGCGGGCAGTATAAGGCACCGCACAACGTATACCTACGCGACGCCTTGGGGCGCCCACGAATGTTGCCGGGAGCGGCCTATCTTCGGTATTAACCGTATGGTTTCCAACTCTTTTCAATCTCCACTTCAGCAGTGCTGAGATAACCCTCCACAGGATTAACGCGTTGCTTGTTGGCCGTGCCACGCTGCGGCTTCAGCAGTTCCGGTGCAATCCGTTGCAGAAGGTCGTCCGGAATCGATTCGGCACATGCCTTGACTACAACAAACAATGCAGACGATGAAGGCGGCTTGCCTGCTTCGGTTTCTTTCGCAAGCGGTTCAAACCGTGTGCGTGCCAGCGCCATTAAGGAAGATCGCATCCGTGCAGACGAGGGATTCGCGTCTGCCGCTTCCGCCAGATCGGCATGGCTGATGACAGGGACCGCCGCTCGCCCGGAGCCGGCGCTGACCAGCTTGAATGGGTCGAAATCCGCTTGCAGCAGGTACTCAAAAAAACGTTCATGAAACTCGCTATGTTGTACGCCATCTAGCGCCAGTGCATGGAAAGATGGGCCGGCGCCTTCGTTATACGCACGCGCTCCTTTCCGGGCGAGCGCCTCAAGCGCGTTCCAATCCACGGCATCCTGGTCGCGCTCCCACGCTTCCTGTAAATCCATGAATTCGCCGATCAGGTGGTTGATCTCATCGTGAACGTGCTGGGTCATGTCATCTCCTAAATAGAATTTGGCGCGCATTTTCCTGAAACGTTCAAGGGACTGTCATGACGGCATGTTGCAAAATTTACTGCATGCTCTTGCGTACACAGAAGATGAGGGGGAAGTCGGCGTTTCATTGGCTCGGATAAACTAGCGTACGCGTTCTATGACGTCGTCGCCATCGCTTTTCCAAGGACCCAATATGACCGATCTCTCTGCCTTCCCCATTACAAAGAAGTGGCCCGCCCGGCATCCGGACCGGATCCAGCTCTATTCGCTGCCCACCCCTAACGGCGTCAAGGTGTCGATCCTGCTGGAGGAGGCGGGTCTGCCTTATGAGCCGCATCTCGTCAGCTTCGATACCAACGATCAGATCTCGCCTGAATTCCTGTCACTCAATCCCAACAACAAAATCCCGGCCATCATCGACCCCAACGGCCCGGAGGGAAAGCCACTACCCTTGTTCGAATCCGGCGCCATCCTGATTTATCTTGCCGAGAAGAGTGGACAATTCTTGCCGGCCGATGCCGCTGGCCGTTATGAAACCATCCAATGGCTGATGTTCCAGATGAGTGGCATCGGACCGATGTTCGGCCAGCTTGGCTTTTTTCATAAATTCGCAGGCAAGGACTACGAAGACAAGCGCCCACGCGACCGCTACGTGGCTGAATCGAAGCGCCTGCTCGGGGTACTCAACCAACGGCTTTCAGCGCGCACCTGGATCATGGGTGACGCGTACACCATTGCCGATATCGCCACCTTCCCCTGGATACGCAATTTGATCGGCTTTTATGCGGCGGGCGAACTCGTGCGTATTGAGGATTTTCCGCATGTGACGCGTGCGCTCGAGGCGTTCCTTGCACGTCCGGCAGTGGCAAAGGGGCTTGAAATTCCGAAACGGGATTAAGCCTTGAATTCCTTGATGCGCGGTACACTTTGGCGTCGGTGGTTCCGGTTGTTGAGTGATGTTGAAACACAAACAACATGCTGTTATTCGGAACATCGGCCTGCACGTATGCAATAGTCCGGCTAGCGTGTCACTCGTTCAATCATTTTGTAGCGCAATAAGAAGACATGCTCTATACGCAATTCAATACTGTCGTCTGTGGTCTGCTCCAACAACTGGGTTTGGGAGTCAATGCAGACATGATCGGTGAAAGCGGCTTTTGTACGGTCACGGTCGGTTCTACCGAGATTGAACTGGTCGGCACGCAACAAGGATTCATTAACCTGTTTTGCTTCCCGGGCACAGGGGCGCCACTGTCCCTATCAGCCCCGGCGCTGGCATTGTTGATGGCAATCAATCGTTACCAGCAGAGCGCTCCGGCCGTGACCGTGAGCATTCTGAGCGGCTCTCCCGCCAAGCTCATGCTATGGTCCCGCCTGGCGTTGACCGAGGCCAACCCGGCGACGCTGGGTAACCTGTTTGCCCGTTTTACCGATGTTTCCCAAGTCGTACAGGCCTGGCTTAAAGCAGGCGCTCCCAGCCCAGGCAGTACTAAATCGCAATCGACCATGGCGAGGCTGCAATCGCTCAATCGCTCACCTTTGTTCAATAAAAAAGAAACCGAGGCAGACCAGGTCCAACCGCTGCCCAATCCCCATTCCTCGCGAGGTTCCAGTCTGGAATCGATCGCTGCCCGTTATCGCATTCAACTGGGGAGTAAAGGCGGGCAGGAGCAAAGTGCCCAGTTTATCCAGCGCGCGATGAACCAGGAAAGTGGACTTTCCCTCCTCATGAAGCAGCTTAATGGTGCATAAATCTGCTTTATGTGCGGCATAATTGCTATTCCGCAATAACGATTTGAAAGGAAGCTCCGATGGACTATAGTGAACTCTTGTTTGCGGTGCATGTATTGGAAGCGGCCACCAAGGCCCGCAAACAAAACATTCCTCCTGAAGTTGCTAATGGCGATGATGAAACGTTTAATAAGTGGCTCAGTGAAAACCCGATTTCCAGTTTCATTCCCGGTGTACTTCACCCCATCCAAAAAACAGCAGAAGTCATCAGAAAGCTGAACAGTGAGAAGTCCGCTTGAGAGATGCGGTTCGACGTCGGTTCCGTTTTTAGGAATCGACCGGGGAGGCAGTCACAGCCGGTAGTAAAGAGATTGGGGTACGCTTTGCTTACCCCAATTTTTTTACGTCCACTGGCGGTGTGATGCGGTGCGATGTAGGGGGAGGGCCTCTTCCAATAAAAAAGAAAAAAGCCCGCTGGCGCGGGCTAAAAGTTTGTCAAAGTTTGTCGCTAGTCGCTTACTTCCCCCAACTATCCTTTAACGTCACTGCCCGGTTAAAAACCGGTTTCCCCGGTGCGGAGTCAACACGATCCGCCACAAAGTATCCATGCCGCTCGAACTGGAACTTATCCTCGGGCAGCGCATGCTTCATCCCTTGTTCCAGGTAAGCTGTCGTCACTTCCTTGGAGTTCGGATTCAACGCAGCAAGAAAATCCTTTCCGCCCGCATCCGGGTTGGCATCGGTGAATAGCCGGTCGTACAAGCGTACTTCGGCTTCCAGCGCATTGTGCGTGCTGACCCAATGGATGTTTCCCTTGACCTTGTAGTTATTGGCGCCTTCTGTGCCGCTCTTGCTGTCAGCGAAGTAGTTGCAGTGCACCGCGATGACATTGCCGTTGTCATCCTTGTCGCAACCGGTACATTCGACTACATAGCCGTAGCGCAAGCGTACCTTGTTGCCGGGAAAAAGGCGGAAGTAGCCTTTGGTCGGCGTTTCCATAAAGTCTTCCGCTTCGATCCACAATTCCTTGCTGATCGGGAAGTTGCGGTGGCCGCGTTCCGGATGATGCGGATGGACTGGGGCGCTGCATTCGTCGACCAAGTTGTCGGGGAAGTTGTCGATGATGAGCTTGAGCGGACGCAGCACAGCGATGGCGCGCGGGGCTTTGGCGTCGAGATCGTCGCGCAGGGCGCCTTCGAGCGTGCTCATGTCGATCCAGCTGTCAGACTTGGCGACGCCGATGCGCTCGCAAAACAGCTGGATCGATTCCGGCGTGTAACCGCGACGGCGGATGCCGACGATAGTGGCCATGCGTGGATCGTCCCAGCCATCGACGATGCGCTCATCGACCAGTTGCTTGAGTTTGCGCTTGCTGGTGATGGCGTAGGTCAGGTTGAGGCGCGCGAATTCGGTTTGTTCCGGCAGCGCCTGTCTGAAGAAGCCGCCTTCGGCGAGGCGTTCCAACACCCAGTCGTAGAAGGGGCGGTGGTCCTGGAATTCGAGCGTGCAGAAGGATTGCGTGACGTTTTCGATGGCGTCTTCGATCGGATGCGCGTAGTCGTACATCGGGTAGATGCACCACTTGTCGCCCGTGCGGTGGTGATGCGCATGACGGATGCGGTAGATCGCAGGGTCGCGCAGGTTCATGTTGGGCGAGGCCATGTCGATCTTGGCGCGCAGGATGTGTTCGCCGTCCTTGAATTCTCCGGCTTTCATACGGCGGAAGAGATCCAGCGATTCGGCTGTCGGGCGGTCGCGGAAGGGCGAGTTCTTGCCGGGTTCACCGAAATTGCCGCGGTTCTTGGCCATGTCGTCGGCGCTTTGGCTGTCCACATAGGCGTGGCCGGCGGTGATCAGGTATTCGGCCATGGCGTAGAACTGGTCGAAGTAGTCGCTGGCGAAGTAAAGGTGGTCGCCGCTGTCGTCTTTCCAGTTGAAGCCGAGCCATTTGACGGCGTCGAGGATGGCATCGACGTATTCCTGTTCTTCCTTGGTCGGATTGGTGTCGTCGAAGCGCATATGGCAGCGACCGCCGAAATCGCGTGCAAGACCGAAGTTGAGGCAGATCGATTTGGCGTGACCGATGTGCAGGTAGCCGTTCGGCTCCGGCGGGAAGCGGGTGATTACAGACGGCAGCGGATTGCCGTTGGGGTCTTTGCGGTTGGCGTATTTGCCGGAAGCGATGTCGGCTTCGATGATGCCGCGCAGGAAGTTGGAGGCGGGTGCGTTGTCGACAGTGGTTTTAGGATCGTTGCTCATGAATGGATATATGGGGAATGCTTTGTCAAGAAAGGGGTTGCGGGCATTTTACCGTACAGGATGCAGGGAACGGGCGGCGATACGGCGCTGGCTTGATCGGCTTCGCACATGGAGTGCGTAAGGGGGCGCACAGTAATTAGTTGTGCATTTTGGCGGTCATCGCGGGATGCATTGCAAGCCGCGAGCAACGCCGCAACGCGCCTGCTACGGCCAGCGTCTGCGGATATCGTTTCATGTCGGCCATCATATCGGTTTGATCTATCTAAGTTATCAATGATGCAGTGGCACACCAAAGATAAGTGCTTGATTTAACTCACCCTAATAGGTCAAAAAAATCGATTTAATAGGATGTACATGATTTGTCAACGCCTGCGGCGGTGCTTCAACGCGCTTTAGTTTGCGTCTTTTCGATATATGGTTGGCAACACAACAGGCGGTACGGTCGAAGCGACGTTATGCCGGTCCC
>DATLIB010000276.1:0-2381 GCA_035539595.1 Noviherbaspirillum sp.
TTGTCGAAGAGCTCTTCCAGCCTTGCGTTCGTGCCCCATAACGCCGGAGATTTGACGCCCGGTGCGGGCGGGATGTACTTGCCGATGGTCTTGAACACTTGCCCGATGAAACTCTCGGGCGTCCAGTTCGTCAAGCCGATCTTGCCGCCGGGCCTGCAGACGCGCGCGAGTTCGGCTGCCGCCTTTTCCTGATCCGGGGTGAACATTACGCCGAAGGTGGACATCACCACGTCGAACGATGCGTCGGGGAATGGCAGGTTCTCGGCGTCGGCTTCCTGAAACTGGATCGTGTGACCTTCAGCCTGTGCACGGGCCCGACCGGACTCGAGCAGGGAGGGCACATAATCGGTGGAGGTGACGTCGCACCAGCGGCGGGCGGCGGCAAGTGTGGCATTGCCGTTGCCTGCGGCAACGTCAAGCACGCGGGTGCCGGAATGCAGGTCGAGCGCTTCGCATAGGTTCTCGCCGACAATCTGCAGCGTGGTGCCAACGACGGCATAGTTGCCTGTGGCCCAGGCAGCTTGCTGGCGGGTTTTAACGGTGGCGAGATCGATCTCGGGTGCGGAAGTGACTGCGGTCATGACGATACTCCTGGTAAAGAAGAGGGAACAGTGTGAGTTTGAAAACCCGGCATTTTGCGTGTCACCTTGGCGGTTGATGACAGCATCGCCGCAAAGCATTGCCTCTGACCAGACAAGGTGTTTCGCTGGCGCGCGCATGCGGCATTTTCTTCTTGCTTGGCACTTGTCTTGCTAATGCAGTGGTACTCGCATCCCGGTTTGATGGAGAACACAATAAAAGTATCGATCTTTGGTTCTTCATAGTGAATGATCGGGCGTCCAGCTTTCTTGCCCGAGACGCCGGATTTGGAAAGAGTTGGCCATGGATACGCTTTCTGATGTCTTGCGCGCCGTGCAACTGAGCGGCGCGGTTTATCTCAGCGGTGAATTCACAAACCCTTGGTGTTTGGTCAGCCAGGCAGACAGTGAAATCTGCGCCGCCTTCCTGCCGCGCTCGGATCGGGTGGTGTCGTTTCATCTTGTCGTCGAAGGTGGCTGCTGGGCACGACTTGCCGATGATAAATGCTCTGCAATACGCGTCGAGGTTGGCGAGCTTCTGGTGATTCCACAAGGGGATGCGCATTTCATGGGCAGTGACCTGGATCTGAAGCCGACACCCGCGGCGCCACTTCTGGCAGAGCATCTCGAATCGCATCCGGGAGAAATCATGCGCATCGTGTACGGCGGTGGCGGTGCGCCCACCCGTCTCGTTTGCGGCTTTCTTACCTGTGATGAAATTTTGAGCAATCCGCTACTGACTTCGCTCCCGCGATTGTTCAAGGCCGATGTGGGCAGAGGCGTCGAGTCGGCGTGGCTGACATCGGCACTCGACTTTGCCGCCGTCGAAGCGGCCGAACCGCAGGCAGGGACTGCCATGGTGCTCGCCAAACTTTCGGAGTTGTTGTTCGTCGAAGCGCTACGGCGCTGCATCGATACGCTGCCGATGGATGAAAAGGGATGGCTTGCCGCGTTGCGTGACCGCTATGTGGGGCGTGCACTGTCGCATCTGCACGCACATCCTGCGCATCCCTGGACTGTTGACGAACTCGCCAGCAATGTCGGGCTTTCACGCTCAGCGCTTGCACAACGATTTACCGATTTGCTCGGCCAGCCGCCGATGCAATATCTCGCGTGCTGGCGCTTGCGCATGGCTGCGCGCGCACTGCGCAGCGGAAGCCAATCGCTCACCGAGGTCGCGAGCACGGTCGGTTACGATTCCGAGGCTGCCTTCAGCCGGGCGTTCAAGCGTGAATTCGGTCTGCCGCCGGCGAGTTGGCGCACGAGCCAGGAAAGACATGCCGCCAGTGTGGACGCGCATGGTGTTTCGCATGTCGCTCAGGAAGCGCGCTGGACGCAGGCATCTACGCGTCACTCATAGCGGGTATTGTTTCATCGACGGTTGCAGTACCGAAGAGCAGCGCCAGGCGCTGATGAAACGCGGTGTGTATTCAGCGGACCCATCCCATTCCCTTCAACGTCGCCCTCACTGAAGCGCCAATATGCACACATACCAGCGACATCGTCTGGTTCACGTAGCAAATCGTCCTTCTGTCGCAAATTTATGTGCGTGTCAATACCTGCCCATTGTTCGCCACCGTTTTCTGACCAAGTATTCGTCGCCGCGTTGTACTAATAGTCGAGAAAAAATCTTTTTCTAAAAAGAAATTTGAGCCTATACTTGACCACAAGGAAACACGCGTAATACTGCAATCTCAAGTCTTGCTACATGGTGGCTACTTTTCGAAGTAGAGATGGGGGGGAAAGTGATATACGAAAGTTTTGCGAAACATTCAGATTCGTTGCAGCGCGAGTCAATGATTA
>DATLIB010000277.1:0-4639 GCA_035539595.1 Noviherbaspirillum sp.
CATGCGCTTAGCAAAAGTGCGCCCAACGCTCCCAGCACGCCTGACACTCCCAGTGCCGGCCTGGTCTTCGATAAATTCATCGCCGAAACGTTTCGTCTTATCGCATTGGTAATGGGATACGGAAATCGCCGTTTGGTTCACGGGGAGGTTCTTACGCATCCCCGCAGATCGGCTTGCTTGTGGCGAGAGCAGGCAGGACATGGAACCGGAAAGGAACTGGCGTTACTTATCGGTAATGTCCCAATTTGCGTCGCCGCCAATGGGGCCAATGTCATGTCGCCAAAAAGACAAGCCATTTGTCAAATGGTTAAAGCACGGCGATTGAAAAGCATGCGGCTTTTTTATTAACGAACAGGTGCATCCATGGTGAACATTGCAAGAGATCCTTCCCCGGCAACGACGCAAGCGCCCTCTGCCCGGGCAGCGGACAGCTCCGCGCCAGCAGCGGAAAGTTCTGTGCCTGCTTCGCAAAGCCACCGCGCTGTTTCTGTCGGCAACCCGGCGGAGAATCCGTTAGGCGCAGTTCAAACCCGATCTGAACGTGAAAGCCAGAAAGACCTCATTAAAGACGTCATTACAGTCCTGCCTACCAGTGAACAAAGACTGAATGCAATAACGAATTCGGTCGCATCTGCCAAAGATCCAGTAGCGCAAATGGAAAAATTCACTCAAGTGAATGCAGAAGGACGGCGTGAGATACGACCCGAATTCCGCTTGGATAAGTTTCACGCGATCCAGGCCGACACTCTCGCCAACACTGATTTGGAGGGAGTTAAAAATTTTGGGGCGAATACGGGCCCTATGGATCACTCGCGCCTACGTCAGGGGTTGTCCGATTTGTCCTGGGAGAACAATGCAGCACGTTCCGCCTTGGCGGTAAGCTTGAGTCGCCGGCTAAGTGAACTAAAAAGCAGCCCAGGCCGACAGAACGAAGCGATAGATATGGTGCGAACTGCCATTACCACTACGCCGACGCCCTCGAGCACACGTCTCTCGGCGCTTGCTTTGATGTTGGGCGCAGTCGGTGACATGCGGTCCGTTGAGACACAAAGGGCTGTGCTGGAGGCAGTGACCGCAGCTTCACATCAGGTGCCACAAACTTCACGGATGATTAAAATAGTGAACGGGGTCCAACGGGAAGTTCCGCTATCCCCCATACCAAGTGAAAAAGAGCGGGTGGAGCTGGCGAGTCTGTTGGGCAAGGCCATACCGGATTTCCATTCCAGTCCGACCAACAGCGGCGACAACATGCAGCATAAAGCCTATAAGTTGTTCCGCAACATGTTGAGGGACGGGGACCTTGGCGGGATATCAAGCGCTATGCAGCCGGTACAAATGACGCCATTTTCTAACGCGGGCAAAGCGAAAATCATTCAGGCAGTAGCAGGTTCCCTGCCTGCGCAGCCAAGCTCGTTCCGGCCCGGTGCCAAGGTCATTCCCCCCCGTCCCCCCATTCGTACTGCCTTGGTGAGAGAAATGACCAAGGCCTTGGATAATATCGATGCGCAGGGCTCTGGCCTCGAGAAACTGGCAAGCGCAACAGACAACGCACCGGGCTGGCACGGTCTCGTCACAGCGGTTCCTGGTTTGAACAAGGACGAACAACGCACAATCCTGAGCGCCTTTTTAACGCAGATGAAGGTCAATGTCGCCCAACTGACGGAAGAACAATTTAATGTGGAACTGATAGGGCAGGTTGCACACCGTGTACGGACTATGGCTGGAGATGTGGCGAGTGATATCGAGGTCATGGAGTTGCAGGCTGCAATGAGCGTGGATCCGGCACAGGCAGCGCTGGCAACGCTGGCAACGCAGCAAGCACCGCTGGTACTGAATCAGACCGCTTGGGCAGTCCAATTGGTAGACGCGGCGCAGGCAAAGGCGGCACAGGCGGTACGGGAAGCAGATCCTGCCCTGACGGCACAGGCGGTACAGGAAGCAGAAAGGGCAGAATCAGCTGCGGCACGCGCACACTATGTTGTGACCGATGTGTTGGCACAGATTAACGGGACGCCAGCACCTGAGGCATTTGAACAACTTCACTATCTCGGTTTGCAAGAAAGTAAAGAAGACTTTATCCCTTGCTATCAAGCATTAGCCGATGCCTTGCCCAGCATCAAAGACACGGCACTGCGCAGCAATCTGAGTGCGCATCTCGCCGAATTCAATCAAGCGCTTCCAGAGGCGCAGAAAATCAGGCCGTCCCAAACCAGTCAGGGGCAATCGGCATGACAACAATGGAACGAACGCTACGCGCATCCAGTAGTGCGAAGAACGGCACGCCCATAGTGGGGGCGCCTGGCCTGACCGTTGAAGAAAAGCGATATGTCGAGCTGCTGGCAGATTATTGTTTGCTGGCGCAACTCCGGGATCCGGAATCGATTCTCGAAGGCGCGGAATTCACGGTCGATGGCATCGACTTCAGGCTCAGCTATGCGCCGCAACGTTGGCCCGGCATTCTCTGTGTGTGGTGCGATGTGGGCGAGGTGGAGGAGGGCGAAGAAGAGCGTGTGTATCTCGCTTTATTGCAGGCAAATTTACTGCGCCACGATGGCAGCTCGTCGATGATGGCCTTATGTCCGGAAACCGATCAGGTGATAAGCAGCACCCGGCTGCAACTCAAGCAGTTGACGGCGGAAAAACTCGATAGCGTGATTCGCATCATGGGGCGGGAAGCGGTCGCCTGGCAGGAAAATATCCTGAAAAAACCAGACCAAGCGAGCCGAAGCTAAGGAGAGAAGAGCATGTCTAAAAAAAGATTCTTTACCTTGATCTCCGATTATTGCCGGCTGGCGGGTTTGGACGCCGCTGACCAGATTGTGCAAGGTGCGCCGCTCAATGTCGATGGCGTGCTGTTTGCGCTCAAGCATGACGACAGCAAGGATCCCGGGCTGGTCTATGTCTATTGCGATCTTGGCCCCGTTCCCAAAGAAAATGCCAGGGAAATCTATCGCACCTTGTTAACCACCAATATGGCGCTGCATGCTACGACCAATCAAGCCGTGATGGTGTCGCCAGCGACTGGACGCATTTTGCTGGGCCGGGACTTTAATCTCGACACGACTACGGCCAAGCAGTTCGATGAGGCGCTGGGCGCGATGGCCGATGTGGCGCTGCGGTGGCGGGGCGAGAAATCTATTGCCATCGATACCCATGTCGCCACCGTCAAGAAGTCGCGTCCCGCCTCCGAGCGGATGCACTTCATGCGCAATCTCGTCAAGGAAGTGCCGGCCCAGCTGTAGAAGAAGGGGCGTCGCTGTTCCATTTTCGAGTAGGTTGGGTTGACGAAGGAAACCCAACAGCGGCGTTCGCGAGGACGTAGCCGGGTGAACGTTGGGGTTCGCTTCACTCACCGCCAACCTACGGATGAAAAATGAGGGGCGGCGAGCGTAGCCTGGTACAGGCGTTGGTCGCCGACACGCGTCTTGCGCTTGGAGGTAATTCATTTTTCACAGAGACGTTTCACCTGATGCCGCGTTCGTCTGTCTCATAACCAGTATTCGAACAGGCGCGCCATCCATTCCTTGGTTCGGTGATGCCAGCTCCGCCGGCGCCATGCCTCGACCGTGATTTCCGTCGATTCCTGCAGGTCGCGCTCGAACAGCGCTTCCATCTTTTCCGCGAAATCGACATTGAGGATCACCGCATTGAGTTCATCGTTGTGCAGGAAGCTGCGCATGTCCAGGTTGGTCGAGCCGATGGTGGACCAGACGCCGTCGATGACAGCGGTTTTCGCATGCAGCATCGCCGTCTTGCGTTCGTACACGCGCACGCCGGCGGCCAATAGCGCATCGTAGTACGAGCGGCCGGCGTACAGGATGAGACTGACATCGCTAAAGCTGGGAAAGATGATCTTCACGTCCACGCCGCGCCGGGCGGCGGCGGTCATGGCCTTCACCATGTGGCGGTCCGGCACGAAATAGGCGGTGGTCAGGTGGATGTATTGGTCGGCATGGGAGAAGGCGGAGAGATAGGTCTTGTAGATCGCATGGTCGGCCCGCTCTGGCGTGCTGGCGATTGCGCGCACCAGCGCGTTGCCCTGCGTGGTCAGCGCGGGGAAGTAGTCTGCCTGCGGTGGCGATTGGCCGGTCTTGCGGTGCCAGGTATCGAGAAACATGTTCTGGAATTCCGCCACCGCCGGCCCTTCGATCTGCATGTGCGTATCGCGCCATGCCGCCTGGTCCGCATCGGGCGGCGGCATGTTGCGTCGCCGCTTGCTGGGCAGGATGGCGCTCTTGCCGTATACCTTGCTGATATTGACGCCGCCGGTGAAGGCGATGCGTCCGTCCACGACCAGCAGCTTGCGGTGATCGCGCTGGTTGATGTCCCATCTGCCGCGCGCTTGCAGGGGATTGATCGGGTTGTATTCCAGGACATGGATGCCAGCCTGGCGCAAGCGGTCGAAGAAGGTGCGCGGCGTGCCTAGTGCGCCGACGCTGTCGTAGATCAGGTTGACCGTGACACCCGCAGATTTTTTCTGAAGCAATAGGTCGGCCAGCGCGCGCCCGACCTGGTCGTCTTCAAAAATATAGGTTTCGAGATTGATGTGATCGCGCGCGCCGCGCATGGCGGCCATCATGGCGCGCATGGTGGCGGGACCGTCGTCCAGCAGAGTGACCTGGTTGCCGGCGACCAGGGG
>DATLIB010000278.1:0-8864 GCA_035539595.1 Noviherbaspirillum sp.
ATCTCCAAGGCTGTGCCGTCATTAAAGCCGTGCTGGATCTGTCCCATGCGCTGGGGCTGGAGAGTATCGCGGAAGGTGTGGAAACGGACGAGCAAGCGGCTTTCCTGAAAAAAAGCCGTTGCACTGCATTGCAAGGGTTTCTCATCTCCAAGCCCTTGTCGGCACGGGACATGACCGCATGGTTGTTGGGTCCCGGCAGGACGGTCCATTAAAGCGGATTGCGCCTTCATTGTCGGGTAGCTTGGGTGGACGAAGGAAATCCAACAGCGGCGCTTGCAGTGACATGGCCGGTGGAATGTTGGGGTTCGCTTCGCTCACCGCCGCCCTACGCAAAAAATAAGGAGCGATAGGCTTTTAGAAGAGCGGCTTTTGCGTGGGTGTGTGCCTCGCTTGTCCCGGCATGGCGCTGGCCGGAATATGATCCGCGAACCAGTCGATCGCCAGCGCAAGAACTTCATCGAGCGTGCCCGGTTCTTCGAACAGATGGCTCGCGCCCGGCACGATGCGCAGTTCTTTTTCCCCGGGCAACTGCGCGAGTGCCTGCCGGTTCAGGGCGATGACCTGCGTATCGAGGCCGCCGACGATCAGCAAGGTCGGGGCGCGTACCTGGCTCAGCGCCGTGCCAGCCAGATCGGGCCGACCGCCGCGGGAAACGATGGCGGCGATCTCCAAGTCGGGATCGGCCGCCGCCAGTAGCGCGGCGCCGGCACCGGTACTGGCACCGAAGTAGCCGACCGGCAGCCGTGCCAGTTCCTGCTGTTGTGCCGCCCATCGCGTCGCGCTCGCCAGTCGTGCCGCCAACAGCGGAATATCGAAGACCTTGGCACGCACCGCTTCCTCTTCCGGGCGCAGCAGGTCCAGCAACAGCGTGGCCAACCCCGCCTGCCGCAAACCGGCTGCAACATGGTTGTTGCGCGGGCTGAAACGGCCGCTGCCGCTGCCATGCGCAAACATCACCACGCCCCTGGGCGCGTCGCACATGCCCAGCAATCCTTCCAGACCATCCGGCGCAATGTGGACTGCCTGCACATCGTGGGGTTGTAAATGCATCGTCGTCTCCTGTGTAGCGCATACCTTGCTTGCAGCAAGCAAGGTGTTTGCCAGCCATCGACAACGACTGATACCAATTCCCCTTTATAACGTCACGTTGTAAAGGGGGATTGGTATGAGATACCTGTCACCAGTTGCAATTTACGCAGCAGCATTACGGTCACTGGTAACGCTGCTGCGGTAAACCTCGTTTACATGCGCCCGATTTTTTGGATTGATGGGAATTTATCGCTATCTATGATGGAACTTGGCATAACCAACAATCACTCATTATTGTTTTTTCCACACTACAGCGACCTTGCCATCGCTTTTGAATTAGCCTGAAAGCAGTGGAGAAACTTTGTCGCAGTCGTTAAATTCACACGCCAAAAAAAATGACTCCTATTCTGAAAAATTGCCTTGGAAGCTGTCTCGGCCTTATAAGCACCGAAACCACTAGCACCCAAACCACCGCTCCTGCCCCTCGTTTGGAAAATGCCCCTGCTCGTCATGCTGCGGTGCAGGAAGGAGCTCCATCATCATCTGCAATAGATCCTAAAACTTTAGGGGGACAACCCGAAAAAAGTGCAATGCAGAAGAAGTTACTCAAAATGAACAAAAAGAGGCCAAGTCCACTTGAAATTGGTCGAACCGGTGCCGCATCCTCGTCGAATCATTCTCGTAATGTATTACAGTCATTTCAGCAGAAACCGTTCATCCGTTTCAATGAAATCGCCAATGCACTTGAAGGTCTTCGGGATATCCCAGTCGATGTACGCAATGCTATTGAGGCACAGAGTCAAGCTGCCACAGACGACCATCAGACACTCTCTACTCTCGTTCGCGCCTATAGCCGAGGTAACTCGGTGACGACGTATACAATCGGCGAGGCTTTAGCCGAAATGATCGGAAGTGGACGGTTAAGCCCATCAAATAGTCCGTTGGACTCCGGTGAAATATGCAAGGTTACGCTTGCGCGCGAGCGGAAAAAGGATCCCGCACTGGACTTATTGATGGGGCATCTATTGATGGAAGACGGCGAGGTCCGTCCCGCCGACTCTCCGCTGCCGCGGAACATCAAGGAAGCACATTCAGTTGAATACATGCGTTTGTGTTCTCGATCGTCCCGGCGACCAAAGATGAATATGCCTGCGACTCGTGCAGTGATTGACGAACTAAAGCCACAGCAGCCTTTTGCTGATGTTCATGTATTTCAAGCCCAGCATGCCTTTGATCATGACGAAACCCAGGCACGTGGCCTATTTGAGCTAGGACTTAAGCCAAAGAAATTATCGTATTTCCCAAAGACCGGAGCGCGTGCGCTGGTACTCGACAGACTCAGTCGAATGGGTGTACAGATGTATGACAATGCTTACGACTTGCGTCATTCACGAAATCCTGTCATCGAGCCTCTTGTTGAATTTCTTGACCAATCATTTGGTTTGACAGGCATGCCACTTGAGCAACAAATTAAGCAATTGCGTACATACGCGGATGGGTCGTCTGACCACTCCAAGCCAAATATCTTGCTTGTTGACGAAGGTTTCAAAGTCGGAAAAGCACTTATCACGCTGCAACAGTCCGATGATGCGCAGATGCGCGAAAAATACAGAATTATCTCTAATCTGTGCCCAATGGTTGCGCATACGGAAGGGGATATTATCAAAGGTGGAAAAGCCCTCGCCCAAGCAGAACAAGAGGCAATAGCGCAAGGAAAGCCGGCCCCCATCCTCCCGCGCACCATCAATATGGCGCAGAGTCCGGCAAAAAAATTCGAAGGATTCTCGATTGGGCAAGACGTCTGGTTAGCGACAAACCAGTTGCTCGACATGATAGGTGAGCCGGAGGCCATCGCTCAACGCCCAAAGGAAACCTTGCTGCTGGGCTATGGCGTGGTGGCGGCGAAGGCACAACCACAGCTTCAATCAGGTCACGATGTATACATTTGGGATATTGATCCGAAAGCACTTTTGCAAGCATACAAAGATCAGGAAGCGAATTCGACGAACCAAAAAACCGGAAAACTTCACATCCCGGTAGATCGGGCGACTCTTGAGCGCGTAGTAGCCCGGGGCGGTGCGCGAGACGATGAGGAGCTTGTCAAGGCACTCGCAGCGTCGAAGAAAGAATGGTTCAGCCACGGTCATATGGTGGTTAGCAATACCGGTGCTCCAAGCGGAAGCCTTCGCGCGAATGACTTTGAATTTTTGCCTGACGGAGCGATTCTCACTAGCGGAGCGAGCGGCGATTACGAGTTCGGAACAACCTCGGGCCGCGAAAAAAATCCTCACCTTGCGCGATTGTCAGCGAAAGAGGGACGTGTGGATTTTCCACTCGCTGGAGCTGGCTCCAATGCGATATCGATGCGCACCGCTTCAGGCGATCATGCTTACTTCGATCACCAAGTGTATGAAACGCACAGCCAAACAAGCAATGCCAAACGCTTCATGATTCTGCGGGGCGGGTATGCGGTGAACCGTTTATACGGTACGCCTCCCCCATTCATGGACACAACAAAGGCAATCATGATTCGAAGCATGTACGAAGCGATTCAGCCGCACAATGATGACCGGCCACAATCGGGCCTCTGGTTAGTCGAACCTGATCACGCCGCCCAAAATAGGATCATCGACACTGTTAATACGAACCTTGCCACCAACAGCTTGGGAACACTTGATGAACCTGATTTCACGAACGTGGATCCACATTGGCATCGCCCTGCAGTGCCGGCATCGCCTCATCCGAGTGAACCGGGCAAGAGCGAAGGCTATACGAGTGAAAGATTTGTACAAAGTGGCATTGCCGCATGCAAGACGTATAACATCTCGCCACTAAGCTTTGCCTTGATATGTAATCCTGGTGATGATCTTGCGCATTCTCAGGACCTGCGAATGCTGCAACAAGAGATATCCTCGGCAACTACTTCAGATGGTTTGTCGACCGAGACAGCACGGCCTCAGCGCACGATAGCTCACACGCTCTATGCTGTATTTGCACGTGAGGCGGCAGAACCGATGGATGGTATTGATGCTGAGGTAAATGCTGCCAGAACGCAGTTAGGCATTGACGACCAACAATGGGCCGATCTCCTTAACCTACGGGATGATTATGGTATGAGCCCAGCCGACTACTCGGTTCTACCAAGTCCAGACGCAACTGAAGCAGCAGACGACCTTCGAAAAGGAAGAGAGTTGATGCAAGAATGCATCTCTACTATATCCATTGGCGCACCTACGCAAGAACAGTTGCGAGGCGATCCTTTGCGAAGAGAGCGAGTTATGGATGCCATTCGGCCTTATACCGAACCCGCGTCATAACCTGACGGAGGCGGAGGTGAAGTTAGGCGTCGCGCAAGTATAAGTGGCGCGACGCCTGGCCCAGCTGCGCGAACAAAGAGAACGAATTGCTTCGGGGATGTCGACCTGCTCAGGATGAATGTCTGCTGGCAGAACCGCCTGGACTTTCCAGGCAAAGTTTTTTTTGAATTCCGCTTATGCCACTGGATCGGCCTGGGGACTCACCGCGCGCGCTGAAATCCACACCATGTCCAGGCGCTTGAGCAAATCGTACACACCGTTCAAGCTGTACTCGACGGCGAACTGCTGCACCAGCAACTGCTGAATGTCTTCGCCGCGTAGGCGGCCACCGCCACGTTCCCGCTGAAGTTGTTCGACTGCCTGGCGAAACGCTTCTTGCTGCGCCTGGGGAAGGCACTTTGATGCCATCGGGTTTCATTCGCCACGCGACGAATGAGCTTGTTTCGAGAAAATTGCATTATTCTTCGATGCCTGCCGGCAAATGTGCGGATCAACCCGGCATTACCGCTGCTGAGATTCCTCGTTGAGATGAAACGGATCAATCATATGGAGTGTGAAAAAGCAGTCATGGAAAACGTCTACTATCTGGTCCAGATCGGGCTGGCTGCGGTGATTTTTTGGTACACGCTGGAAACGCGCACGCTGCGCATCACTTCGCAGCATCAGCTGGCGGAACAAAAGCGCATCAATGAACTGAGCTTGCTACCCTACTTCAGCCCCGGCATCACCCTGTTCGCATGCCGAGGCGAAGATAAGGAGGCCATCGCATTCTTTGAAAAGGATACGTATCTCCCGCACGCGATACGGCAGGAATACAAGCAGCTGCTGGCGCAAGGCACCAAGATTTTCCAGATCGGTTTCCAGAACGCTGCGCCTTCCATGGCATTGGACTTGCAGGCGGTCATCTACGACGGTTTTGCCAGAAATTACATTTTCGGCGAAACCGGCGTGACGGCCAGCCGACAGGGCGAGCAGGAATACATTTATACGGCGCGAGACACGTACCGAACCAAAAGCGAGATCACCGGACAACTCAATGCGTTCTATGAAAACAACGATTTTGTGGAGCCGCATCTGGGGATTACCGAGGGCGATCAAAACAAGTACTTCGTGTTTTTATTCGGCAGAACCATCGGCGGTCGCTTGTTTCTCTTCAAGAGAGAATTCGACATCGCCGCCGGCGGTGTGACCTTGCGCAAAATCGATTGGCACCTCCAGTAACGAAGCGTCATTGCGGTCGGCGACTTGTCCAAACAGAGGGCGCGGAATCCCGCCCTCATCCATCATCCCAGGAGGCACATCATGCTAGGCACGCAAAAAATCACTCCCTGCCTGTGGTTCGACGACCAGGCCGAAGAGGCGGCGACGTTTTATACCGGCATCTTTCCCAATTCAAAGATCGTGCATATTTCGCGCTATGGAGAGGCGGGATATGAGGTGCATGGCAAGCCGGCCGGCACCGTCATGACCGTCTCGTTCGAACTGGACGGGCAGACGTTCACCGCGCTCAACGGCGGCCCGGTGTTCCAATTCAACGAAGCCGTGTCGTTCCAAATCCATTGCGACACACAGGAAGAAGTGAACCATTACTGGGACAAACTCTCCGCCGGCGGCGATGAAAAAGCACAGCAATGCGCCTGGCTCAAGGATAAGTACGGCGTGTCATGGCACGTGATTCCCGGCGTCCTGCTCGACATGCTCAACGACCCCGACGCCGAAAAGGCGCAACGCACCATGATGGCCATGCTGCAAATGAAGAAGATCGACATTGCGGCACTCAAGCGCGCCTATGCCGGTTAGCCGGCGGCTTCCTCATCGCCCTTGAAAAGCGGAGTCAATCGATGCGTCTGTGGTCCCTCCATCCCCAGTACCTTGACCCCATGGGCCTGGTCGCGCTATGGCGCGAAGGCCTGTTGGCGCAAAAGGTATTGCTCGGCCAGACCAAGGGATATCGATTTCATCCGCAACTGACGCGCTTTCGCGCTTGCCCGGATGCTGTGCTGGCCATCGGCTGCTATTTGCGCGAAGTCGCGAAGGAAGCCGAGCGGCGCGGCTATCGGTTCGACGCCTCGAAAATCGTGCAGTCCGGCGCCTGCTCACCACTGCACGTCCAGCAAGGCCAGCTCGACTATGAATGGGCACACCTGCTCAGAAAACAGGAAAGCAGAGCCCCGGCGGTGTATGCCATGAACAAGCCGCTGACAAGCCCGCAGCCGCATGCCCTGTTCAGGGTGGTGGCCGGTGGCATTGAAGAGTGGGAACGTGTGTGATGCGGGACTGTAAAACCGTTCCTCTTGCTTCAACCCGCGCATGTCGCGGGTAACGCGGCTGAATCGTGGGGCGCCATAGTCATTGTCGGGCGCTGCAGCTTATCCATCCACGGCAGTTCGATCGCCAGCACGTGCTTGTACAGAAAGAGCAGCGCACAAAGCGCCTGGTGATGAGTCGAGGTCGAAACGTCTCTTTCGTTAGCAAGGTGTGACAGAAAGGCATGGATTTCGGCTGATCCCATATCGGCGGGATGGCGCAGGCCATGGAAGCGGATATACCATCGTGCCCAATAGACATAAACGCGCTCGGTACGCAGGCTGTAGTGCTAACCCCGAAGACAACGGCGTAGCTGGTCGAGCAGCTTCGGCGGCTTTGTAGAGGCAGTATTTTCAGGGACGTCTTTCACGGTTAATTAAATCTATATAAACACTCAGTGTTGTCCCGTAAGCGGCGTCGGGTATGCCTTGTGAAGGATCAAGCAGGATGTTTTATCAATCACTGTCCCGGTTTATTGGTCAAACCGTGACGTATAAATCTAGTTAGGCAGCTATGACTAATCCACTACTATTGACCGCTGCAAACGGACACAATTGGATAACGTTCGAAGATTACGACACGGATCAATGGTTCTTAGCAATTGATTGGCTAAGACGCGAAGGCTTTAACGAATCCGGCGCTCCTGTTATCGGGGTTGACGAAGGAGTTCTTCCATCCTATGTAAAACAAGGTGTGGCTATTGCAGCTGGATTTGATAATTGGTCAGGAAACTATCTTCTTGCTGAGTGCGATAAAGGTGATCAAGTAATATTGAAAGTAGCCAATCAAGTGTCAGCCATCGACCGACGTTCAGTTGCCTAACATGCAGATGAACACATACAGCTTCGCTGCTGGTTATCCGAAACGTTAGCTTTCACAAAATGATTACGGGTCAAATTTCGGTAGGTGAATACGTCACGGCGCATCAAGTGCATCGACGGAGAGTCGCTTTCGTTATGAATATGGTGATGGCTCTTGTCTTCGTCACTGGTGCGCTGGTGTTCATGGCTGTATCGAAAAAATGGGGAATGATCATTACCCTATGCGGCATCGGCGGCTTATTGGCGAGTTTTCTCAAAATCGAATCGCAATGCCGGCGCGATTGCGCCGCCTCTATGCACAGACAAAAGGCCGCGTCGACGTCGCCTATTCGTGGGACGCGGAGAAATTGTTCTTGGCCAGCGAACACGGTGAAGCGGCGCGGCCGTGGAGCGACTTCACAAAGGCAAGAGAAGATAATGACGTCATTCTTCTCTACCACAACGACGCGCTTTTCGAAATTGTGTCGAAGCGATGGTTTGGCAATCAGGCTCAGCTAGATGAGTTTCGCCGGCACTTGAAGCTCGTAAAGTGAAAGCCAACATGAAGATGAACACAGACAGCCCCGCAGCTGGTTATCCAACACGTTATCTGTACTAGGCATAGCATGAGCGACAAGTTGAGCATCGTTACCACCGAACAGTTATGGAACGCGATCATTGATGCGAAGCTGACTGAACGACACCTTTCGTTGATGAACATGAATTGGTGGCCAACACCGCCTTGGGATGCGCTTGCTCCGTATGCGCGGATTGCAGGCCAAGTTGGAGGCGAATTCGAGTCGATTCGACCGCTAATTGAAGACGCGAACTGGAGAGTAAATCTGTACGGCACAGCTATCGCAGTGTTGGCGGATGCAAAGCCAATAGTGGCATCGATGGTTGAGCAGGTTGCACATTCGTGGGTTGCGCCGCAAATTGCTGCCGGGATTGCAATACTGATTTCGGATGCCGAAGATGATGTCAGGGAAGCGCATCTGGCGAAGCTGCATCAAATTGCGGTTGAATCATCAGAAGACCAAGAATTCAAATTCGCGATGTCTGCATATGCGGCATTGCGACCACGGGGGCGGAAGCATGCATCCAATTTTGAGCAGGCTCCCGAGTTTCCGGAGAAATGGCATATCGGAAGTAAGTGGTATGACCTTACAAAGATGCACTACGAAAGATGGCGTGTCATTCTTCCGTATTTCGTACGTGTCGTCGAGGCCAGATAACATGCAGATGAACTCAGACGGCTTCGCAGCTGGTTATCGTAGACGTTATAAGGCAAAGAAGTGATGCGGGTATTCGAAGCGTGTCAGGTATATCTGAAAGCAGCCGCATCTGACGCGAAAGCACATTGAAGAAACTGTTTGGGAAGCGAACCCAAGGGCCGAGGCCTCACGTTAGT
>DATLIB010000279.1:0-13971 GCA_035539595.1 Noviherbaspirillum sp.
GGCATGCATACCTATGAAGCAACCATCTCCTGGAACAGGGGAGAGCAGACGTTTGTGGACAACCGCTATAGTCGCGGCCATACGTGGAGTTTCGACGGCGGCGTGCAGGTGCCTGCCTCTTCTTCTCCCTTGATTGTGCCGCTGCCGATGTCGGTTGCTGCCAATGTGGACCCGGAAGAGGCGCTGGTGGCTGCTGCTTCCAGTTGTCACATGCTGGTCTTCCTGTGGCTTGCGGGCAAGCAGGGGTGGGTCATCGATAGCTATCTTGACCGCGCCTTTGGGGTGCTGGATGAAAACAGTGAAGGCCGGCTGGCGATGACGCGTATCACGCTTCGCCCGCACATTGTGTTTAGCGGCGAACGCTTGCCGACGCAGCAGGAAATCGATCAGTTGCATCATGAGTCGCACGAGCAGTGTTTCATCGCTAATTCGATCAAATCCGAGATCGTCGTCGAGTCGGTCTGAGCACTATTTTTGAGGAGTGACATGTATATTCCGCAGCAGTTCGAAGAGACCAGGATAGAGGTGCTTCACCACTTGATGAAGTCGCATCCGCTCGCCGCACTGGTGACGCTGGCGGATACGGGCCTGGTCGTGAATCATGTGCCCTTCCAGATAGAAGAGAGCGATGGGCAGTTCGGTACTCTGCGGGCGCATCTACCGCGCGCCAATCCTGTCTGGAGGCAGCTTTCGAATACGGTGGAGGCGGTGGCTATCTTCCAGGGACCCGAGTCTTATGTATCGCCCTCCTGGTATCCAAGCAAACAGTTCAACGGCAAAGTCGTGCCGACCTGGAACTATGCCGTCGTACACGCGCATGGCCATCCCCGCTTAATTGATGATGCGGACTGGCTGTTGAATCATCTAGAGGCTTTGACCGACGAACATGAGGCAAGTCAGGCGCGGCCATGGAAAGTGGCCGATGCGCCCAAGGATTTTACAGATCGCCTGCTTACGGCCTTGGTGGGAATTGAAATCCCCATTTCCAGGATGGAAGGCAAGTGGAAGGTGAGTCAGAATCGTCTTCCGGCTGATCGACTCGGCGTGATCGCGGGGTTGGAGTCACGTGACGACGACCGATCAAGAGCCATGGCAGAACTGGTCAGGCAGCATGCTGGCCATTCCACTTTTGCGGACTGACACGCATGGCGCATGACTGATGTCGTAGCCTGCAAATGAGAGCGGACTGCAGTGAGGCGCAATCCGCTTCAGCGCAGGGCTGCCACCATCTTTTCCAGTTTCACCGCATCGGCACAGAACAGGCGGATGCCTTCGGCCAGTTTTTCCGTGCCCATGGCATCCTCGTTCAGCAGGTAGCGGAAAGATTTTTCGTCCAGCGTCAGCTTCGGCAGGTCAGATGCCTTGGCATCTTCCAGATTCAGTTTTCGCGATACCGGCGCATCGCTTTCCGACAGTTTTTGCAGCAGCTCCGGGCTGATCGTCAACAGGTCGCAGCCAGCCAGTTCAGTAATCTGCGAGGTGTTGCGGAAGCTGGCTCCCATGACTTCGGTTTTATAGCCGAACTTGCGATAGTAGTTGTAAATCCGCTTTACCGACTGCACGCCGGGATCGTCCGCGCCGGTGTAATCCTGGCCGCTCGATTTCTTATGCCAGTCGTAAATGCGGCCGACGAAAGGGGAGATCAGCTGTACCTGTGCATCGGCACAGGCGATGGCTTGCGGCAGCGCGAACAGCAAGGTCATGTTGCAGCGGATGCTTTCCTTCTCCAGTACTTCAGCGGCTCGAATGCCTTCCCAGGTGGAGGCAATCTTGATCAGGATGCGTTCGCGCGGAATGCCGGCGGCTTCATACAGCGCAATCAGCGCACGACCCTTGTCGATGGTGCCTTGGGTGTCGAATGACAGGCGGGCATCGGTTTCGGTCGAGACGCGGCCTGGAACCAGTTTCAGGATTTCGAGGCCGAATGCCACCAGCAGACGATCAATGATTTCTCCGATCGGCATGCTGCCGTGGTCGCGCACCGCTTGCTCCAGCAAGGGCCTGTACTCGTCTTTCTGTACCGCTTTGAGAATCAGGGACGGATTGGTCGTCGCGTCACGCGGCGCAAAGGCTTTCATCGCCTGGAAATCGCCGGTGTCGGCAACGATGGTGGTGTATTGCTTTAGTTGTTCGAGCTGGTTCATGGCAGAGCGTAAAGTCAGGTCAATGTGAACAGGCATGATACCCGGATCGGAGGTCGGCAACGGGCGTTGCATCAAGCTCATAGCTTGGGCGGATGCCGCAGGAAGGAATCAAATTGCATGTCGAGTTTTTGCAGTGCCTTTTGCGCGTTCTGCATCTTCTTGCGGAATTCCGGCCCGCGTTTCAAGGCCAGTCCGACGGCCAGAATATCGACCACCACCAGATGCGCCAGACGGGCCGAGATCGGAGTGTAGGGATCGATATTGAAACTGAGGTCGATGGGTACCAGCACCGTGGCTAGATCCGACAGCGGCGTGCCGCTCGGCGACAGCGCAATCACGTCCGCACCGACCTTGCGCGCCAGTTGCACGCTATGCAGCAGCGCCGTGCTGTTGCCGCGCTGGGAGATCGCGACTACCGCATCGCCGCGTTTTAACAGCGCGGCTGATATCGCATGAATGTGCGGGTCGGTATAGGCCACCGTGGGGACACCCGAGCGAAAGAACTTGTGTTGCGCATCGGCGGCCACGATGCCGGAGGTGCCCTGACCCCAGAATTCGATTTTTTGCGCACCTGCCAGCACGTTCAGCGCTCTTTCGATCGCCAGCGGATTGAGATTGTTGCGCAGGTCGAGCAGGGTGTTGATGGAGCGGCTGCAGATTTTGTTGACGAGGTCGGCAGCCAAGTCGTCCTGCAGCGGCGACTCGTCCGTTTGCGGCAATGCCAAGGCGAGCGTTTGCGCCAGCTTGAGCTTGAACGCGTGCCAGCCTTCGTGGCCGAGTGCGCGGCAAAAACGGACCACGGTCGGTTCCGACACCTGTGCAGTCTTTGCCAGCGCAGTGATATTGCCGGACACCACCAGATCGGGATTTTTGAGTACCGCGAGGGCGACTTTTTTTTCCGACTTCGATAGGGCGTCGAGCTGGGTACGAATCGAATCAAGCAGCATTACAACTCCGGCAGCGCCTCTTCGCGCCATTGCAGGCCATCACGCCCGATCAAGGCGCTGGCGGCAGCAGGGCCCCAAGTGCCGGCGGCGTAGGGGATCGGATCGACGCCTTCCTGTTCCCAGTAGTTCAGGATCGGTTCCACCCATTCCCAGGCTGCTTCCAACTCATCACTGCGCATGAACAAGGTGAGCTGGCCGCGCAACACGTCGAGCAATAGGCGCTCGTAAGCGTCCATGCGCGGCATCTTGAAGGTTTCGCGGAAGTCGAGTTCCAACTCCACGGGGCGCAGACGCATGCCGTCGCCCGGCGTTTTCGCCATCAGGTTCAGTTGCAGGTCTTCGTCGGGCTGCAAGCTGATGATCAGGCTGTTGGCCTGGAAGCTGCTGTTGGGCTGGGCAAAGATGGAATGCGGAATCGACTTGAAGCGCACCACGATTTCTGCAAGCTGGTCCGCCATGCGCTTGCCGGTGCGCAAGTAAAACGGTACGCCGGCCCAGCGCCACGTGTCGATTTCAGCCTTGAGCGCGACAAAGGTTTCGGTGCGTGAACTCGGATTGGCTTCGGCTTCCTTGCGATAGCCAGGCACAGCCACGCCGTTGACGTGGCCGGAGCGGTATTGGCCACGGATGACGTTCTGCGCCAGCGTATGGGGCGTGAACTTCTTGAGAGAGCGGAGCACTTTCAGTTTTTCGTCACGCACGGCGTCGGGCGTGGCAGCTACCGGCGGTTCCATGGCGACGATGCAGAGCAGTTGCAGCAGATGGTTTTGCAGCATGTCGCGCAGCGCGCCCGCGGTCTCGTAGTAATCCATGCGGTTACCGACACCGAGCTCTTCCGCAATGGTGATTTGCACGTCGGAGATCCATTCGCGGCGCCAGAGCGGTTCGAACAAGACATTGCCGAAACGCAGCGCAAGCAGGTTCTGCACCGTTTCCTTGCCGAGGTAATGGTCGATGCGGAAAATCTGCGATTCCGAAAAAAAGCTGCCGACTTCGGCATTGATCTGCTTGGCGCTCGCCAGGTCGCGTCCGAGCGGCTTTTCCAGCACCACGCGAGAATCGGCTGTGGCAAGGCCGCATTGGGCCAGATTGGAACAGATTCCTGCAAACAGGCTAGGGGGCGTGGCCAGGTAAAAGACTCTTGTGACTGCCATGTCTGCCGTATCCGGGCGCATGGCGCCTACCAAAGACGAATAGGTCTGCCGGTCGGTGGCGTCGAGCGAGACATAATCGATGCGTGCGCAAAACGCGCTCCATGCGGCGGCATTGAAAATGTTGGGAGCAATATGCGGTCGCGCATTCTGTTCGAGGGCGCCAATGAATTCTTCGCGGCTCCAGGTATGACGTCCGACGCAAATGATGCGGGCCGTCGCAGGCAGGTCGTTGGCGCGGTCGCGGTTGTAGAGAGCAGGCAACAACTTGCGCATCGCCAAATCGCCACTACCGCCGAACAGCACCAGATCGAAATCGGTCAGGGCCATGATGTAAGTTGATTGTCGAAAACGGGAATCAGCGTGGAAACGAGCTTTTCATTGTAGTACGGATGCACGCATTGTCGATGTCTCGCATAGTTGGTGCAAGCACGCTGAGATATACCCGTTCTAGCGTGCCAATGCTTCCCTGGCACGCGCGATCAGGCCATTGGTAGAGCTGTCATGCGTATCGGGACGCGGCATGCCGGTTAGCTCTGGCTCAATGTTCTTTGCCAGCATCTTGCCCAGCTCTACCCCCCATTGGTCAAAGCTATTGATGCCCCACACGACGCCTTGCACGAATACCTTGTGTTCATATAAGGCAATCAGGGCACCCAACGTGGACGGGGTGAGCGCATCCATGAGAATGGTATTGCTTGGGCGGTTGCCTGGGAAAGTCCTGTGCGGAAGTAGCGGCTCGATGTCGTCGTCGGAGGTGCCTTGCGCCCGCATATCGGCCCGCACTTCGTCAGCGTTCTTTCCACGCATGAAAGCTTCAGCCTGCGCGAAACAATTCGCCAGCAGCACGGCATGGTGTTCCGGCAAGGCATGCGCCGGTTTAAGCACGGCGATGAAATCAACCGGCACCATGTCGGTACCTTGGTGCATGAGCTGGAAGTAGGCGTGCTGGCCATTGGTGCCGACGTTGCCCCAAATGATCGGGCAGGTGGCTGTTTGTATCAAGCTGCCATCCGCGGTCGCTCGTTTGCCGTTACTTTCCATCTCCAGTTGTTGCAGGTAAACCGGGAACCGCCGCAAGTCCTGATGATAGGGGGCAATCGAGAGCGACGAAGTACCGAAGAAATTACGGTACCAAATGCCCATCATCGCCTGGATGACCGGCATGTTGTGTTCTAACGGCGCGGTGCGGAAATGCTGGTCCATGGCATGCGCGCCGGAAAGGAACTCGGTAAAGCCATCGAAGCCGATCGCCAGTGCCAGTGGCAATCCAATTGCCGACCAAACCGAATAACGACCGCCTACCCAATCCCAGAAAGGAAACATGTTACGTGGATCGATGCCGAAGTCGGCGACCGCTTCCAGGTTGGTCGATACTGCGACGAAATGTTTCGGCAGGTCAGCCTCGTGATGTCCGCGCAGAAACCATGCGCGTGCGGCTTGCGCATTCATCATGGTTTCTCTGGTGGTGAAGGTTTTGGAGGCGACGATAAATAACGTGGTTTCCGGGACTACCTTGTCCAGCACCGCATCCAGATCGTGACCGTCCGCGTTGGCAACGAAATGGAAATTCAAGCGCGGATGGCGGAACGGACGCAGCGCGTGGCAAGTCATTTCCGGCCCGAGGTCGGAGCCACCGATGCCGATGTTGATAATGTCGGTGATCGGAAGCCCGGTGCAACCCAACCAATCCCCAGCGCGTACGCATGAACTGAATGCTTCGATACGCTGGAGCACTGCATGAACCTCTGGCACTACATCCTGTCCATCCACCATCAGCTTTTGGTCACGCGGCAGTCGTAAAGCGGTATGCAAGACTGCGCGCTGTTCGGTGAGGTTGATTTTTTCCCCGGCGAACATCGCGTCACGCTGTCGCTCCACGCCACGTTCGCGGGCCAGTTGCAGCAGCAATTGCAGGGTGGTGTCGTTTACACGGTTCTTCGAGTAATCAAGCAAGAGACCGGCGGCTTCCAAGGAGAAACGTTTGAAGCGATCCGGTTGCTGAGCGAATAGAGTGCGCATCTGCCATTCCTTGGCTTCAGCATAATGCAGGGCTAATGAGCGGAAGGCGGGGCTTTCAGTGAGGGCTGTGTGGTGCATGCGAGCATGGTTCCTACAGAAAGACAATTTGGCCAACTATACAATAGTTTTTGGTAGTTTAATTACAGGTATCGCAGTCAACTTAACCAGTTCTTGAGAAAACGCATGAAGTCATGTTGTGCGCCTACTCTATTTTTTTAGAGATAGGACTTATGCAAAACCGCCCCGGCCGCGTTGTGTTGCCTTGTCGTACTAGATCTACTGTCTGCGGCAACACGCCTTGCTGGGATAATTTTGCGTAAGTCCTAAGAGAATTAATTGACGTATGTCGTTGATGTACGCGGTGATTAATAGGTGTGGAAAGTGGTGTAGTAAAATTTCATAAAATATTGCGAGATGATGATCATGCCTCTTCATTCTGTCCTGGGTGCTGTCACTGCACGCATCGTTGAACGCAGCCGGCCATATCGTGCCGCCTATCTGGCGCGCATGGAGGCCGCGCGACTGAAGGGAGTGCAGCGGGGCGCCTTGGCCTGCACCAATCTTGCCCACGGTTTTGCCGCCTTTCCTGCCAACGACAAGTTGCGCCTCAAGCAGCAGCACGCTCCCTCGGTAGCCATCGTGTCGGCTTACAACGACATGCTGTCGGCGCACCAACCTTTCGAGCGGTTTCCCCCCATTATCAAGGAGGCTGTACGCGAGGCAGGTGGCGTGGCGCAGTTTGCAGGTGGCACGCCAGCCATGTGCGACGGCGTCACCCAAGGGCAGCCCGGCATGGAGCTGTCCTTGTTTTCACGCGATGCGATTGCCATGGCAACCGCCATCGCGCTGTCGCACAACATGTTCGATGCGGCCGTCTATCTGGGGATATGCGACAAGATCGTCCCCGGCTTGCTGATCGGGGCGCTGCATTTCGGCCATCTTCCGGCAGTGTTCATTCCGGGCGGACCGATGACTAGCGGCCTGGCCAACGCTGACAAGGCCAAGGTTCGCCAGCTTTACGCCCAGGGCAAGGTCGGTCATGAAGAGCTGCTGGCCTCAGAAGCGCAGTCTTATCATGGCCCCGGCACCTGCACTTTTTACGGCACGGCCAACAGCAACCAGATGTTGATGGAGGTCATGGGACTACACCTGCCCGGTGCCGCGTTCATTACGCCGAATACGCCGCTACGCGATGCGCTGACGGCGGCGGCTGCGCGGCGCGCGGTGGAAATCAGCACGCAAAGCGCGACTTACCTCCCGGTCGGCCGTGTGGTGGATGAAAAGGCTATCGTCAATGCCATCGTGGCCTTGCTGGCCACAGGCGGCTCCACCAACCATACCTTGCACCTGATTGCGATGGCCAAGGCGGCTGGCATCGTCATCGATTGGAACGATTTCGATGCTTTGTCGGCGGTCGTGCCACTGCTTGCGCGCATCTATCCGAACGGCGATGCCGACGTCAATCATTTCCACGCAGCCGGCGGTACCGGATTCGTGATCCGCGAGTTGCTCGATGCGGGTCTGTTGCACGAGGATGTCACCACGGTGTTGGGCCAGGGCTTGCGCGTCCATTGTGCCGAACCTTTGCTGGAGGGCGACGAGGTGGTGTGGCAATCGGCGCCGACCGTCAGTGGCGACGTCAAGGTGCTGCGTCCGGCGCAATCACCGTTTTCGGCAGACGGCGGCTTGCGGCTGCTGAACGGTAATCTGGGGCGGGCGGTTATTAAGGTCTCCGCAGTCAAGCCGGAGCACCGTGTGGTCGAGGCACCAGCCATCGTATTCAATTCGCAGGAAGATTTCATGCTCGCATATAAGGCTGGCAAGCTGGATCGCGATTTTGTGGCGGTCGTACGTTACCAAGGTCCGCGCGCCAACGGCATGCCCGAACTGCATGCGCTCACGCCTGCATTGGGCAGCTTGCAAGACGCGGGTCGGCATGTCGCGCTCGTGACCGATGGTCGCATGTCTGGCGCGTCCGGAAAGGTGCCGGCGGCCATTCATGTTTCGCCGGAAGTGCTGTCGGGGGGGGCGCTTGGACGCGTGCGCGACGGCGACACCATCCGGCTCGATGCCAACAGCGGCGCGCTGCAGGCGCTGGTGCCCGACGTCGAGTGGGCGGCGCGCACCACCGAAGCGGCCGATCTCTCCGCCAGCCATGTCGGCATGGGACGTGAGTTGTTCGCTCTGTTCCGCAATGCAGTGAGCGCAGCCGAAGAGGGTGCCGCCACCTTCGCCTTGCCGCCGCCGCTGCATCTACCGCAAGAAAACGACAATCCGCTGGCGGTGCCGCAAGAGCAATCCTATTCCGATGAAGACTTCCTTATTACAGGGGCTAAACAATGACACTGTTGGAAATCATGCGTGCTTCGCCGGTTATTCCGGTCATTGCCATCGACAAGATCGAGCATGCGGTTCCTCTTGCCCAAGCGCTGGTCGCCGGCGGCATCCGTGTGCTGGAGATTACCTTGCGTACCGCGCACGGCTTGCCGGCAATACGTGCCATCGCGCAGCAGGTGCCGGAAGCCATTGTTGGTGTCGGCACGCTAACGCAGGCAGAGGAATTGACGGCTGCGCGCGATGCCGGCGCGGTGTTCGGTGTGTCGCCCGGCCTGACGCCGAGTCTGATTGCAGCGGCACGTTCGAGCGGCCTGCGGCTGCTGCCGGGTGTCATGTCGCCCTCGGAAGTGATGGCTGCGCGCGAGGCCGGGTTTCGCCAGCTGAAGCTATTTCCCGCGGTACCTGCCGGCGGAACCGGCATGCTGAATGCAATCGCCGGACCGCTGCCGGATGTGACGTTTTGCCCGACCGGAGGTATTTCGCAGGAGACAGCGCCGGAGTACCTTGCCTGTAAAAACGTCGCTTGCGTGGGCGGTTCGTGGCTGACGCCAAAGGATGCGATGCTGGCAGGCGACTGGAGCCGGATTACGACCATTGCCAGAGCGGCGGCCAAACTGCGGGCCTCCGCCTGAACCGGCCCCGCCGCAAAGAGAAAAGTCGGTATGCGGTGGGGATGACATTAAAATACGGCCTTTCTTTTACCTTCCCCAAGCCATCATGACCCAAGATGAATTGAAACAGGCAGTCGCGCGCGCTGCCATCGACTATGTTCCCACCGGCGAAATCATTGGCGTTGGCACCGGCTCCACCGCCAACTTCTTCATCGACGAACTCGGCAAGATCAAGGACCGCATCAAGGGCGCGGTGGCGTCCTCTGAGGCGACGGCAAACCGTCTTCGCTCGCATGGTATTCCCGTACTCGATCTGAATGAGGTCGACGTCATGCCCGTGTACGTCGATGGCGCAGATGAAATCGATGCCAGCGGTGCGATGATCAAGGGCGGTGGGGCGGCGCTGACGCGAGAGAAGATCGTGGCATCGGTGGCTGGCAAGTTCATTTGCATTGCCGACGGTTCCAAGTTGGTGGAGACGCTCGGCGCTTTCCCGTTGCCGGTGGAAGTGATTCCGATGGCGCAGGCGGCTGTCGCGCGGCAGCTCACGGCGCTGGGCGGTGAACCGCGCCTGCGCATGAAGGAAGGCAAGCCGGTGCTGACCGATAACGGTTGCATGATCCTGGACGTGGCGGGCCTGAAAATCACCGATCCGCTCGCCTTGGAGGCGCAGATCAATAACATCGTCGGTGTCGTGACGGTCGGTTTGTTCGCTCGGCGCGGTGCGGATGTCAGCTTGCTCGGCACGGCGGAGGGCGTCAAGACCTTGAGTTTCTGATAGCGGCGGCCCCGGCAGTTCGAGCAGTAGGATAGTGGGGGGCTTCACAATTTTGGGCTGGAAGGCCGAATATTTGTGAAGCCCACTGCACGACAGAAAATCTCTGTCCAATCAAACGGGGCCACTTTTGAACCTCTCATCGCGGAGTGGGGATCAAATGACCGCGCCTTTCGAGCTTGCGTTCCCGCCTTGCAGTATTCCCCTGCATAAACAGAAATGGATAAAGTCCAGCTAAGTTGGATGCTTGGAATGTCGCTTAAGATGCGCCGTATCTTTGGCGGTTGTATTCATGCCACTCTTCGTGCCAAATTTGTCTCTGAGTGACGTTCGGACGGTTGGTCGGATCGCGATACTGGGACGAATACAATTTCCCCAATTCCTGACGAGCCAAATCTTCGGCCACCTCCTTGTCGCTACCTGATCTGATGCTTTCCCTTAAGTTCGAATAGATTTCCATACGTTGCTGTGGAAATGCACGGTAATTCTGAATGGCTAATAAATCATTTCTTAAATTCTGCGGCACCTGGCGAAATAACTCCATTTCTCCAAGCATCCCATGTCCTTCTTCATATTCTCTGGCATTGACGTAACTGTCCGCATCATGGTAATCCCGGGGGCTTACAGGGATATGGGATTTCGCATGTTCTATCTCATGTGCAAGAACGGTTATCAGATAAAGTACCTTTTGTGTGTCTGAAATCGGAAGTCTGTTAATCGGTGCGGCATTGATGCGAATAGTATAGTTCTCAGGATCCGCGGTATGACGTCCCCAGATACTACTCAAGCCTTCCCCATTTTCTACTCTAATGTCGCATCCATTGCACTGAAAATGGTGGCAATCAGCAAACAACTTTGGAAAATTTGGCAGAATCAGATCAAGGACTTTGGCAAAAGGCGGCAGATTTACATCAAGGTGCCCGGCATCGCTTATTTCTTTCAGCTGATTGTTTTCATAACGGACAAATAATGTCTCTTCCCTTTCAAGTGCTAATCGATGCACAGTGAAATCTGGATTGCAGAGGCTTGTATGTTGTGCGGTCTGTGTGTTGAATAATGCATCGCCATCGCATAATTCTTGCACTGTGATTCCTTCTTTTCTTGCTTGCGCAATTAGAAAATTTTTTATTGCTGCGTTTTTAACTGTTAATGACGATGGTATTTCAAGGATGAAGTGACTACCAGCCCGAGGCGAGGAGATGGCACGAGCTGGGGCTCGTTGCATTTGAGATGAACTGGGGGGATTGTTCTCTTGAGGCTGGCCTGTTGAAGAGGTTTGAGGTGGATATGAGCTATTGGGGGAATTGTTATAGGGATGATAGGAATTGTTATAGGGATAGGGCATGCTTTCTCCTCGCTGTTATGTGAGTAATAAGTAACAGCATGCGAAAAATAGTTTCATCACCGATCACAAAATTATGAGCCAATCCAATCAAACAAAAAGCCCGCCGGCATGCACCGGCGGGCTTTTTTCATGGTCGTCAGGAATGCTTGTTCTGACGCTTATTCCGACGGCGGAACGTAGCCGGACGCTGCGTCTGCGCCGGCGCCGAAGAAATGGTTTTCCATTTGCGTTGCCAGGTATTTGCGTGCGCGCGCGTCGGCCAGATTAAGACGGTTTTCGTTAACCAGCATGGTCTGGTGCTTGAGCCAGCCGGCCCATGCTTCTTTCGACACGCTTTCGTAAATGCGCTTGCCCAGTTCGCCGGGATACGGCGGGAAATCCAGTCCTTCGGCTTCCTTGTTCAGTTTGATGCAGTGGACCGTGCGGGTCATGTTTTTACTCCTCGTTCATTCAACATTGGTGCTGCCGCCGGTGCGGCGACAAATTAAAAGAAAATTAAAGCTTTTTGATTAATACCAGCGATTTGCGTTGCCAGTTATACATGTGCTGGCGGTCTTTTGGCAGGTCATCGACCGTTGCCGCCACAAAACCTCGCTTCAGAAACCAGTGTGCGGTACGTGTGGTCAACACGAACAATTTGCTGAAACCGGCAGCGCGCGCACGGTTTTCCATGTGCTTGAGGATACGTTCGCCATCGCCCTGACTTTGCACTTCTGGATTCACCGTCAGGCAAGCCATTTCGGCCATCTTTTCCGCCGGGAAGGGATACAGTGCCGCGCAACCGAAAATCACGCCGTCGTGTTCCATGACGGAAAAATACTCGATTTCCCGTTCGATCAGTTCGCGGCCGCGCTTGACCAGAGTGCCGTCGGCTTCCAGCGGCTCGATCAACTTGAGGATGCCGCCGACATCTTCAATGGTGGCTTCGCGCAGGCTCTCCAGGTTTTCGGTGCTGACCATGGTGCCGACGCCATCGTGGGTAAAGATTTCCAGCAAGGCCGAGCCGTCCATCTCGAACGGGACGATATGCACGCGGGGCACGCCGCTACGCGAGGCTTTCACACAGGCTTGCAAGTAGAACGCAGCATCGGCTTGCAGATGGCCTGCTTTCAGCAACGCGTCTGCCTTGGCGGCAGTCAACTCGCGCAGGTCATGCCCGTTCTGATCGCTCATCAGCGGTGTTTCTGTAAGGAAGATCAGTTTATCGGCCCGTAGCGCTGTCGCTGCCGCCACAGCCACGTCTTCCATCGTCAGGTTGAATCCCTCGCCAGTGGGGGAGAAGCCGAGTGGCGACAATAACACCAGGCTGCCGGCACTTAAGATGGGATGGATGGTCTCGTAGGCAATCTTGCGCGCTACGCCGGTAAATTCCAGGTCCACGCCGTCAATCACGCCAATCGGACGTGCTGTGACGAAATTGCCGGAAATGATACGGATGGCCGAGTGCGCCATCGGTGTATTCGGCAAGCCCTGGCTGAAGGCGGCTTCGATATCCAGCCGCAGTTCGCCGGCGGCTTCCTTGACGCACTCCATGGCGGCTGCATCGGTGATGCGCAAGCCGTTGTGGTAGTGCGCGCTCAGGTTGCGCAGCGCCAGTTGTTCTTCGACCTGCGGGCGCGAGCCATGCACGATGACTACCTTGATGCCGAGCGCATGCAACAGCGACAAGTCCTGGGCTAGCACCGGCAGGGCGCCGGCCATGACCAGTTCGCCCGGAAACGCCACCACGAAAGTCTTGCCGCGGAAAGCGTGGATATAGGGCGCAACCGAGCGCAGCCACTGAACGAATTGAATAGGGTTTTCCATGAGGCGCATTATAATTCGCCCCGATATGTCTGCACCTGAACACGCCCAAAAAACGGCCCGGCCGCCGCGACCTGCCCAAGGCAAAGCCGCCGCGCCCGCCATCCGCAATCCCTTGCCGCCCATCAGTTTTCCCGAAGAGTTGCCGGTCTCCGGCAAGCGCCGGGAAATTGCCGATGCCTTGCGCGCGCACCAAGTCATCATCGTGTGTGGTGAAACCGGCTCCGGCAAGACGACCCAGCTGCCCAAGATTTGCCTCGAACTCGGGCGCGGCGCAAAAGGCTTGATTGGCCATACCCAGCCGCGCCGCATTGCCGCTTCATCGACTGCCAAACGCATTGCGCAAGAACTAGGTTCGCCGCTGGGCGAGCATGTGGGCTTCAAGGTGCGCTTTACCGATACGTTGTCCAAAGGGGCCTCGGTCAAGTTGATGACCGACGGCATTCTGCTGGCGGAGACGCAGACCGATCCGCTGCTGCGGCAGTACGACACCATCATCATCGACGAGGCGCACGAACGCAGCCTGAATATCGATTTCCTGCTCGGCTACCTGAAGCAGTTGTTGCCGAAGCGGCCTGACCTGAAGCTCATCATCACCTCGGCCACGATCGACGCTGAACGTTTTGCACGACATTTCGCCAAAGGCGACGCGCTGGCGCCAGTGATCGAAGTATCGGGGCGCCTGTACCCGGTTGAGATTCGCTACCGTCCGGTCGAGCCGACCGACAAAAGCGAAACGCGACCGTCGGCGCAAAAGGAGCAGCGCGACTTGATGGACGCGGTGATCGATGCCGTCGATGAGTTGGCGCGCATCGGGCAGGGCGACGTGCTGGTGT
>DATLIB010000280.1:0-5301 GCA_035539595.1 Noviherbaspirillum sp.
TCTTGGGATCAGCAAACGCGGCGATCCCTACCTGCGCCAGCTGCTGGTACATGGTGGCCGCTCGGTGCTGCGAACAGCGAAGCACAAGCAGGACAGGTTAAGCCTATGGATCAACCGTATTGCCGCCACGCGACATGAGAACGTGGCGGTAGTGGCCATGGCAAACAAGACGGCACGGATCGCCTGGGCAATGATGAAACATGGAACCGACTATCAGCCGGACATGAAGGCAGCGTGAGAGCGCAAATCCGGATTGGCAGTCAAAAAGCTGTGGCAGTAAAGGAGTAAATCACCACCACGATTGCAAGACAAGCCGTTGATGGCCAACAGGTCGAACCGGCGCTGAAAGAACCCGAGAATGGCTATGGCGTAATAGTCCGATAAAGCAATGGGGAGTCAGCGCGCGAAAGCCCATTATGGTCCCGCTCCAACAGGAGCAAGCAGTAAGAGACCGGATATACGTGAGCAGTCGTACCTCAAAACCAAAGACGAATTGTTTGCAAACGAGGAGGAGTCCATATACGGGCCATTCGCTGATCGTGCTCCGGTGCCGCCATGGGAGTTCAGGCGGGAAAAGAGCGCGCGGTGATACCCTTCAGGCTCAAAACTTTGAATCGAAATGAGATTTTTCTACGCCCAAAATTTCATGCCCGCCGACTACCATTCATAGACTTCTTCGGCGACGACCGACCCTTGGTCTTCTATGAAATAGAACCGGCGCTCATGGGCATTCCAACAACTACGCGCCGCGCTCCGGCATGCAGTACGGTAACGTATAGTTCATCGTGGCTCAGTCAAGATGGAGCTGAATCATTCACGATGCCTTGATTTTGATCATGGGAAAAATTTCCTTATAGATCATTTGCTTGCCTCACGTTATCCCCACTTATCCACAGAATTGCCCACAGAAAAAGTGGGTATGTTTCTTATCTACCAGTTGGTCGTGCATGGGTAGATTTCAAGAAAAAAAGCGTAACTGAATCAAAGAGATGCTTTTACGGTAAACCGGGAAAGTCTAGATCAGACCGGCATTACTTCTGTGGTGAGGTCACGGAGATTGGGTTGCGCAGTGGTGTTTTGATAGGCGTACTAACAAGACGGCCATTGGTTAATATTACCTGTGCCGTCTTTTGAGGTCGATTCAGTTCAATGGTGTCATCGACCAGTCTCTGGAGGCAGAAAACGCTATCCGAAATTTGGCGACGGAACCGCGCGGCATGTTGCGCGTTACGTTGCCGTTGGGTGTTGCGATGACTTTCATCTATCCGCATTTGCCTGAATTCTCAATGCGATTTCCGAAGATTCATCTTGATCTTCAAGTGAGTGACCGCATCATTGATCTTGCCGGGAATCGGTTTGACTTTGCTCTACGGGCTGGCAATGCGAAGGACTCTGATCTTATAAGTCGCCGCATGCTTTCTTATCGTCGTATTACGTGCACCAGTCCGAAATACCTTGCAAGCTTTGGGAGTCCGAGGCATCCCGCTGATCTGGCTGATCATCAATGCCTGCTATATCGCCATGACCCTCATCCGTTGGGCTGAAAATATCGAATCGATGGCGAAGTGATGATGCAACCTTCTGGGTTAACTCAGGATTTAACGGCTATGTCAAAGTGCAGCACATCTTCGCGCGCTCCCAACTTTGTGTATAGCTCGATGGCTGGATCATCACCGATATCCGCCTGCACGAAAATGACATAGGCCCCGCGCGTTGCCGCAATGGTCTTGAGTTCCTGGATCAACGCTGTTGCGATACCTTCGCGTCGGTGTGCGGCTGCAACAGCCAGATCGTAGATATAGATCTCGCTACGCTCCTGTTCGATTTTTTTCAGTTCATAGGCTACGATGCCACCCACGACTTCGCTTCCCTTCAACGCGACGAGCGCGATGAAGTAGTCGCTGCCCAGC
Organism: Noviherbaspirillum sp.; assembly: GCA_035539595.1. Lineage (GTDB taxonomy): Bacteria > Pseudomonadota > Gammaproteobacteria > Burkholderiales > Burkholderiaceae_D > Noviherbaspirillum. The sequence goes on from DATLIB010000280.1 coordinate 1,911, forward strand.
AGCCGCTGGAGATAATCCTCGCTAGGCCGATTCTTGCCATACGTCTCCACCTCATCGAAGGCCTCTCCGAATGTCGCCAACAGGCCTTCCATTGACGCCATATCGTCGGCGGTAAGCTGGTGAATGCTGAAGCGGGCTGACAAGGACAAAGGTATCTCCTGAGTTGCATAGCGGTTGAGTTAAGCGGCGACCAGAGGTGTGACGCCGGAAGCCTGGAATGGCGTGCGCGACTCTCTTTGTAAGCGCACCCGGGTGGATCAGGTATAAGCCAGGAGGCTGCCGCAACAAATCCCGTTGTCAAACGACCCACTAGCTTACTTGTGTTGCGCACGCATCAACCACACTCGACTGTATCTATCTTGCTTAAGGCTGCTGTTGACGACCGCTACTGCACCAGTACTATTTACCGCGAGCTTTTTCATGAACAATCCCTGATGGCTTCCATTTGGGCCACTGCCTGGATCAGTGCTGTCCGGGACAAACGTCGGTGTGGAGAAGCTGCGTCCGCCGTCGGGCGAGAGGGAGATTCCCAAACCGCGCGGCCGCTGCCTGTGATGTAAAAACACTTCCCACAATACGTAAATCCTGCCTTTCGCATCGGTACTCAAGGCTGGGAAACCTGCGCTTGCAACAGACTGTGGTGACGGTGTTGAAATCTCGCGCGGTGCTTCAAAGGTGCGTGCGCCATCCGTTGAACGCGTGTAGTGGATCTGATGGCGGTCAAACGGCCCTTCAACGCTTTCCGCATAAACAAGATGCAGCACTCCGCCGTGGTCCACGGCAAGTTGGGGTGCATCCGAATAACCCTTGCTTGGCGCGACAAGTTGCGGAGTGTCGAAAGTGCTGCCTCCATCCGTTGATTTCGCTATCCGGATATCTGCACCAGTATCTTCACCGGTGGTCCAGGCCAGATACACGGTGCGGTTGGGACCGGTTGCCAGCGATGGCCCGCGTGCGGGCTTGCTATCACGACCTCCGGCAAGTTGTTGCGGCTTTGAAAAGCTTGCTCCGCCATCAACGGATCGACTGAACCAGAGCGGTCCATCGTATTCCGTCCACACTGCGTAAAGCGTGCCGTCGGCACTGGCGACAAGATCGTAGCTGCCGTTATGCCAGATATCCTTATTAATGCGTCCTTTACCGTCGCCACCAATCGAGTTCGACAGGTTGACGGGTGTCGAGAACGTTTTGCCACCGTCCTGGGAGCGTGCGAAGAAAATATCGCCGCCATGCGAGCCGCCGGAAAAAATGATCTCCTGCCAAAGGAGATAGACATGCTGTGGTGCATTCGGCGCAAGTACGATGCGTGGCAGCCAGGAAAAAGTCGCGGGACTGCGGGATACGTTGACCGGCTGTTCAAGCTGTTCGCTGCCGTGCGCCATGCGCTGAAAAAACACGTCCTTGCGTGCTTGCTCAACCCAGACAACAGCGATGCCGCCGTGCTCATCGAGCGCGACCGTGGGATCGTCCACATAGTCATAGCGCGATGCGTTCTGCTGCCACGGCCCGAGTTCGCCGCGGCCGGTGGCAATCTGGATACTGTCTTGCCATGCAAGAGCGGAAGAGGGCGCTGCTGTTGCGCGGCTCGTTGCAATCCCTGCTAGGGGAAGAAAAACGATGATGGTCAATATCAATGCCATCATGAAGCGGGTAATTGATCGCGGCATGACTCAATACCGAAAGTTTTTCAGATCTGAATGGTGAACTCGGCCGCCCGCTTTAGACGTGCAAGCAGCTGGTCCCGAAACGTCGCGCGTCACTTTGATGCTTGAATAAGCACTGGGATAGTAGGTGCCAAATTTGGCTATTGATTTGCTTAGTCGGACTGCTTTTGCAGTCTATTAGACCGCCAGTGAGCGGAAAATTCCTGAGTGGGTTTTACAGAAAACACCTGAATTTCTGAGAAGTGCGGCAAGGGCTGTAGTGTCAAGGAAATATCGCTTCGAAGGGGCTGCCCGGTTGCCGCAGGCCGCCGAAGTAAGTACAACTGACCGTCCAAAAAATCAGGCACTTAGCTGTTGCGACCGACTTCAGGTCGGCTCCGCGTGGGTCTCAGGGATGTTTCTTTCGTTCCACTGCAACTTCCCTCGACGCCCTTGATCAATTGGAAATGGGCAGAGCCAAGTTCGTTACCGGAGGTGAAACTGATGGTTCATGAAATGATTGATGGAACGTATCGTCAAACTAATCTTCCGAACGAGTCGCCAGAATATCTTGCAAAGCGCGAGGAGCTTCGGTTGGCAGAAATTGAATTAATGAGACAACGCGAACGATGCGCGGAGTTGAGGCGGGGCTTGCCAAAAGCTGCGACGATTCATGATTACGAATTTCTCGAAGGGCCGGCTTCTCTCGACAACGACGATCAGCCGGTACGAAAGGTGCGGTTGAGCGAATTGTTCACCGCGCCGGATCGTCCGCTCGTGATTTATCAGATGATGTATGGGAAGAAACAAACTAGTCCGTGCCCAATGTGTACTGCCTGGGTTGATACTTTCAACGGAGTTGCTCATCACCTCGCGCAAAATGTGGACTTGGCGATCGTCGCGGCGGCTGAGCCGGCCACGTTGCGCACGCACGCGCGAACCAGAGATTGGCACAAACTGCGTCTGTTGAGCGCCGGCGACAGCACTTTTAAGTACGATCTCGGCAGCGAGGATCGTGAAGGAAATCAAGAGTCGACCATTTCGGTTTTTACGCGAGACAGTGATGGCACGTTGCGACATTTTTACAGTGTCCATCCACGGCTGGCCGAAGACATCGAAGAGCGCGGCATCGATGAGTTCAACCCTATTTGGAACATACTGGACCTGACGCCGCAGGGACGCGGGGATTGGGCGGCATCGCTTGAATATGGGACAAAGGTTCAAGCGCCGCGCGGCTGAAGAAGCGGCGGCTCCCGATAGCTCCTGCCAACAGCTCGGCGACCGCCACCTCGCTGCCTAATTCCTGGCGCCTTGAATGGCAGCTTTCGAGGGGAAGGAGGTTTCGGGTATCAAGCGGCCCAAGTTGGCCGGCAGTCGCCCGCCAACCTCGTCACCCTAGTATTACTGCGTCAGTAGTACTAGCCCATTCAACGACCAAAGCCAGCATTGAATGCTGGCCTTTTCACTTTTACCGTCGTCTTTCTGCCGCGGTAGGCCAGCCACAACAATTGTGGCGCTCAGTCGCAAGAATAGGGAGCCAGTCGCACTAAGGCACCGCACAGGAATAACTGGCACAATGTTGCTGGCCGTAGCGGGCGCGCTGCAGCGTTGCTCGAAAAGTTGGGCATAGCGCATTGCATTTCAACGTTGATGCTTAACATCACCGGCAGCGTACGTTTCCCCGGCAAACTCAATAAGGCAAAATCCGTGACCGAAGGGGTCCGAGAAAGTAATGCATTTTGAACCCT
>DATLIB010000281.1:0-10261 GCA_035539595.1 Noviherbaspirillum sp.
GTGTATTCCGCACCGCAGCGAAGCTGAGGCCGAACAGTCTCCTAAGCCAGCTTCGTCAGCAAACGCTGCAAGGCCTCCCACGCCGTTTCTGGTCGCGCCGTCAGGCGTGAGGCGCTCATTTGCGCCGCCTGCATGGGCCGAGCGTCCTGCAACAGCGGCAACAGGCGCCGCCGGAGTTGCTCGATGCCCGCACCGGCGCGCAGGGTAAAAACCCCGGGCAGGGTGGCAATGGCGCGTTGCGTGTTCAGCGACTGCTCCAGGTGACGCGGCAGCAGCAACTGAGGGCGACCGGCGAGTGCCGCTTCTTCCATTGAACCCATGCCGCCATGGTGGATCAGGAAGGAGGCGCGCCCAAGCGCCTCCCGCAGAGGTGGCGGCTGCGGGTGTACCCGGATGCCAGCCTGCTTCAAGTCCGCCACTTCCTGCTCCGTTGCGCCGTGCAAATAGCATTCGCCCGGCATGCGTATCTCCTTGAGTACCTGCAGCACCATGCGCGCCAGCGGATGCTGCAGACGCAGGTAAGAGAAAACGTAAGGCGCTGTTGGCGGCGCCAAGGGGGGCGGCGGAAGCTCCCACGGGCCGGCGGCGGGAACCGGGCGCGTGGCGCCGTAGATATCGAGCTCCGGCGGCACCGTCACCACCTGTCCCACACCTTCGATGATGTGCGGCAGGCTCTCGGGCTGCGGCAGACCCCGTGCGGCTTGAACTTGTTGCGCGGTTCGCAGCAAGATGGCCGGGTCCCACACCGCAGGGGCCACGTCTCCAAGAGAAGGAAAGCACCCGTCCGGCAACCCGTGCGGCGTTACGAAACCATCGCCGACACCGATCACCGGAACGCGTCCGAACGCCGCCAGCGACAACAAGGGCGCGTAGTCGGCAATGACCACGTCCGGCCGCTGCGCCATCAACACCTGGTCCCAGGCCGCGACCACTGCCGCCAGTTGCTGCTCGTCGGCATAGCCGCAGACGCCCATCACATCAGCGTAGGTCGCTGCCCGAAAGCGTCCCGGCCCCGCGAAGCAACTGCGGTGCGCCGGTGCGGCGATGACCGCCACGCCCGCTGCCGCATAACGCTCGGCCAGCGCCGCAGGCGCGCGGGCGGCGACGACCGGCGACCATCCATGATCCCGCAGGCGCTCCGCCATCGCCAGGAGCCGGGCGGCATGTCCCAAGCCTTCGCCCATCTCCCAGGCCAATAAAACGCGACGGCCGGACCTGTTCACAGCATGTTCATGCAACATCGTGGCGTCGGTGGCTAATGCTGCGCCAAGAACGCAAGCCACGCCGGAATGCAGTACGTATGCAGATCGTAGTGCTGCTGAATGTATTCCCTTGCGCGCTGGCGTATCGAGGCGAAGGCCTGCGGATTGGCGAGCGCATCGGCGACCTTTTGCGCCAGCATTTCCGTATCGAAGAAGTCCGTCAGCACGCCATTCTCCCCATCCGTGATGACATCTTGCACCGGTGGCGTGGCCGAACCGATGACGAGGCAGCCGGCGGCCATGGCTTCCAGCATGGACCAGGACAACACGAAAGGGTAAGTCAGGTAGACGTGCGCAGCGGAAACCTGCAGCACTTTCAGATAATCGAGGTAGGGCAGCTTTCCCAGAAAGTGAATGCGCGACCAATCGACTTGCTCCTGAATTTCCGCGCTGTATTTTTTGCGGTAGGTTTCCCCTGCCGGCAAACGCCGTCCATAGCTGACTTCTTCGCCCCCGACGATGATAAATTGCGCCGAGGGGCGCAGTGCTTGCAACTTGGGCAAGGCGCGCATGAAGCAATGAAAGCCGCGATAGGGTTCGAGATTGCGGGCGACGAAGGTGACGATCTCGTCTCCTGCACGAAACACCTTGCCTTGCACTTCCAGCGCCGCCTGCGCATTCGGCGTGACGAGAGCGGTGTCGATGCCCTCATGCAAGACACTGATCTTGGATTGATATTCCACAGGGTAGCGCGAACGTTGCCAGGGTGTCGGCGCGACGCCGGCATCGCACTGCGTCAGGCCGAGGAGTTGCGTACTGTTCCTGACATGCACCTTCAGCCGCTCGTCAAGGCTGCCCGGAAACGCCGGGTCGAAGCCCACGTCGCCGCCGTCCGCACGATAGAAATATTCGCAGTAATGCACATGCCGCGCCGCCGGAAACAGTTCTTTCAGAAACAATCCTTCGCCCCATCCGGGATGTACCACGACCACATCCGGCAAAAAACCCTGCGCCTTGAGTTGCATGGCTGCGCGAAACAATTGTTGCCCACGCCGGACATGCGCTTCGCTCTCTCTTAAATAAGGATGCGTTTGCTGCCCGCCGCCGCGCTTGGGCGACGGATAGGCGCGCACGGCAATCCGGGGATGCAGAGCCGCCGAGTCCGGCCGGATGTTTTTGACATCGCCGATGCCGACGACTTCGTGTTGCGGGTTGTCCGCCAGCGCACGCGCGACATGCCGGAACTGTCCGGGAAAATTTTGATGAACGAAAAGAAACCGCATCTTGAATGTAAACCGTCTGGCAGAGGCAGCACAGGCCTGTCGTGTTGAAGCGACGTTAAATGATTGAACGAGTTTTGCGATGGAACCAGTGTCTTCGCGATGATATCTGAAACAATGACAAGCACTGAATCTGCAACACCGGTTTTGCGCCGACTTCGTGCACTGGTGAGTTGTTTCCCGACAATTTTTCTTATCTGAATGGACTTGTTCCGAACGCTCCATCTCTGATAACAGTCCACCCACGTCGGTTGCGCGTTTTCACTCGTAATCCGTAGCAGCCCGTCGCTCTTCAATTTTTGCGTAGGTTGGGTTGACGAAGGAAACCCAACCTCGGTGAGTGCAATGGCGTAGATGAACGTTGAGGGTCGCTTCGCTCACCGCCAACCTGCGGATAAAAAGCCAGGAATGACGGACTAGTAGTCAGTCAAGTTGAATTGGCGGAGAAGAAATCGATGGATTTTTTCGTCTGGCACGGCGGGAGGAGGCCGCGTGGCGGGCCATGCAACGACGAGCAACACTGCCGGGCGGAAAAAGACGCGATTTATTCCCGTCGATTCAACTTGACTGACTACTAGACCCCAATCAGATGCGTGAAAGGCCCTATGAGCAAACCTCTCGCTTTTGAAGAACAGCTGGTCCATCGTCATGCCCACTGGAAGGAATTTCTTGCCACGACGCCTTTTCTTTTCTGCGCGTCGGCCTATGCGCAGGCGCCGCTCATCGGCGGCCTCGCCGACTTGTCGATCGAAGAGCTGGCAACGATCCAGATCACGTCGGTGTCAAAAAAGGAGGAATCGCTTGCCGATGCCGCCGCCTCTGTCTTCGTCATCACGCCAGAAGACATCCGTCGCTCGGGTGCCACCAGCATCCCGGACGCATTACGACTGGCACCCAACCTGCACGTCGCCCAAAGCAGCGCCAGCGCCTATTCAATTACGGCGCGCGGGTTTAACGGTAGCAACACCACCGCGCCCAACAAATTATTGGTGTTGATCGACGGACGCACCGTTTACACGCCGCTGTACTCAGGCGTGTTCTGGGACGTGCAGGACGTCATGCTCGAAGACATTGAACGCATCGAAGTCATCAGCGGGCCGGGCGGGACGCTGTGGGGCATCAACGCCGTCAACGGCGTCATCAACATCATCACCCGTTCAGCAAACGATACGCGGGGTCAACTGGCCGCCGTCGAGAGCGGAAACCGCGGCACCAATATCGCATTTCGCCACGGCGGAACGATGGGCGCAGAGGGCAATTACCGGATTTACGGCAAGTACCTGGACCGCCAGCACCTGGAAAAGGAAGACGGCAGCGCGGTAACCGATGCATGGCACAAGAGCCAGCTCGGCTTCCGTGCCGATTGGGCGCGCTCGGGCGATCAGTTCTCCCTCCAAGGCAATGTCTACGACGGCGCCGAAGAACAACCGGAGTCCGGCGCGGACGCAATCACGGAGTCGGATCTCTCGCGGGGGATGGTGTCGATGTCGGGCGCCAATCTGACGACGCACTGGACCCATCTTCTCGACGATGGTTCCACACTGAACTTTCAGGGCTACTACGACCGGACAAAACGCACTATTCCGCCGACCTTCGACGAAACGCTCGATATGATCGACCTGCAGCTTCAGCATTCGCTCAAACCCATCGGCAAGCATGCCTTGACCTGGGGGGCGAATTACCGTTACAGCATGGATCGCGTTGACAATCTCAGCCCCGTGTTCGCCTTCCTGCCGGAGGATGTCAATCAACGGTGGATTAGTTTATTTGCGCAGGATGAAGTCACGCTGCGCGACGATCTGCGGCTAACCGTGGGGGCGCGGATCGAACGTAACGACTATACCGGCAAGGAATTCTTACCCAACGCGCGGCTGGCCTGGAAGGTGACGCCGGACCATTTGCTGTGGAGCGCGGTTTCGCGCGCGGTACGCGCCCCCTCACGACTCGATAGAGATGCATACGTTCCGGCGACCCCGCCCTTCCTGCTCGACGGCGGACGCGAAGTCCGCTCCGAAATAGCGGACGTAGTCGAAGTCGGATATCGCGGACAGCCTGCGCCCGGACTTTCTTATTCGGTCACCGCATTTCATGCCATCTATGACCACCTGCGCACGCTGGAAACCACACCCGGCGGCACGCTCGTGTTCGCCAGCGAAATGGAAGGCAAGGCCACCGGCATCGAAACCTGGGGCACCTATCAGGCAAGCCCGAACTGGCGTCTGAGTGCCGGCTATACCGCGCTCAAGGAGTGGCTCAGGCTCAAACCGGGCAGCAACGATATCGCCGGTCCGAACGCCGCTGGCAATGATCCGGCGCATACTTGGCAACTGCGTTCAACGCTGAACATCGCTCAGGGTCGGGAGCTGGAAGTTGCCGCACGCCATGTCGCCACGCTGGCAAACAACACCGTGCCTTCCTACACTGCAGTGGATGCGCGGTTCGGCTGGAAGGTGCGGCCCGACCTGGAACTTTCCGTAACCGGGAAAAATCTGTTCGGCGACCATGCGGAGTACGGCCCTAGCGCCGTTCGCAGCGAAATTCCACGTAGCATTTATGTGAAATTGCTATGGAAAAATTAACCAGCGCTGAGCTCGATAAAGACAAGTCCTGGGTGCTGTTGTCGCTACGGCAGACATCGCCGGCTGACCTGCTGTTTGCCGCCCTGATCTGCCTGCTCATGCTGCTCGCGCTTGTCGGCGCGCGCAGCGCCGAAGCCCAATCGCTCGCCGCGTCGAAGGTAACCGAACAACAGGTCAAGGCAGCCTACCTGTCCAAGTTCGGTAGCTACGTCGAATGGCCGGCACAGGCATTTGCGAGCCCGGAAAGCCCGCTCAGGGTCGGCGTCATCAGTGACGACGCGCTGGCTGACGATCTGGCGCAGATACTGGTCGGCCGTACCATCGGCGGCAGGAAGGTGCAAGTGCAGAAGCTGCGGCCTGGAGATCCTGTGACCGGCCTCAACGTTCTTTTCATCGGTCGTTCGGGCAACAAGCGGCTGGCCGACATTCTGGCGACGACGAAGGGCACTCCCATACTGACAGTCACCGAATCGGCAGAGGGTCTGGCACTGGGCAGCACGATCAATTTCGTCATCATCGACGGCAAGGTGCGTTTCGAGGTGGCACCCAAGACCGCCGACCTGGGCAATCTCAATATCAGCGCCCGCCTGCTTGCCGCCGCTCACAAGGTGGCGCCGGGGCCTTTATGAAACTCAGGCTACTGCGTACCGTGCGGCAGAAGCTGCTCGGTGTCGTCCTTCTCACCACGCTGGTGGCGCTCGTCGTGGCACTGGGGGCGACGGTAGGCTACAACCTGCGCAGCTATCGGCAGAACCTGGTCGCCGACATGAGCACCCAGGCAGAGTTGCTCGGCCACATGACCGCACCGGCCCTGACCTTCGACGACCCAACCCTGGCGATGCAAAATCTCAGTCTGTTCCGCCTGCGGCCGATTGTCCGTTCCGCCGCGATTTACAAGCCGCAGGGCGGGGTTTTTGCGACTTATGTCGCCCCAGGCGAAAAACAGCCGCCCCTCCAACTCCCGCAAATGGAGCCAGTCCGTTTCGAGGGCGAGAAGTTGATCCTGCTCAGGCGCATCGTCAATGACGGCGAGTTTCTTGGCACGGTCTATCTGCACGCCGATTACAAATTTTTCACGGCGGTTTTAGGCTATCTCGGCATTGCCGCCATCAGCCTGTCCATTGCGATGCTGGTCGCTTTCCTCCTGTCGATCCGGCTGCAAAAAATCGTGACCGGCCCCATCCTGGCCATCGCGGGCATTGCGCGCGAAGTCATCGAACAACGCGATTATTCGCGCCGTGCGGACAAGATCAGCGAAGATGAAGTCGGCACGCTGGTGGACTCGTTCAACAACATGCTGGCCGAGATCGAGCGCCGTACCGGGGAGCTGGAAGATTCCAACCAAGCCATTGCGCGCGAAGTGCGCGAACGCGGCCGTGCGCAGCAAGAAGTCATGCAACTCAATGAAAAACTCGAGCAGCGGGTACGTGAGCGTACCGCCCAACTCGAAGCGGCCAACGAAGAATTGAGCGAGGCCACGGCAATAGCGGAAAAAGCCAACCAGGCCAAATCGGCATTTTTATCGAGCATGAGCCATGAGCTGCGCACGCCGCTCAACGCCATTCTCGGCTTCGCCCAGTTGCTCGCTTCGGACACCCTGCGGCCGACGCCCGAACAAAGAACGGATTTCACGGACTACATTCTGAAAGCCGGCCGGCATCTGCTGGTCCTCATCAATGAAGTCCTCGATCTTGCCAAGATTGAATCCGGGACGCTGACGCTGTCCCTGGAGCCGGTCGAAATCGCGGACGTGATGCAGGAATGCCGCGAGATGATCGAACCGCTGGCGAGCAAGCGCAGCATCCGCGTCAACTTCCCGCAGGACGAAGACGTGCATCTCTTCGTCGACCGCACGCGCATGAAGCAGATTCTGCTCAACCTGTTGTCCAATGCCGTCAAATACAACCGCGAGGGCGGATCGGTCACGGTGAGTTGCACGGCCGTGGCTGCCGACCGCATCCGCATTGCCGTGCAGGATACCGGGATAGGCTTGCGTCCCGACCAGCTGGAGCAACTTTTTCAGCCGTTTAACCGGCTGGGACAAGAGGCGGGAACCGAAGACGGCACCGGCATCGGCCTGGTCGTGACCAAGCGCCTGGTTGAATTGATGGGGGGCAAAATCGGCGTGAACAGCACTGTCGACATCGGCAGCACATTCTGGATCGAACTGAAATCCGCTGCCACAGTCCAACGTAAGGTGGGAGCCAATATTCCCGTCATCCCCTCGGTATCCAGACTTGAGCAGACAACCGTGCCGCAACGATCGCTTCTTTATGTAGAAGACAATCCTGCGAACTTGAAGTTGGTTCAGGAAATCATTTCGTTTCGCGAAGACTTGCGTCTCTTGACCGCCCCTGACGCCAACCTCGGGATAGAACTTGCGCGCGTGCATCAACCGGAAGTGATTCTGATGGACATCAATCTGCCCGGCATGAACGGCAAGGATGCACTGCTGAAGCTACGCGCAGACCCGCTCACCTCGCACATACCGGTCATTGCCATTACCGCCAACGCCATGTCACGCGATGTCACCAAAGGCATGGCGCTCGGCTTCTTCCGTTATCTCACCAAACCGATCAATATCAATGATTTCCTTGAAACATTGGATGGCGCGCTGGAATTTGTAGATAGGTCGCGCCAGCGTCGTGAAAGTTAAAAAGGAAAGTGTATGCATATTTCGTCCAGCGTCCTGAACGCCAGGATACTTGTCGTGGACGACTCCGAAGCAAACGTCAAGTTGCTGGAATACATGCTTGTCGGCGCCGGTTATACCGCGGTGTCGTCCACGATGGACTCACGTGAAGTAGTTGACCTCTCCAAAACCAATCGCTACGACATCATTTTGTTGGACCTCAACATGCCCTACCTGAACGGGTTTCAGGTCATGGAACTTCTGGAACACGTCGAAACAGACGGCTATCTGCCGGTGCTGGTGATTACCGCAGAACCCGACCACAAAGTACGGGCGCTGCAGGCAGGCGCCATGGATTTCATCAGCAAGCCGATCGATCAGACCGAAGTGCTCACCCGGCTCCACAACATGCTGGAAATTCGCCTGCTGCACAAGAACTTGCGAAACCACAACCAGTCGCTGGAGATACAGGTCAAGGAACAAACCTCGGAACTGCGTGCCGCGGAAGAAAAAGTCGGGTACTTGAGTAATTTCGATACGTCCACCGGACTCCCCAATCGCATTCTCTTGAGAGAACGGGTTGAACGCGCGCAAGAAAAGAGCCTGCATGAAAAGAAGGTGATGGGACTGCTCATCGTCGATCTCGCCAAGCTGCCGCTGATCCGCGGCAGCCTGGGCGGCGAAGCGGAGCAAAACCTGCTGATAGAAGCGGCATGCAGGCTGAAGAAATGGGTCTCGCCGGACGATACCGTCGCGCGCTTTGGAGACGAAAGTTTTGCCATTGTCTCCATTAAAACGCAGCCGAAGGAGATTGCGGCTGTTGCCAATCAAATCATCGCGTTATTGGACGAACCGTTTATTTTTGCAGAGCAAGAGCTGCACGTCGAAGCCTGCGTCGGCATCGCCCTTTTTCCCACTGACGGCGACGGCTTCGATTTTCTGGTGCAAGCCGCCAGCGCATCCGCGCGCACGGCCTTGAGCAGCCAGACACGACGTTACTGCTTCTACACGCCGGAACTCAACTATTCCGCGAATGAACGACTGAAGCTGGAAAATGGCCTGCGCCGGGCGCTGGAACGCAACGAATTTCTGCTCCACTATCAACCGCAACTGGATTTGTGCAGCGGCACGGTCATTGGGTTGGAAGCACTCATTCGATGGCAGCACCCGGAACTCGGCTTGATCCCGCCTGCGCGATTTATCGGCTTGGCCGAGGAAACCGGCCTCATCTTTCCCATGGGAGAATGGGCGCTGCTGCACGCCTGCCGCCAAAACAAGGAATGGCAAAATGCCGGGCTGCCGAAAATTCCCGTCGCGGTCAATTTATCGGCGAAACAGTTCGCCGGAAACATCACCCACATCGTGCGCGCAGCGCTTGCCGAGTCGCAACTGGAGCCGGCCTATCTGGAACTGGAACTGACCGAAAGCGTTTCCATGGAAGACCCCGAAAACACCATCGGCATCTTGCAAAGGCTCAAGGCCATGGGCGTGCGGCTCTCCATTGACGACTTCGGCACCGGTTACTCGAACCTCAATTATCTGAAGCGCTTTCCCCTGGATAAACTCAAGCTCGATCAATCCTTTGTCCGCGATCTCACTTCCGACCCGGACGATTTATCCATTTCGCGCGCAGTGATCGCGATGGCGCACAGCCTGCGTCTGAAAGTGATTGCGGAGGGCGTCAAGACAGAAGGGCAACTTGCCCTGCTGGCGCGAAACGGTTGCGACGAAATGCAAGGCTATCTGTTCAGCAAACCGCTGGACGCCGTCGCATGCGCAGAGCTGCTGCGCGAAAGAAAAGCACTTTCCCTGGAAAAGATCGCCCGTCATCCCCACGCGCGCACCTTGCTGTGCATCGAGGAGGAAGGAAGCGATGGCTCGACCATCGAGCGTACCCTCAACCATGCCGACTACACGGTACGGGTAGCGTACAGCGCGGGAGAAGCCTTCGAAATCATGGCAACGGAGGAAATCGGCGTCATCCTTTGCAACCAGGAAATGACATGCCTGCGCAGAACGGAATTTCTGTCACGCGTAAAGCATATCCATCCCGCCATCGTTCTCATCTTGGCCTGCTGCCAAACGGATCTACCGCCGGAGACCGCCTCCGTCAACCATAAAGGCCTCTTCAAATTGCTAGAGGCGCCGCTGGACAAGGAGAAACTTCTGACCACGCTCAACGATGCGTTTCTCACGTTCGAGCGAAATAAGGAGGGGGAGAGACAGGCGCGACCGGAATTGCCAAAGGCATTCTTTGAGGAAAATAGGGCGCATGTCCATCAGAGCTGAGTGACCTAAGTGCTTAAGGCTACGCTGAACAACCAGTTGATTTTCAAGTTCGCATCGAAATCATCGTCGTGCAACCGAAATTGGCGACGTTCAGCCTGCCATTTCATGCCCTTGCGGGCGGTGTAGCGGGCATTTCTACCCGCTTTCGCCCACTATGGGCGCACCTGTCCCATCAAACGATGGCGGGACAAGTAGATATTGGCCAGCGCCAACGCCGTAAAGGCACGACCCGCGTTCTTGGCCAAGCCGCGATAGCGCACCTTCGTAAATCCCCACAGC
>DATLIB010000282.1:0-3718 GCA_035539595.1 Noviherbaspirillum sp.
GCTGTGGGGATTTACGAAGGTGCGCTATCGCGGCTTGGCCAAGAACGCGGGTCGTGCCTTTACGGCGTTGGCGCTGGCCAATATCTACTTGTCCCGCCATCGTTTGATGGGACAGGTGCGCCCATAGTGGGCGAAAGCGGGCAGAAATGCCCGCTACACCGCCCGCAAGGGCATGAAATGGCAGGCTGAACGTCGCCAATTTCGGTTGCACGACGATGATTTCGATGCGAACTTGAAAATCAACTGGTTGTTCAGCGTAGCCTTAGGAGTCGCGCAAGAATAAGTTGGACATTTTGGCGCTCGCTGCTGGATGCAATGCAAGGCGTCTGACGCGCCGCAGTGCGAGCACTGCAAGCGGCAGACAACGCCGCAGTGCGCCAGCGGCGAGTAGCAAAAATTGTTCAACTTATTCTTGCGCGGCGACTTAGCCGCTTTTTGCCGCCTGCCACGGCATTCCTTGCAAGGCGAAGGTGGTAGCGTGGGCGCGGTACTCATGCGCCGCTTCTTCTTCCTTTTTCTTCAGGAGACGGATGATGCCGTAGGTCGCTGGCGACATCACGAATTCACAGCCGACCTTCAACACATATTGCGCGGCGATGACTGTCAATAGCTGTTCCTGCGCCCATAGGCCGTAAAACGCAATCAGGTAAAACAGGCATGAATCGACGAATTGACTGCACACGGTTGCGCCGAATGTACGCAGAAACAGGTGACGGCCCCGCATGACGGTCTTGAGCGCCGTCATGACATGGTTATTGACGAAACTGCCGCACAAGAAGGCGATCATGGAGGCCAGAACGACACGCGGCGTGTTGCCGAACACCGCCTCGAGATGCTTTTGGTATTCGCTACTGAAAGGGTCTGCGGCAGGCGCCAGTCCCACGACGAACAGCGACAAGACCGCGGTAAGCACCAATGCCACGAAGCCAGCCCAGATCACGCGGCAATTGTGTGCATGCCCATAGACTTCCGACACGATTTTGCCAAAGGTGTAAAACAGCGGCAGAAACAGGACGCCAGCGCTCATGGTAACGATGCCCAGTCCGGGCAGCGCAACGTCGATGACCTTGGCGGGGCCGATCAGGTTGGCGCACAGTAGCGTCGTGACCGAGGCGGCAACGATGTAATCGTAATAGCGATACGGAGGAGTCGAAGGTGTCATGGGTGTTTCCGATGGCAGTTTTGTCATTCTTTCACTCATGTGAGTAGGAAAAAGTGGCCAACGGTTCCATGCATGGCAAAGAACCAATCCTTATGACACCTCATCAATCCTCCAGATAAGCCGGAATAAGCGGCTTCATGCCGGACATGGGCGGTATATAATCGCCCGATGCCATTTTTGGCTTAACGCTAGGGGTCCTGGCCTGCATATCGGCCGGGTGAGAAACACCCTCGAACCTGATCTGGGTAATGCCAGCGAAGGGAAGCATATGGAAACCAGTTCCCACCTTTTTTCCGGCGCTCCTTCGCTTCACAGTCATAGCAAAGGAGCAACATGAACGCCAATCCGCAATTCCTCGCCGCCACCGCCAAGGTGGATGATGCCGCGATCCAGCCGCTGCCGAATTCCCGCAAGATTTACGTCGAGGGTTCGCGCCCGGACATTCGCGTGCCGATGCGTGAGATCAGCCAGTCTGATACGCCGGCCTCGTTCGGTGCCGAAAAGAATCCGCCGATCTATGTGTACGATACTTCCGGCCCGTACTCCGACCCGGAAGCGAACATCGACATCCGTTCCGGTTTGTCGGCACTGCGCGCCGGCTGGATCGCCGAGCGCAACGATACCGAGGAACTGCCGGGCCCAACGTCCGCGTACGGGGTCGAGCGCTTGAACGATCCGAAACTGGCGGAATTGCGCTTCAACCTGCATCGCAAGCCGCGTCGCGCCTTGGCGGGGAAAAACGTGTCACAGATGCATTACGCGCGGCAAGGCATCATCACCCCTGAAATGGAATACGTCGCCATTCGTGAAAATCTGCGCCGCAAGGAATACCTGGAAGGCTTGAAGAACTCCGGTCCGATGGGACAGAAACTGGCCGACCTGATGGGCCGCCAGCATCCGGGTCAGAGCTTTGGCGCCGCGATTCCCGCCGAAATCACGCCGGAATTCGTGCGTTCCGAAGTTGCCTGCGGCCGCGCCATCATCCCCATGAACATCAATCACCCGGAAATCGAGCCGATGATTATCGGCCGCAATTTCCTGGTCAAAATCAACGCCAATATCGGCAACTCGGCCGTGACCTCGTCCATCGGCGAAGAAGTCGAAAAAATGACGTGGGCCATCCGCTGGGGCGGCGATACCGTGATGGATCTGTCCACCGGCAAGCACATCCATGAAACGCGCGAATGGATCATCCGCAATTCGCCGGTGCCGATCGGTACTGTGCCGATTTACCAAGCGTTGGAAAAGGTCAATGGCAAAGCCGAAGACCTGACCTGGGAAATCTTCCGCGACACGCTGATCGAACAAGCGGAGCAGGGCGTCGATTACTTCACCATCCATGCCGGGGTACGCCTGCAATACGTGCCGCTGACTGCCAAGCGCATGACCGGCATTGTCTCGCGCGGTGGCTCGATCATGGCGAAATGGTGTCTCGCCCATCACAAGGAATCTTTCCTGTACGAGCATTTCGAAGACATCTGCGACATCATGAAGGCCTACGACGTGTCATTCAGCCTTGGCGACGGCCTGCGTCCGGGATCGATCTACGATGCCAATGATGAGGCGCAGCTGGGGGAACTGAAGACGCTCGGCGAGTTGACGCAGATCGCGTGGAAACACGACGTGCAGGTGATGATCGACGGCCCCGGCCATGTGCCGATGCATCTCATCAAGGAAAACATGGATTTGCAACTGGAACAATGCCACGAAGCGCCGTTCTACACGCTGGGGCCATTGACCACCGACATCGCGCCAGGCTATGACCACATTACCTCCGGCATCGGCGCCGCCATGATCGGCTGGTACGGCACCGCGATGCTGTGCTACGTGACGCCAAAGGAGCACCTCGGCCTGCCGAACAAGGACGACGTGAAGGAAGGCATCATCACCTACAAACTGGCTGCGCACGCCGCCGATTTGGCCAAGGGGCATCCGGGTGCGCAGATTCGCGACAATGCCTTGTCGAAAGCGCGCTTCGAGTTCCGCTGGGAAGATCAGTTCAATATCGGCCTCGACCCGGACAAGGCGCGCGAGTTTCATGATGAAACCTTGCCCAAGGATTCGGCCAAGGTGGCGCATTTCTGCTCGATGTGCGGTCCGCACTTTTGCTCCATGAAGATCACGCAGGACGTGCGCGATTACGCGGCGGCGCAGGGGATCTCGGACGAACAGGCGCTGAAGAAGGGCATGGAAGTCAAGGCGGTCGAGTTCGTCAAGAGTGGCGCGGAAATCTATCGCAAGCAGTAAGAGTCGCTCATGGAAATTGAACTGAATGGTGCGCCGCATCCGATTGCAGAGAATGTGAATGTGCAGGACCTGATCGCGTCGCTTGACTTGGCGAACAAGTCGCTGGCGGTGGCGATCAACCGTGAGGTGGTGCCGCGGCA
The DNA here is from genome assembly GCA_035539595.1 of Noviherbaspirillum sp. GTDB lineage: Bacteria > Pseudomonadota > Gammaproteobacteria > Burkholderiales > Burkholderiaceae_D > Noviherbaspirillum. The sequence continues at coordinate 3,550 of DATLIB010000282.1, forward strand.
GCAGTGGCCGCAGCGCGTCTTGCAGCCGAGCGATCGGGTCGATATCGTGCGCGCGATCGGCGGCGGCTGATCCAGCTCTAAAACCATTCCCTCCCCCGTGCAGGGGGAGGGCTAGGGTGGGGGTAGTGCGTTTGAGTTATCGGTGTCGCTGGTTCAGCCTCCCCACCCC
>DATLIB010000283.1:0-6120 GCA_035539595.1 Noviherbaspirillum sp.
GGTGCCGGCACCTCCTTCAAGCTGCCGCCGTAAGTGCCGATGGCAGTGCGCACTGGATTGCAGAGAACAACTTCACATGGGTTCATGGTTTACTCCTTGTTCAGCGTACCGTGATTCATGATGCGCCGGTCGTCGGGGCAGCTACTTTGATATGGCGCAAAGGTCGCCCAACGAGGAAAAATACGGAACGGCCATGTGGAAACTGTTTATGTGCAGCCTCAATAATTTTTACATTCCGTTTACAGCGGCAACGCAAATCTTTACTCCATTTTTAGACCGTTCCCGCTACGCTTTACCTCATCACAACACGTCTGAATGGGGATGATGATGGACATCGTATTTATCGGGGCAATCGTGGTGTTTGCGCTCGCGGTCGGCGCGTTCGCTATCGGCTGCGACAAGCTGGGAGGTCGGCAATGAGCACCTTCTACGTGATCGGCGCGGTCGTTTCCGCTGGGCTGCTGGTGTACCTGCTGGTGGCGCTGTTGAAGGCGGAGGACCTGTAAATGACAACGCAATCCACTCTGTTGCTTGCTGCGTTTCTGCTCGTCCTGCTGGTATTGGCTTACCCAATGGGCATTTTCCTGGCGAAGGTCGGCGACGGCACTTCTATTCGCGGCTTGGGCTGGTTAGCACGGTTCGAGCATGCGCTTTACCGCATCGCCGGCGTCAAGGCCGAGACGGGCATGAGCTGGAAAAACTATGCACTCGCGTTACTGGTATTCAATGCGCTCGGTACGCTGTTCGTGTATGGGGTGCAACGCCTGCAGGCATGGCTGCCGCTCAATCCCGAGGCATTCGGCAACGTCAGTCCGGATTCCTCGTTCAACACTGCAATCAGTTTCGCCAGCAATACCAACTGGCAAGGCTATGGCGGCGAATCGACGATGAGCTACCTGACCCAAATGCTGGCGCTGACCGGGCAGAACTTCTTTTCGGCGGCAACCGGCATCGCGGTGGCGTTTGCGCTGATCCGCGGTTTCAGCTATCGCTCCGCGCAATCGATTGGCAATTTCTGGGTCGACCTGACGCGTTCGACGCTGTATGTGCTGCTGCCGCTGTCGGCGATCTTCGCGGTATTCCTGATGAGCCAGGGCGTGATCCAGAATTTTTCGGCGTACAAGGAAGTGATGCTGCTCGATCCGGTCACTTACCAGCAGCCGAAAACCGGCGCTGACGGTCAGCCGCTGAAGAATGACAAGGGCGAGCCGCTGCTGGAAACGGTGACCGCCAAAACCCAGACGCTGGCAATGGGCCCGGTCGCATCGCAGGAAGCGATCAAGATACTCGGCACCAACGGCGGCGGCTTCTTCAACGCCAACTCCGCGCATCCGTACGAGAATCCGACGCCGCTGTCGAACTTCGTGCAGATGCTGTCCATCTTCTTGATCCCGGCCGGGCTGTGCTTCGCCTTCGGTCGCATGGTCGGCGACATCCGGCAAGGCTGGGCGGTGCTGGGCGCGATGACGGCGATTTTCGTGGTGGCGACTGCGGTGGCGATGATGTCGGAACAGCAGGCGCATCCCGGTTTTGCCGCACTCGACGTCGACCAGCAGGCCAGCGCGCTGCAGCCCGGCGGCAACATGGAAGGCAAGGAAGCCCGCTTCGGCATCAGCGCATCGGCATTGTTTGCGGCGATCACTACCGCGGCGTCATGCGGCGCAGTGAATTCGATGCACGACTCGTTCTCGCCGCTGGGCGGCAGCGTGCCGCTGCTCCTGATGCAACTGGGCGAAGTGGTGTTCGGCGGCGTCGGCTCCGGCCTGTACGGCATGCTGATCTTCGCGATTCTCGCGGTGTTCATCGCCGGCCTGATGATAGGCCGCACGCCGGAATACCTGGGCAAGAAAATCCAGGCCTACGACATGAAGATGACCTCGATCGCGATTCTGGTGACGCCGATCCTGGTGCTGGCGGGCACCGCAATCGCGGTGATGGCCGACCCCGGCAAGGCCGGCATCCTGAATCCCGGCGCGCATGGTTTCTCGGAAGTGCTGTATGCGTTCAGCTCGGCCGCCAACAACAACGGCAGCGCGTTCGCCGGCCTGTCCGCCAACACGCCGTTCTACAACACGATGCTGGCGATGGCGATGTGGTTCGGCCGCTTCGCGGTGATCGTGGCGGTGCTCGCGGTGGCCGGTTCGCTGGCGGCGAAGAAGCGCATCGAGGTTACCGCCGGCACCATGCCGACGCACGGCCCGCTGTTCGTTGCGCTGCTGGTCGGCACCGTGCTGCTGGTCGGCGTGCTGAACTACGTGCCGGCGCTGGCGCTTGGCCCGGTGGTCGAACACCTGCAACTTCATTCAAATTAAAAGGCATCCCATCATGCAAATGTCAGAACCCAAGACAGCCGGCATGTCGCGCAAAGGCTTGACGCTGTTCGATTCCAGCCTGCTCGGCCCGGCGATTGCCGATGCATTCAGGAAGCTCGACCCGCGCGTACAGCGGCGCAGCCCGGTCATGTTCGTGGTGTATGTGGGCAGCATCATCACCACCTTGTTGTACATCCAGTCGTTGCTCGGTGAGGGCGAGGCGAGTCCGGGCTTCATCCTGGCGATCATGGTGTGGCTGTGGTTTACTGTGTTGTTCGCGAACTTCGCCGAGGCGATGGCGGAAGGCCGGAGCAAGGCACAAGCCGCTTCGCTGCGCGGCCTGAAACAAAACGTATATGCAAAGAAACTGGAAGCACCGCATTATGGCGGTCGCTGGCTGCCAACGCCGGCAACGGATCTGCGCAAGGGCAATGTGGTCCTGATCGAGGCCGGCGATATCGTCCCCGCCGACGGCGAAGTGATCGAAGGCGTCGCCTCGGTCGATGAAAGCGCCATCACCGGCGAATCGGCGCCGGTGATCCGCGAATCGGGCGGCGACTTTTCCGCCGTCACCGGCGGCACGCGCGTGCTGTCCGACTGGCTGGTGGTGCGCATTGCGGTCAATCCGGGCGAAGCCTTCATCGATCGCATGATCGCGATGGTGGAAGGCGCAAAGCGCAAGAAAACGCCGAACGAGATTGCGCTCACTATCCTGCTGGTGGCGCTCACTATCGTGTTCCTGATGGTGACGGTCACGCTGCTGCCGATGTCGCTGTTCTCGGTCGAAGCGGCAAAGGCCGCCGGTGTGACCAGTTCGCCGGTCACCATAACCGTACTGATCGCGCTGCTGGTGTGCCTGATCCCGACCACCATCGGCGGCCTGTTGTCGGCGATCGGCGTGGCCGGCATGAGTCGCATGATGCAGGCCAACGTGATCGCCACCTCCGGCCGCGCGGTCGAAGCGGCGGGCGACGTCGATGTGCTGCTGCTGGACAAGACGGGCACCATCACGCTCGGCAACCGGCAGGCGTCCGAGTTCTATCCCGCGCACGGCGTCACGCAGGTGCAACTGGCGGATGTCGCGCAGCTCGCGTCGCTGGCCGATGAGACGCCGGAAGGACGCAGCATCGTGGTGCTGGCGAAGCAGAAGTTCAACATCCGCGAACGCGATATCGCAGCCCTGCATGCCAGCTTCGTGCACTTCAGCGCACAGACCCGCATGAGTGGCGTCGATATCGACGGACGCGCGATCCGTAAAGGCGCCGTCGATGCGGTGAAAAAGCATGTGGAAGCGCTGGGCAAGGTTTTCCCTGCCGAAGTCGCCACCATGGTGGACGACATCTCGCGCCGCGGCAGCACGCCGCTGGTGGTGGTCGATGACGGCCGTGTGATGGGCGTGGTCGAGTTGAAGGACATCGTCAAGGGCGGCATCAAGGAGCGCTTTGCCGAACTGCGCCGCATGGGCATCAAGACCGTGATGATTACCGGCGACAACAAGCTGACCGCCGCCGCGATTGCGGCCGAGGCCGGCGTGGATGATTTCCTTGCCGAAGCGACGCCGGAACAAAAGCTCAAGCTGATCCGTACTTATCAGGCACAGGGCCGGCTGGTGGCGATGACTGGCGACGGCACCAACGACGCGCCGGCGCTGGCACAGGCCGATGTCGCGGTGGCGATGAACAGCGGCACGCAGGCGGCGAAAGAAGCGGGCAACATGGTCGACCTCGATTCCAACCCGACCAAGCTGCTGGAAATCGTCGAGATCGGCAAGCAGATGCTGATGACGCGCGGCTCGCTGACCACCTTTTCGATCGCCAACGACGTCGCCAAGTATTTTGCGATCATCCCGGCCGCTTTCGTCGCCACCTATCCGCAACTGAAGGCGCTCGACATCATGCAGTTGACCAGCCCGGCGTCGGCCATCATGTCGGCGGTGATCTTCAATGCGCTGATCATCGTGGTGCTGATTCCGCTGGCGCTGAAAGGCGTGCAATACCGCGCGATCGGTGCTGCGCTGCTGTTGCGCCGTAACCTTCTGGTCTATGGGCTGGGCGGCCTCATCGTGCCGTTCATCGGCATCAAGCTGATCGACCTGATACTGGGCGCCCTTCATCTCGTATAGGAGAAGTAAATGCATTCCATATTTCGTCCCGCGTTCGTACTGTTCACCGCACTGACGCTCATTTGCGGCGTGCTGTATCCCTATGCGGTCACCGGCATCGGCCAGCTAGCGTTTTCCGAACGGGCGGAAGGCAGCCTGGTGCAACGCGACGGCCAGGCGGTCGGCTCCATGCTGATCGGCCAGACCTTCACGTCACCGAAATATTTCTGGGGACGGCCGTCCGCCACCGGCCCGATGCCGAACAACGGCACTGCGTCGAGCGGGTCCAACCTCGGCCCGACCAATCCCGTGCTAACAGATGCGGTGAAAGGACGGGTCGAGGCGCTGAAGGCTGCCGATCCCGGCAATACCGCGCCGGTCCCGGTCGACCTTGTGACCGCATCGGCCAGCGGACTCGATCCGGAAATCAGTATCGCCGCCGCGTATTACCAGGCAAGCCGCATCGCGCGTGAACGGAAACTAACGGTGGATGAAATACGCAGCCTGATCGACAAGCACAGCACGCTGCAATATTTTGGTTTCTTCGGAGAGCCGCGGGTGAATGTGCTCGCGTTGAATCTTGCGCTCGACCAACGTCGCTAAATCCGCGAGATTGCATCGGTTCAGGAGCGCTGATCGGCGCTCCGGAATATGACACAATCAAGTCTCAACAGCCAGGTCCGCTTGCGCATGCCTTCAACCGATTATCAACGTCCCGATCCGGATGCCTTGCTGGCACAGGTGCAGGCGCAGGAGCGCCGCGCTGCGAGGGGAAAGCTGCGCATCTATTTCGGCGCGTCGGCCGGTGTCGGCAAGACCTACGCGATGCTCAATGCGGCACGCAACCTACTGGCAGAAGGCCTTGATGTCGTCGTCGGCATCGTCGAGACGCACGGCCGCAGCGAAACCGCATCCCTGGTCGATGGCCTCGAAGTCCTGCCGCGCAAGGCTATCGACTACCGCGGCAAGACCATCACCGAATTCGATATCGACGCCGCACTGACGCGCCGTCCCACGCTAATCCTGGTCGATGAACTGGCCCACTCCAACGCGTCCGGCTCGCGCCATCCGAAGCGCTGGCAGGACGTGGACGAATTGTTGGGTGCCGGCATCGACGTGTTCACCACGGTGAACGTGCAGCACCTGGAAAGCCTGAACGACGTGGTTGGCGGGATCACCGGCATCCGCGTGGCGGAAACGCTGCCGGATACCGTGTTCGACCAGGCGGACGAAGTCGTGCTGGTCGACATCCCGGCGGACGACCTGCTGGCCCGGCTGAGTGAAGGCAAGGTCTATCAAGGTCCGCAAGCCGAGCGCGCGTCGCGCAATTTTTTCCGGAAAGGCAACCTGATCGCATTGCGCGAGCTGGCACTGCGCCGCACCGCCGACCGGGTCGAAGACGATGTGCAGGCATATCGCGTCGAAAAATCCATCAGCGCGGTATGGAAGACCGACAACAATCTGCTCGCCTGCATCGGGCCGCGTCCCGGCGCCGAGCATGTGATTCGCAGCACCGCGCGGCTGGCCAGCCAGTTGAACGCGGAGTGGCACGCGGTCTATGTCGAAACGCCGCAGTTGCAGCGGCTGCCGTCGGCCAACCGCGAGCGTATCCTGAAAACCCTGAAGCTGGCACAGGATCTTGGCGCCACTACCGCCGTCTTGTCCGGCAGCGACATTGCGCATACTCGACGATGGCATGCGCAATGT
>DATLIB010000284.1:0-7749 GCA_035539595.1 Noviherbaspirillum sp.
GTCAGATGCCGCTTGATCCCGGAGACTTTCTTCCACGCGTCATAGCCTTTTTCCTGTGCCGTGTCCGCATTCTTCACGCTTTGTGCATCGACGATCCCAAACGTCGTTTTCTCAGCTCGCCCGTCGCGCCCGCGTTCTTGCGCCATCTGATTTTTTTAATGCCTGCTCCAGCAGGCTTGGCTGCTCGTGCGCGCCTCTGGCGCGCCGTCTGCAGCCCTCTTTCAGACAATACAAAATCGCGCAAAAAAATATCGTATAAATCCACTTCTCGCGGACACGTCTTCTTCGCGTTTTCGCACCTCCGGGATTACTTCGAACTGTTCCCGGCTGATGTCACTTGGATAAATCTTCCTTGCCATTTCCCTTCATCACTCCACATTACCCGCTAATGAAGTGTTTGACGGAAAGATACTGGACAGATTCTTCGTGGGGATACAGCAGGCGCGTTGCCGCGATGCGTGCCATACGAGCCAGGACGTTGGAGAAGCGCGCCATTGAGGCGCGCAAGTGCCTTTTAAAATCCGACTGAAAGACTGGGCTTGAAGTGATTCGCCACGAACTCGGCTGCTTTTTCTCGCTGGGCGTTGCTATCCACAAAACCTACGGATAGGTTGGGAAAAAGTTTATTTTCCTCGCCTTGGGTAAGGCCATTGAATCCCACGACCGTATCGTCTCTTACTGGTTTCAATGCCTTTATGTAAGGATTGAATGTGCTTGCTGTCGCAGCCAAAGAGACCGCGTCGTGCGCAGGAAGCGCCTTTACGGAAGATGGTTTTGTTGCGTCGACTTGAGGCAAAGATAAACGCCTTCTCTGCGTCGATTCCCCTCGTCTTAGATTTGCCTTGGAAACAGCACTTTGGGAAACCGGCTCCGATAAGTCCGGCTTTTTCTGCTGCTGCACATCCGCAGGCTTTCCGTCCTGGATCGGAGAAAAAGAGGGGATTCCAGATGGAGGTACTTTCATATTCATACATTCTCCGTGTTCCAGAGGCATTCGGTTTTGCTGCCGATTACCTGTTAAGCCACCTATTACGTCACTTATGCGCCCCGTTAGCTCAGACCGTCTGCAACGCCGTCGTGGGGGGCACGACCGTTCCTGCTTTGGCGTACAGATTCCAGCCATCCGGGTAGGCCAGCGCCGGTCCTTCCGCTGCATGCAACCGGCCCTCCTGATCGAGTCTCAACTCGCTGGGCCGCTCGCAAACCCAGCAGATCCGAGCATGCGGCACAAACCACCCCGCCGACTTGGCAAGTTCAAGCAAACCGGAGACAGGTTCGGTTTCCGCAACCAGACCTTCCGCTTCGCGGAAATAGGCATAGAAGGCCAGCCAGTAGGCATCGTGTTGTCCATAACCGCTGGCTTGCGCACTATCGTTACCGCACGCCTTGATTTGCTCGCCAATTTTCATGGCCACGTTTTCCCACACCGAGGTTTGCAGGGTTTTCCACAAGCCCTCCCATGCGCGTACCCGTATCTGACTGCCGATGCCGTTACGGATATTGCCCCACGCCTGATCCATCACGTTTTCCCAGACGCTACTCTTGACACAGTCCCCAATGCAATCCTGCAGACTGGCCTTGACGCTGTTTTCAAGGAATGTCTTGTCGCGCATTTCGACGGCCCTGCGCATGCCGCTTTCGACGGCGCGCCAGACCGGGTCGCCGGCGCTATCCCATACGCTTTTCCAGACACTGTTCCATACTGCCTCGGTGGTGCTGGCGCGTACATGCTCTTTCATTCCATCAATTACACGCCCACGCATGGTGAGCATGACATCACTCTTGATGGTGTCGAACAGACTTTGCTTGACCGCTGCCGTATCGAACAAGCGCATGCTGCTGCGAAAACTGTCGGCGACATTCGGCTTGAAGTCAGTGCCGGAGGCGTTAATCGCATTTTTGCAGCAACTTTTGAAAATGCTGTTCAAGAATTCAGGATCAAGCAGGATCATGCGCGCCAACCCCAGGGAAAACGGCGACCCGCACCACACGATCTTGCGCGGCGCCTCCAAGCCGGCGGCTGCATACGCCTTCTTGAGCGCGGCTTCAGCCTCATTACGGCTGGCCGGCTGCAGGGAAAACCCGATCGTTTTCCAAGTCTGTTTAAAGTTCTCGAAATCCGCCTCCGGAACAGAGGCCTGCTGGACTGGCTTAACAATTGACTGCAACATGAGGAGCCTCTTTGTGAGAATGCCGTTTTCAAACATCGTGCGCCATACACCATGCAAAACGCAAGAAAGGGGAAACTCCATCTCACGCCCACATCATTGGCGTCGCATTGCTTTGCAAATTTGCAAGTATCCGCCTTGCGTTTCCAAGGGCGGACAGACCGGTCACGTAACGGCAAATCGAGGTTTAAATATACATGACGGTTTTCCCTATCGGCAACCTGCTTTTAAGGCGAATCGCGGCTATTTCAGGGATGAGCGCATCCCAGCCACAGGTGGGTCATACCTATCCGGCCCATGACCGGAAAAATACCTGCCCATGGAACCACCCAGTTGCCTGTTCTACTCATGAGAATCAGTGATGTGAACAAACTGGAATAACACAATGACATCTTCCTCCTCAGGCTCATCCTCTGACGACGACAATACAACCGGCGGCCAGCCACGGGAGCAGCCGGCGAAAAAACCCGCTGCTGCCGAAACACAGGCGCCGGCACCGCTGGCTTCCGCGTCGGGAGACGCTGCGGCGAACGGCAATGTACCTGGAGGAACCACGCCCGGCGATGGGGCGCCCGATACCTCGTTAACACCCAATTGCAGATCGATACCGGGAATAGATGGACGACTCCAACAGTTCTTGATGCACGGTTCCGCCAAGCCAGCTGAATTGCGTCCGCCCAAACTGGAAAAGAAAAAAGCCCTCATTACGGGAATAGGTCCAACGTCCAAAGTGGATTGCCAGCGGCGACTGTCGTCGGGCAGTTTCTGCAACCCCTACAGTCCGGCTGGCTGCGGCGGCGAATATTGTGGTCAGAAGAAAAGTGCCATGGCGGGCGGAGACATTGTTTAAAGCGGTTTGACCGGCGTCTGCGTCCCGCGGTGCGTTTTATTGGCCGATTTCTTCGCGTTTTTCATCAAGACCGGCGGTAAAACAGAAACGCCTTCAAGTGCGCTTATTGACGCTCTTGAAGGCGTTTCTTGCCGGCCCTATGTCACAGCCTCATGTCGGCTATCAACAATGACTTCATCAAACCAATGTCAATGTGACATCGACGTTGCCGCGTGTGGCATTGGAATACGGGCAGACGATGTGAGCCCGCTCGATCAGGGTCTGCGCATCGGCGCGCGGCATGTCGGGCAGGGAAATTTTCAATTCGACTTCAATGCCGAAACCGTTCGGGATGGCACCGATGCCGACGCTGCCCTCGACGGCAACACCCGCCGGAATGGACAGCTTGTCGCGTGCCGCGACGAACTTCATGGCTCCCAGGAAGCAAGCCGAATATCCTGCAGCAAACAACTGCTCCGGATTGGTGAACGCACCGCCCGCACCGCCGAGTTCTTTGGGTGTGCCGAGCTTGACATCCAGCACACCGTCGGACGACACGGCGCGTCCGTCACGGCCGCCAGTGGCCTTTGCATGTGCGCGGTAGAGTACTTGTTCGATTGCCATGGTAAAACTCCTTTTCTGTTTTCTACTGTTTGTTTCGATCAAATGTCAGGCGATTCATCCCACTTCCGGCTCGCCAGTCGCCGGACAAATAACACGTTAAACAACGCATTAAATAATGCACTATTAGATAGCAAGCTACATAAACCATTCGAGCGCATCCCAATCCCCCTCTGCGCTTACTCGACGCTCTTCATCAAATTGGTGCGCAGCTCGACCAGTCGATCCCGCAATGCGCGCGCTTCCTTCAGAGGCGCTTGCGTTGCGCACAGAACGGCAGGCATCAAATCCACCGCCTGCTGACGCAGGGTGCTTCCCTTTTTGGTCAAGGCGATAATCACCTGACGCTCATCGTTCGGCGCCCGCGTGCGGCTAATCAGTGCCGCCGCTTCCATCCGCTTGAGCAAGGGGGTCAGCGTCGCCGAATCCAGGAACAGGCGCTCGCCGATGTCAGATACCGTCAGCGCATCCTGCTCCCATAACACCATCATGACCAGGTACTGCGAATACGTGATGCCCAGTTTGGGCAACAAGGTGCGATAGACCTTGGCCATTGCCAGCGAGGCGGAATGGAGCGCAAAGCAGAGCTGCTCGTCCAGCAGCGGCACCGGTTTCGCTTTATCGTTCGTCTTGTCACGTTTTGTTTCCATGGCTTGAATAATATATCGCACACTATTTAATTGCAAGCTACTTTTTAATGCTTTTTTGGCTTGCCTGTGCGTGCCGGCGACAGCCTTGTCCGGTGGCGGATCCGGCAATGCCGAAACCCGCCTGGAACGCCTGCCGCATTGCAGGCCACTATCCTGCGCGATATGGGCGCAGGGATTACTCTTCTTGACGCTGCTCAGGAAGCGGCGCGCATAAAATCCGGCGTCAGCACGACAGCAGAACCGGGATCTGCCCCTGTAGGCAGTTTGTAAGGGTGCACTTGCCTGCTGCGTACCCGTCTTCCAAAGGCGGTGATGAATGCCGCATATTCGTTGGACCCCGACCTGATTCCGTCCCTTGCCGCCTTCATCACCCCTATCTCCAGCGTATCCCCCAAATCGTAGGCGAGATCGCCTTTTTCCCAGGCCGATTCGTCCCGGTGCATAAATCTCGGTTGCATTTTGATCCCTAAAACCGTAACAGATAAATATTTCGCCCTTGCTGCATGTCGGAACACATGCTGCAGTCAACTTTACCCGCGCCGTGCTTCTTTCTTCAAGGGCTTGCGCGCCATGCGGCAAAAAAAAAATGTGTCGCGCAACAACCTTGGCAGCATGTCATTAGCACCTGCGCACACCGCCGTTACGAGCCCTTAAGAGTCGTTACGAATCGTAACGACTCCGCATGTTTTACTTGCGCCGTCCACGTGATCGTGTCAGCACGATGTCCTGCGCCGAGATGATTTCCACGAAGCGGGCGCTCGACAAAATTTCCGTCGTGTCGGCGCTCAACACATCGGCATCCATCATCGCTTTGGAAAAGCGCAAGTCGGCGGCATCGGCAATTTTCTGCAGCGGCACCTGATAGGTCTTGAACGGTCCGTAGCGGAAACCTTCTTCCGGCATCATGCCTTCCTGGCTGAGCATGTAAGCCGATACACATAACTCCTGGGTATCGGCATCAATCATCGCCACCACCTTCCAGAAATCCAGCGGCACCTGCACGCTTTCGTAGTGTGGATCGTCCGCGCGGAATACCGGACCGGTGAAGACCGAGATGCGGAAGCCATAGGTTTTGGCGTTTTCCAGAACATAGTCTTCCAGCAACAGCCAGGCACGCTGATTCAATTGCGGCATCTGCGGTACCGCATTGGTGTAAATAAAGCTATCTTCTTCGCCCAGCATGGCCTCTTCCAGCGACTCGCCCCAGCCGGGATCTTCGCGCCGCACCATGTGGCCCTTGTCGAACACGGCAGGACCGTAAAACTCCACATGTCCGATCTGCTGCTGCTTGGGGATGCGCGGATCGAATCCCCAGGCGTCCTTGCGCTTGAGTTTTTTCTTGAGTTCGCCGTCGATGTTGACCGCAGTCAGAAGGGGAAAGCGCCGGCTTTCGCTCATCACCACGGAAAAATGCATGTACGGCAACACGTTGGCTTCGAACTCCGTATCGAGTACGAGATGGGAACGTCCCGCTTTGGGCAGGTTGACTGTGGCGCCGAGAAAGCGGGCGTCGTAGCCCTCGCGCTCCTTGAGATAGGCAATGCTGCGCTTTTTCTCGCTAAAGCCTTCTTCCGGCACATGCAGTTCAGTGCGCGTGACCGGCACCCATGATTTGCGCACCAGCATGCTCTTGATCACGCTTGCCTTGACCGCGTAATTGGTCTTGCGAAACTGCCCACCGAAATGCAGGCCGACCACCGCCCCGCTTTCCACATCCATGGCGGCGGAACCGGAGTTACCGCCAAGAGTGGAACTATCGTGAGTGAAATACCACTCGTCCTTCGGCACCGCCACCACTTCGCCAGGGGCGAAGCGCTTGACATCATAGACATCGCCGAAAATTTCTCGCATGGCGCCGGCATCGTTGCGGCTGTCGCGCGCCGGATAACCGACCACAGCGATGAACTGCTCCGGTTGGATCGGCTTGTTATACAGCTTAAGCGGCGGCGGCAAGCCCGGGTCTTTGCGTACCCGCAATATCGCCATGTCCGGCGCTTCGGCGGTGTCATCGGCGATCCATAGGATTTCCGCGACGCCGATTTCGGACGACTCAACGCCCCGGTACTCTTCACGGAAATCAATACGGGCCCGAATCTGTCTGCCGGCACGGTTGAGACGGTAGCGGAACACGCGGCCCTGACGCTGCGCGAACAGATTGGCGACATGCCGGTTGGTGACGACCAAATCGTCGTCGATACGCCAACCGGTGCCGCACCACTCGTAAGTGTCGTGATCGCTCAACTCGACGCGGCCGACCGCCCTGATCGGATCGATCAAGGCTTTGCGGCGCGAACTCAAGCGCTTTTCCAGCAGCGGCAAATTTGCCTTTTCGAATACGCCGTCCTTGACTAGCAACACCGGCCGTCCAGCCAGCAGGACGATCGCTTCGCTGATCTGGCGCGAATCGAAAAATTCCGCATCGGTGTCGGGCGGCGTGGTGCTCAAGTGATCGGCCAGCACATCGGCGCTGAAGCCAAGTGTGCGGTGCGTGGTCAATTCCCGCTCGTGAGCGGCGGTCGCGAGCGCATCGCGCATTTTCTGCGACTGCAGCACCGATGCGGTACGTAGCGTGGTTGCAGGAAGTTCAATGTACCGCTCGGTGGTGTCTTTGGTCTTGCGCATGCTGTCACCCTCCTCCATGCACGGCATGCATGGATATCAGATGCCGGGGACCGCTGGCCGCACCGGCATGGCGTACGTGGACTCCCTGTTTTTTATTCAGGACTTACGCAAAATTGTCCCAGCAAGGCGTGTTGCCGCGGGCAATACATCTAGTACGACAAGGCAACACAACGCGGCTGGGGCGGTTTTGCGTAAGTCCTATTATTGATGTTTTGACTGATGACCGACTGTTCTGCCTGTACCTCATGCACCGGCATCAGGCATGCGGCGGCACAATGCTGCAGTATAGGCAAGACCGATGGCGCCGATATACCATGAATAGGAGAACGGCTATCACCTCCTTTGATCCTGCACAAAAATTCATCATCGCAGGATCGTTTCGGCGCTTGGAACAGACGTGAAAAAGCGGGCGAAGCCAGAGTGCAGCATGGGCAATGCTGCACCACTCGTTCGCCTGCGCCCCATTTAGGAGTCGCGCAAGAATAAGTTGGACATTTTGGCGCTCGCCGCTGGATGCAATGCAAGGCGTCTGACGCGCCGCAGTGCGCCAGCGGCGAGCAGCAAAAATTGTTCAACTTATTCTTGCGCGGCGACTTAGCGCTCCCCAAGAACGACGGCGTGAGCCACAGACTTTCGTCGAGATATTCTGAGACAGGGATAGGCTTCGTTCACGTTGTCGCGCGGCTCGGCGAGAGCGGGATGCATGGAAGATTCAGGGAAGACATTCCCTTGCTTCCTTTCATTCTCTCGACACACCGCCTGGCCACCATGAACGACGCTTTCTGCAATGGCCAGGGGGAAATGCCGGGCGCTGCCGGCCTATTGGAGTCGATCAGGTTCCGATGGCGACGACACCTTT
>DATLIB010000285.1:0-1691 GCA_035539595.1 Noviherbaspirillum sp.
TGCTGATCGCATCGCTCGTGGTCGCTTTCCTGGCGGGGATTCCCATCTTGGGCGTGTTATCGAATCTCTTGGCGGTTGTCGATCCGGCGCTGGCCGAGACGACAAAGGCAACGTTCGTCCACCTCTGGTCCACGGTTCTGCCCGAATACGTGGGAAACAGTCTGATGATCAGCGTCATCGTCGCCGTGCTGGCGACGATCGGCGGCGTCGGCTGTGCATGGCTGATTGCCGGGTTCAGTTTCCCCGGCAAGAAGATTTTCGAATGGGCGCTGGTACTGCCGCTGGCGATGCCAGCCTATGTGATTGCGTATGCCTATACCGACTTCCTGCAATTCTCCGGGCCGGTGCAGAGTGCATTGCGCGCGGCCTTCGGCTGGCAGGCTCGTGACTACTGGTTTCCTCAGATACGTTCGGTCGGTGGCGCCGGCATCCTGTTTGCGATGGTGCTGTACCCCTATGTTTATCTGTTGGCGCGCAATGCTTTCCTCGAACGCAGTCCGCGCATGTGGGACGCCGCGCGTACGTTGGGGATGGGACCATGGGCGGCGTTCTTCAAGGTCAGTCTGCCGCTGGCGCGGCCTGCGGCGGTGGCGGGGATTGCGCTGGCCCTGATGGAAACCCTGGCCGATTACGGCGCCGTTGCGTATTTCGGTGTGCCTACGCTGACCACTGGTATTTATAAATCCTGGTACGTTTTTTCCGATCGTGCGGCAGCGGCGCAGATTGCCGCGACCTTGCTGATCGTGATCGTGGCGCTGATGCTGCTTGAGCAAAAAAGCCGCGGACGGGCGCGCTACTACGCGGTTGGCGGTCGTGTCCGAACGCAGGTGGCGATTCCGTTGCATGGCTGGCGTGCGTGGAGCGCCGCTCTGTTTTGCATGGTGCCGGTGGTGACCGGATTCCTGCTGCCGGTGGCGATTCTGTTGCGCCTGCTGCTGCGGGAGGAAACGGCGCAATTCAGCTCCCGCTATATCGGCTGGCTGCAAAACAGCATCCTCCTGGCCAGCGTGACAGCATTGGCCGCGATCGTTATTTGCGTGATGCTTGCCTATGCGGCACGGGTGACGGGGAGTCGCTTGCAGGCTGGTTGCAACCGTATCGTCAGCATGGGTTATGCGGTGCCTGGTGCGGTGATCGCGGTCGGCATATTGATTCCCTTGGCGCGGCTCGATGCGTGGGGAGCGGACCATGGCATGAGTTTTGTCCTGACCGGCAGCGTGTTCGCCTTGGTATATGCCTATCTGGTGCGTTTTCTCGCCGTGTCTTATCAGAGCGTGCAGTCAGGCCTGGTCAAGATCACGCCCAGCATGGACGCCAGTGCGCGTATTCTCGGGCACGGACTGTTGTCCATGCTGTGGCGGGTACATGCGCCGCTATTGTGGCGCAGTGTATTGACCGCGGGTTTGCTGGTGTTTGTCGACGTGGTGAAGGAACTGCCGGCGACCTTGACTGTGCGTCCTTTCAATTTTGATACGTTGGCGGTGATTACGCATCAACTGGCTTCGGATGAGCGGTTGGGCGAGGCGGCGTTGCCGGCGCTGACTATCGTGATGATCGCGTTCGTGCCGGTAGTTGTGTTGGCGCGGGCAATTGCCAAGGCCAAATAAAAAATGCCCCGGAATCCGGGGCATGAAAAGCGGTACCGAAAGAATGAGGTGGGTACCGAGGAGACAATCGTCAAATTACTTCTT
>DATLIB010000286.1:0-14032 GCA_035539595.1 Noviherbaspirillum sp.
TTCATGCCTGCGGTATCGAAAGTGGTATCCATGATGACGATCTCCCTAAATGCGTTGTGTGACGTTAGTGAATCTCTGGATTTTTCTTGCGCTGCTTTGTGTTGCGTGCTGCTGTGATTGAAAGATAGCAGCCGACATTGCAGACCGTGATCAATCAGTGAGCATTCGTGAGACATTGAGAAATGTTGAGACAAAGCGGTGCAATCAACAGAGAAATACGTGTAGGGAGAGGGAACCAAAAGACGCGCAGTCGCCACATCGTCATTAGGGCACGCGCAGTCAAGGACGAATTGATCCGGGCGGGCGTCTTGTGTGTCATCTATATATTGCGCGGCAGAGATGGAACTGCTGCGGTCATGGACACCACAAATTCGACATGAACAGGCCACTCGACAAAAATCCTTTTCCGAACCCGCAAATTCACGTTCATGTGAAGTCGGGCGCGGCACACCTAGCCAACACCCATAAGGCGGTGACGGTTGCGGTGACGGTTGCCACCGTTTCAACTGCCCAAGCCGACGAGCGCATCGGAGGTGACGTCAAGGGTTCCGCCACCGCAAAAAAAGGATTGCTCAGATCGATCGGCGAGCGGCTCACGCGGCCGCGCGTGGGCAGGCGCGAGAGCGCCAAGGACAAGCAGTCTACGAAGATCGCTGACACCGGCAATGTTGACGACGACGAATACCAGTCCCCTTATCGGGTAGAAGCAAAGAACACCTTCGAGTCGCTGAACCAGGACAGCAGTGACCAAAAGCGCAAGGAAATAGAAGAAGCGCTGGCAAAAATTCACGAGCCCCTGCAGCAGTACACCGTGTTGTTCGGCGCCATGAAGGAAGCCGAAAATGACCCAAGCCTCAGCGAAGACAAAAAGCGGGCGCTGAAGAATACGCTGAACGAGATGATGACCGACCTGGTCCATCGGGACAAAGCCGGGGTCAGAAAAGGTTTTCGCGAATCGGCCGAATCGTCCCCCGTTGCAGCCTCGCTGGAAGCGTCTCAAAAGGTGGGGGCGCTGGGGGAGGCACTACGCGACATCCGCTTCTCGGTCGGCGCCAGGGCCAAAGGCGGTGTCGATGAAAATTTGTCGCCGATGGTGGTGGCAAAGGCGGTGTTGAAAAATTTTGGTGCGGCCCATGCCGAAGAGGGTTTGGCCAGCGTGTGCTCGCGACTGATGCCCGGCCTGCGCAACATTTCCGCCATCAATACGGCTGCCTATGCGTTGACCATGTCGGATGCGGTCAATTTTTCGATTGTCCGGACCGGATTCAAGATCGCCAAGGATCTCAAGCGCGACCTGATGGACAAAGCCAAGGTCTTGTCGAAGCAACACTATATTGAAACCGCCACCATCCTGTTCACCGCCTCTGAGCAGGGTTGGGGAAGAGGGAAGGGTATCCAGCTGGTCAATCAGATCGTCGATTTGAAAACAGCTCCTCCGCGGATGCGGGCCGCGGCGTATACCGTGATCCGCAACGCCGTCGACCTGATGCCGCCGACCGCCTGGCCGCAGGACAAACAGTCTGGCCGCAAGGATTTGCTGGAAGACCTGGATCGTCAGGTGTTCGGCGCCCATGGCGAAATTCCGCCGCTGACGACCAAAGCAGAACGCAAAGAAGAAGAATGGCGAAACATGTATGCAGCCGGTCGCGCGCCGACCCTGCCGAACAGAGCGTGATGACGGACCGTACGAAAGGATAACAACATGACGCAAGAGATTCTGACGCAGTTGGTGCAACGTGCCTGTGCCGAACAAGTGGTGGCCAGCGCAGCCACGCCAGACGGCATCCACCTGATGGTGTATCCGCTGGAACAGGGCATTATGGTCGGCGTCGGGATAGAAGGGGAGCGCGCGCAATTACTCAATCCGGAGATGCTGTTGTACAAGCGTTCGCGCGATCTGGAACGCTTCAGCTCCTGGATGCCTTCCCTGTTTGCCGACGGCAGCTGGTATGTCGTCAGGCGCATAGAGACTTTCGATGTCGACCTGCCGGTACTGACCCAGGGCGATTTGGACGCAGCTGAGGAGTTATTAGCGTGAGCTCGACGCGTGTAACAGGGATCAATCGGCCCGGGGGATTTGATCCGGTCGAAGTCGGCGAAATTCACACCCTGCCGGAAAGCCTGGTCACGCCCACGCCGCGTGCCCTGCTAAAGCCCGGAGAGGAAGCGGTATCGCTGCCGCCTTCCAACGAACTGCCCAATGCGGTCGCGCCATTGACCAACATGCTCGGCGCGAAACTGACGGTCGATAGTCCCGCTTGGAGCGGAGACCCGGTACCCGGCATGCGCGGCTTGCAAAAAACGCTGGTGGGGTTCTCGCTGCAGTTGGAGGAACACGAGCGCGGTGATTTGATGACGGCGATCGGACTGGTTGAAAAAGCCGTGCAGATGCGCCTGCGCTGGCAGCAAATGCGCAGGAGCGAGATGGAATTGCTGGTTCAACCACAAAACGAGACAGTGGAAGGCGAGGGAACAAAATGAGACCAAAAATAAAGCGTTCGGAAATGCCGGAAGACCTGGTGATGGCAATTGGACTCGTATGGGGCCATCTCGCGGCACGCCAGTTTGAAGAGGCCTATCTGCTGGCAAAAGGCTGCCTGTGCGTCTGGCCCAATGACCGCAGCTTGATCCTGATGTCGAGCTATGCGGCAGCCGAGGTGCTGGAGCCGGTTGACGTCGCCAAGCTGACCGCGATCAAGGACCCGAGTTGTGCGGACTGGGTACGGCTGGTGTTGCGGCGCGCCCAGAACCAGTTCAATCCGCCTCCCGCCTGACCGGACAGAAGTAAAAAACGTGCATGCGGCACTCTGCATGACCAGCATCCTGAATGGCCTGTTGGCCGCGGATGCAAACCTTTGAAAAGCACACTAGCTCAGGAGAGCCTGCAATGAAGTTCATGCCCATTGTTGTGATTCTTAACGCCGTCGCCGCGAAAGTGGCGAAACGAGCAGAGTTGTTTGCTGCCGCTGCCGTGATCGGCATCGTCTTCATGCTGGTGTTGCCGATGCCGGTATTTCTGCTCGATCTGCTGATCGCGGTCAACCTCTGTATTTCCGGCTTGATCGTGGTGGTGTCCATGTACATGGCGGGGCCGACCGCTTTTTCCACCTTCCCCGCGGTGCTGTTGCTGACCACCCTGTTCCGACTGGCGATTTCGGTCTCCACCACCCGTCTGATTCTGCTCGAAGGGGACGCCGGCCACATCGTGGAAACCTTCGGTCAATTCGTGGTCGGCGGCAACCTGGTGGTCGGCCTGGTTATTTTCCTGATCTTGACCGTGGTGCAGTTCATCGTGATTACCAAGGGTTCCGAGCGTGTGTCGGAAGTGTCGGCACGTTTCTCCCTGGACGCGATGCCCGGCAAGCAAATGTCGATCGACAGCGATTTGCGCGCCGGCCTGCTGACTCCGGAAGACGCCAAGGCCAAGCGGGCGATGCTGGGAACGGAAAGCCAGTTGCACGGCGCCATGGACGGTGCCATGAAGTTCGTGAAAGGCGATGCGATTGCCGGCTTGATCATCATGGCGATCAACATGGTGGGCGGTGTATCGATCGGCGTCATGCAGCGCGGGATGAGCGCCGGCGACGCGCTGCAAGTCTATTCCATCATGTCCATCGGCGACTCGCTGATCTCGCAAATCCCGGCACTGCTGATTTCGTTGGCCGCCGGTA
Source organism: Noviherbaspirillum sp. (assembly GCA_035539595.1). GTDB lineage: Bacteria > Pseudomonadota > Gammaproteobacteria > Burkholderiales > Burkholderiaceae_D > Noviherbaspirillum. The sequence continues at coordinate 3,672 of DATLIB010000286.1, forward strand.
TGATCACCACCCGCGTGGCAAACGAAGGTCACGGCGAAGGCGAGGAAGAAGAGCAGCGCAATATCGGTCAGGACATCGTCAAGGAACTGTTTGCCGAGCCGAAGGCCATGTTGACCGCCGCCGCGATCATGGTGCTGTTCGGCCTGATTCCTGGTATGCCGACGCTCGCCTTTCTCATCCTCGCCTTTGGCTTGGCCGGCGGCGGGGTGCTCGGTCTGCTCAAGCCGCTGGCCGAAGCCGAACTGCTGGCCAAGAGCCAGGAATCCGACAAGAAGAATGCGGCGGTTGTCGATCTCACCAATTTCGCCGCGACCTTGCCGTTCATCCTGCGCATGCCGCTGGACATGCAAGGCACGCCGGACGCCGAAATCATCCGCACTGCGGTCCGTCTGACGCGCAATGCCATGCTCGAGCGCAGGGGCATTCCCGACCTCAAGCCGATTGACTTCCAGTTTAGCGAGACGGTGCCAAGCGGCCGGGTACAGTTCCTGATGTCGGAGGTGCCGCTGATCGATGAAGAAACCCGCCTCGGCTGGGGCGTCGTCAGGGAAACCGTGGAGCGCATGACGGAACTCGGATTCGAATCGGTCGAACTTCCCATCGCCGGTACGCGTCGGCGCCGGGTCTGGGCCCGCATCTCGGATGAAGCCCAGTTGATCGAGGCCGGGATACAGTTTCAGCGCTACGAGGGCGTGCTGGGGGCCGATATCGAAGTGGAGATGCTGCGCAATTGCCAGATGTTCCTGGGCGTGAATGAAGTGATTCGTTTCACCCGCTGGGCGGAACGGCGCTTCCCGGAACTGGGCAAGGAAGTCAACAAGACCGTCACCTTGCCGCGCCTGACGGAAGTCGTGCAGCGTCTGACGCGTGAAGGCGTCTCGCTGCGCAATGTCCGCCTGCTGCTGGAAACGACCCTGGATTGGGCACCGAAGGAACGCGACCCCGACGTCATCGCCGATTACGTGCGGATCGCCCTGAAGCGGCAAATGTGCCATGAAGTGGCGCGCGACGGCCTGATCGAGGTGGTGCTGCTGGCACCGGAATTGGAAGACCGGCTGCGCAACTCGATGCGGCAGACCAGCCAGGGGACCTACCTCGACCTCGATGCGGAAACCGAACAAACCGTGCTCGACCGCTTGGGAGAACTGATTACCAATAACTGTTCGCCGATCACGCCGCCCGTGATGGTGACCGCCGCCGACATCCGGCGTTCGGTGCGCAAGCTGATCGAGGAAGAGTTTTTCCCTGTACCGGTGCTGGCGTTTTCGGAGTTGACCCAGCATGCCCGGGTGCAGCCGGTAGGGATGATTGAGCTGTAATCGGACCCGTAATGATTTTTGTGCGATGAGGGAACCAGGCTGCAGTATTTGACATTCATGTATATAGGGCTTGCGCCAGTCTCGTATCTTGAGTTGGAGAGTCATTCAGGACTTACGCAAAACCCCCCAGCCGCGTTGTGTTGCCTTGTCTTGTCGTACTAGAGGACCTGCCTGCGACAACACGCCTTGCTGGGACAATGTTGCGTAAGTCCGATAATTTATTGTCAAGGAGATGAGCTATGGTGGCTCCTATTGCAATGGCTGGAATAGCTTGGGCCGCCGTCAAGCCGGTGGGGGTCGCTGCGGCGAAACAAGTGGGGGCCGCTGCGGTGAAGCACGCCCCGCAAGTCATCAGCGCTTTTACTAACGCAGTCAAGAATTTCAGTCCGATGAAAGCGGCGGGCAATGTCAACAAGTTCATGGACAAACTCGGTTTCGACACCCCAGAAGCGAAACTGAATGTCGCGCTAAGCCTCGGAGGGTTGGCAATGAGTGCTGTCCATCGACCTAAGAAGAATGAGCAAAACCCTCTCGATGGTGGTTAATACCTTGTCAAGTGTCATGCGCAGCCTTATACCAATCCCGACCTCAAACGTGACATAACATCGCGTCTTTTTTCGTCTGGCGGCGTTGCTCGTTGTTGCCATAACGGCGGCTATGATTTGCTTTCATTTATTTGCAGCTTGTCTCTGAAATTGCACGCCATCGCCGTTGGCGTGGCCTTTCCTATATATAAATAACAGAGCAGATGGCCCTGTACGCCAGGCAATGCTCCGTCTATATTGAAAAGACAATTGGCAAGGATGCTGATGCCGTAGTCGGGTGACAGTTTTTTTGCATGACGATGGAACCGCGATTCGAGCCACGACATTTATGTGTACGGGTTTTGCAATTTGAATGAAGTCGTCCCTATTTGCACACAATAATGGTTTGCCAATCATGCCACCCATGATGGTGATCATCACAACATGTTTTCTGTGTGCCGGTGCTGATATTTTTGTACGAAGCAAGCATGCGAAGCTGTAGTTGGGTGGAGATTGAATCGTAGTCGTCCGGTTACAAGGGCTTTGCATCAAGATGGAACCAGAATGCAAATTTCGACATTTATGTGTGTAGCTTGTTCAGTTTAAGGAGACAAATCATGACGAATCCATTTTCAGGAATAACAAAACTTTTTAGCGGCGCCCCTGTTGATCATGCCAAGGAGGCAGGCTTAACCGACAAACCTGCGGGCAAAAAAGGACCAAGTCCGTCCCCTCATCAACAAGGGGTAAATGGTTACACTCCGCAGATGTCGAATAAGGCGATGAAGAGCATGCTGAATAAATTGGGCATTCCCAAGGAGCAGCATGGACAGATCGCCACCCAACTACGGGGACTCGCATCGCATGCTGCCAACGGCTTCACTCCCGGCGAGAACGGTATGGTTACGGACGCCCGCAAACAAGCCGCTCAATTCAAAGCAAATGCTTTTGCGATGAACAAGATCAAGGAAGAGAAGGACGCAGCCGAGCTCAAGGTCAAGATCGAGGGCCAGACACGGAAGGCGTTGATGGATATCTGGAATTAATAAGTAGGAATAAGTAGGCGGGGGCAGAACGCCCCCGTCAACTTGAGAGTGAAACTACGCAAACCGGAAGCAAACACGCAATGCGTGGCGGGGTATGCGGGAGGGCAGTTGCTGTATTGCAGCAATCAGTTGCGCCCCATATGCATGCTTCATTGATACTTCATTGATTTAATTGGGGAGAGATTTATGAGTGAATCTGCCAAAACATCGACTGCCGTGCTGGCGGATCTGACTGACGATCAGATTCTGAGCATGATCGAGCGTGGAGCAACAGACCCGTTCGTAGCGAAAGAGCTGCTGCATTTGCAAAAACAGGCTTTCGATCACATGTCGAAAGCGACTCAGAAAGTGCTGGACGGTCTCACGGCATTGGAGCCTGCATCGGCAAAGGCGTGGAACACGCCGACGTCGGTAGTGGCGCTGGCCAGCGCCGCGCGTGAGCGCGAAGCGACAGGCAAACAAAAGCGCGAAGTGGCTGAATCCCTGGTGATCGGCGCGATGATGAACCGCGACAATCCCGACTGGGATCTGCTCGACGAGAACGCGACGATCCCGGCGTCGGCAGCCAGAAACGGTGTGCTGGCGCTGATCAAGATGCCGATGCCTGCATCGCTTCTGGAAGAATAGGCAGCGACATCGCCTGCCTTGGGGACCGTCCTGGGCGGTCCCTTTGCGGTAGCCGGGAACGCGCTGCCGCTCTTCTCCGTATCCCCCGCGGATAGGAAAAAACGCTCCGTGCCCGGGGCGTTTTTGCATGCCGCCTACTTGTCCGGGACCTGTCCTGCCTGATATGGACATCGCCGTCCTCGCCGCTGGTGCTGCGTCCGGCGCCCGTTACATTTCTTCACTGTTTCCCCCTCGGTTCGATGGAACCAGCCGCCGTCAAAACCTACTCATGGATATGCTTGAGTAACGTGGCGGGAGATTCATCATGTACGAACTGAGAATTTTAAACGGCTTGCATCGTGGTGCTACGCTGCCTTTGGACGGTCGTCCCCATGTCATCGGCGCCAGTGAAGACGCCGATGTGGTGCTTGTCGATCCGGGCATCGAAACACAACATGCAAGTTTGACATTGACCGAGCTGGGCTGGTCCCTGTCGGCGCTGGATGGCGAGGTGCTGAGTTCCGAGGACAACCGGCAGCATGCTTCGCTGAACCTGATGCCGGGCGACTTCGCGCGTATCGGCCAGATCTGGCTGACCGTGGTGGAGCAGGACGCACGCTGGCAAAATCCGCCGCCGGAGCCGACGGACATTCCGGTGGAAGAACTGGCCGGCGAACAGGCAGACGAATACGACGCACACACCGAAGCACTGATCGACGAGCAAGGCGAAGACGCATTGACAGACACCTCGGCTGCTGCTGCGGCGGAGGGGGATGAACTGTACAGCGACTCGCCGCTCGACGGCCCGATGTATGAACAGGAAGCGCAAGCCGCGCCTGATCCCGCGCCTGCCGTGGTACAGCAGGCGGCAACGCGCCGCCGCGGCAAGTTCGACTGGCGCAGGTCGCGCGTGATCCTGGTTCCGCTGGCAACGGTGACGGTATTGTCCGCTTGCGCCGCCTATGCGATGACCGCGAAAACCGAGGACGACACCACGTTCAAGAAGCCGGATATTCACGCCGACATCAAGTCGACAGGCAAGGGCGACAAGGCGTCTGGCGTCACGGCCCTGGCAGCGAAAAAGAAAGCAGGTCTGTCGCAGCACGAACTGCGCGAAGCATTCCGCAATCGTCTGAAGGAAGTCGATCTGCTCAAGCGTTTCGACCTCAAGCTGAGCGACAACTCGTGGAGCATGCAGGCTTCGCTGGACGATGACGAGGCCGCCCGTTTCGAGCGGATACTGGCCGGTTTCGTCAGCGCACACAACATCACCTTCCCGATCAACGCCAAGGTCGGCAGCGCGGAAGCGATGCTGCCCTTCGAGATCCGCCAGGTGATTTCGGGCGCCAACGCCAGCGTGGTGACGCATGACGGCAACCGCCTGTATATCGGCGACGAATACCGGGGTGTACGGCTGGTGGCCATCAACGGCAACAATCTCCAGTTCAACGGCAAACGGAAGATCGAGGTGAAATGGTGATACACGCAGACGCTGTGAGGGAATCGATCGACGCCAGGCTGGCAAGCATTCGCCTGCAAGCGCCGCAATGGACCGCGCGGCTGCCTGCAAAGCCGGGCTTTACCAGTAACGGCAAAGTCGCCCAGGTGCTGGGCACGCTGGTCGAAGCGCATATGCCGCCGGTGCAGATCGGCGAACTCTGCCACCTGGTCAACGAGGCCGACCCCGGCAAGCCGATTCTGGCCGAGGTGGTCGGCTTTACCGACAAGGCCGCCATCCTGTCCGCGCTCAGCCCGCTGGAAGGCGTCTCCACCCGTACCGTCATCGTGCCCTTGCGCCGCTCGCATTCCATTGAAGTCGGCGACCATTTGTTCGGCTGCGTGCTGGACGGCTTCGGCGGCATGATGTTCCGCTCACCCCATGCGCCCAAAGCGCAGGGAACCTGGCGCGAAACGGTGCCGGTGATCCGCGACTCACCCAAGCCGAGCGATCGCCCGCGTATTTCCACCGCCCTGGCGACCGGCGTACGCGCCATCGACGGCATGATTACCATGGGCGTGGGCCAGCGTATCGGCGTGTTTGCCGGTCCGGGTGCAGGTAAAACCACGCTCATGGCGGCCATTGCGCGCGGCTGCAAGGCGGATGCGATCGTATTCGGCCTGATCGGCGAACGCGGCCGCGAACTGAACGAATTCCTGGAACATGAACTCGACCCCGAACTGGTGGCAAAAACCATCATCGTGGTCGCCACCTCGGACCGCACCTCGATGGAGCGCTCGCGGGCCGCATTTACCGCGACCGCTGTTGCCGAAGCGTTCCGCATGCGCGGGAAAAAGGTCTTGCTGCTGATCGATTCGCTGACGCGTTTCGCACGGGCGCAGCGTGAAATCGGCCTGGCGGCGGGCGAACCGCCTGCGCGCGGCGGCTTTACGCCCTCGGTCTATACGATGTTGCCGCGCCTGATCGAACGCGCCGGCAGCACCCCGGACGGCGCCATCACGGCGATGTACACCGTGCTGGTGGATGGTGACAACTCCTCCGACCCGATCGGCGACGAGGCCAAGTCGCTGCTCGACGGCCACATCTATCTGCGCGCCAAACTGGCGGAGCAGGGGCACTATCCGGCCATCGACGTGTTGTCGAGCATCAGCCGGATCATGGGCAACGTCGTCACGCGGGAGCATCGCGGGGCGGCGACCAAGTTCCGCGAGCTGATGGCGCGCTATCAGGAGATGGAACTGATGATCCGCTTGGGCGAATACAAACCCGGGGTCGATCCGATTGCCGACCGTGCCGTCAATCTGCGGGATGAACAGATGGCTTTCTTGCGACAGGACACGTCGAAATGTTCCGATTTCAAGGAAGCCATTAGCACGTTGACAACGATGCTGGCGTGATGCCATGGGCGCGCAGGCAGGATTCGGCCAAAAGAAGTCCAAGCGCGAGCCGGTCGAGGTAGCGGAGCCGAAGCCGCAGGACAAAAGCCTCGACAAGCTGCTCAGCGTGCGCAAGCAGCGCCTGGACCGCTTTGAACGGGAGCGCAAGGAATCGCGCGAGACATGGAAGCGCACGCGCAAGTCATTTCATGACGCGAAACAGGAATGGCGCGACGCCCTGCAGGCGACCAAGGATTACTGGGCGGAGGCGCGGAAAGACTTCTTGAGCATGAACACCACCAGCGGACAGTATCAAAGAGCCAAGGCGGTGTATGAACGCATGAAGGTAAGCTCTACCGACATGCGCATCAAGTGCCTGGAAGTGCTGGAGCGCTGCCGGACGGCGCGTACCAACTTTTTCACCGCCCGCGAGCGGGTGTTGACCGCCAACCGTCAGCAGGAAAAACTGACCTTTATGCGTGACGAACTACGTCTGCTCCACCAACAAAGCGAGATGTAACATGTCCAAAATCCAAAGCATCCCTCCCGAACCGAAAAAACCCGAACAGCCCAAGCCGCAGCGCCGCGAAACGAACGCGCCGCCTTTCACGCTCAAGCAGCCGCAACAGCGCCAGGCGAGCACGCCGTCCGAGAGCAATACCTTCCAGGCGCAGCGCAAGCAAATGCGAACGATGGCGCAGGCGCGCGTGACGGCGCAAATCGTGCTCAGCGAGCGCAATGCTGTGGCGCAGCAGAACAGTGCACGCGAGGCGCAAGCCACGCTGGCAGAGCTGTCGGGGGATAAAAATACCGCCACCCGTTTCGACAACGGAGATGACGGGCTGCCCGGCGGCTTCTTCGGCGAATTCACCGAAACGTCCGACGACAAGGAGAAGGGCAGTTTGGCGTCGGCCCTGGACGACATTTGGGGTATCGCCCAAGCGGACGATCAGTTGGATACGGCGGAACTGGCCCGCATGCTGCCCACCACGGGCAACGATGGTATTTTTGAAGTCATTTTGCCAACAGGAGACCGCATGGGCGTGGTGGTCAACGGCCAGGCGTCGTCGTCGTCGCTTTCCTACCTCTTGAGTCCGGCCACCGAAAAATTCGGTTCCAAGCTGCGCAAGCAAAAAATGGAACTGGAAGAGCGCGTGGGGCTACTTACACACAGAAATGTGAACATCACCGTGTTGTAGCGCGCGGCCAGAAGCCGGTATTCAGCGCAGCGGTGCGGTTCGCATCGCTGCCCCGGCTCTGAAAAACATAGCGTAGAAACAACAGGTTCGACAGGACCGTTCGCCGCGCTGATGGACAGGATGAGCGCTGGGGCTGCATCATGAAGTACCGATCAATGCAGCGTTAGACCAGCCCACCATGTCAGATACCGCTACGCATACTTATCGTGTTCCCGATCATGCCCCCGCCATTTTGGCGGCGCATACGCCACGCGCCCGCAATGCCAAAAAGATCGTGCCGGTCCCGGCCCGACTCCCCTCCGGTCAGGCACGCCTGGCTGGCCTGGTACGGCGCGGCCGTTATGTCACCCTGCCGGCGCTGCAAGCCATGTTCGGCGTACATCTGGCCGATGGCACACAAGCCGACTGGTCCCAACCGCTTTTCCTGAGCGGCCCGTCCGGCGTCATCGAGATTGCCGACGGCGCACGGCTGATACACGGCTTGACCGGTATCGATCCCGATTCCATGGCAGTCCTGGAAGGCGAGCGCCGACAATGGTTTCAGGCCGCGCTGACGGGACGCCTTGCTACCACGCCGTTCGTTGGCACCGATGTCGTCAGTCCTGCGGCACATCTGGATACCAGCGATTGTTTTTGCCTGCGGCTGACGCTGCGTTCGGGGCGTCACCTGCTGACCACCCACGCCCGCGCCGCCCTCTCTACCTGGGTCGACTTCCTGCATCGCACCGAATGGTCGCTGGAGCGCTTGCCATTGCCGGATTATCTCGGCATGCGCGCCGAAAGCGTGGTGCGTCTCGCGCAACATACCTTGCCCGTGGCGGCGTTGCGTACGCTTGCAACGGGTGATGTGATCGTGCCGGACAGCCCCCGTTTCGGGAGCAACGGCGAAGGACGGATACAACTGGGCGGCCTGAACGTGCGTGTGCGTTATCAGGGTTCGCGTTCTCTCGAAATTATTGCAGTGGAGGGTAAATTGACTTCAGACGAATTGGAAAACAACGCTGCTACCTGGCCGATGGACGGTTCACAGGACGAAGTTCAGGGCGAAGCTCAGGGCGAGGTTCAGGACGAAGTTCAGGACGAAGTTCAGGACGAAGTTCAGGACGAAGTTCAGGACGAAGTTCAGGACGAGGTTCAGGACGAAGTTCAGGACGAAGTTCAGGACGAGGTTCAGGACGAGGTTCAGGACGAAGTTCAGGACGAAGTTCAGGACGAGGTTCAGGACGAAGTTCAGGACGAGGTTCAGGACGACGTTCAGGATGAAGCTCAGGACGAAGTACAGGATGAAGCTCAGGACGAGGTTCAGGACGAAGTTCAGGATGAAGCTCAGGACGAGTTCGAAGACGAAGCCCTGGAAGCCGCGTTGGCCGAAAGCGATGCAGCCGTCGCCGCCGCGGCAGAGGAAGAGTTGCACAACTTTGAAAGTCGGAACGCACCGAGCGATCTGGACATCGTGCCGGTCACCCTGAGTTTCGAACTGGGCAAGGTATCCATGCCGCTGGGCGACATGCGCACGCTTGGACCCGGTGCGGTGGTGATGTTTGCAGGCGGTTCCCCGGCCTCGATTGCGATCGTGTCCTCCGGGCAGACGCTGGGCCGGGGTGAAGTGGTCGATGTCGACGGAGAAATCGGTATCCGCATCACGCAATGGGGCACAACATGCTGAGCAGTCAATTCGATGTCGTTTCCTTCTCGATCCTGCTGGCGATGCTGTCGTTCATCCCGATGGTGGTGGTGACGACGACATCGTTTCTGAAAATCTCGCTGGTGCTGCTGGTGTTGCGCAATGCGATCGGTGTGCAGCAGGTGCCGCCGACCTTGGCGATCTACGGCGTCTCGCTGGCGCTGAGCGTGTTCATCATGGCGCCGACGGTGCAGGAAATCGGCAAGCGCGTGATGAGCATCGACACCGCAACCAGCACCTCGCGCACGACCCCGTTGCTGGAGCATCTGCGCGGTTCGTTCGAGCCGCTGCGCGAGTTCATGGTCAAGACCAGCAAGCCCGAGCACCGCGAGATGTTCCTGGTGTCCGCCAAAAAGCTGTGGCCGAAGGAAGTGGCGGAACAGGCCACGCCGACCGATGCCTTGATCCTGGTGCCGGCGCACGTGGTGTCCGAGCTGCAGGCGGGTTACGAGATCGGCTTCCTGATCTATATCCCCTTTGTCGTGATCGATTTGCTGGTCTCCAATCTGCTGATGGCGCTTGGCATGCAGCAGGTCAGTCCGCAGACCATCACCATTCCCTTGAAGCTGCTGCTGTTCACGCTGGTCGACGGTTGGGCGAAACTGCTCAATGCGATGGCTATGTCCTATCTGTAGGCGACGACGATCAATAAAAAGGGTGCCACCATGGGCGACACATTAAGTTTTTTTCAGCAGGGTTTATGGATGGCAGTATTGCTGTCGGCACCGCCCTTGATCGTCGCCACGCTGCTCGGCATTACCGTTTCGCTGTTGCAGGCGGTGACGCAGATCCAGGACCAGACCTTGCCTTACGTGGTTAAACTGGTGGCGGTCGCCATGACGCTGGCTGCCATGGGGCGCTGGGTAGGCGTCGAGCTGATCCAGCTGTCGGAACTGGCCTTCGCCATGATTCCCTACATCGGTCGCTAGACGCCAACTCGGGACATCATGCAATCTTCCTTCTTACTCGACATTCAGGCCGGTGCAATGACGATGGCACTGGTCGCACCTCGGGTGATCATTTGCCTTGTGATTCTGCCCGGCTTCGGCCTGAACGTGTTGACCGGCACGGCGCGCTACCTGGCCGCCATGTCCATCGCCCTGCCGGCAGCGCTGCCCACCTTTTACTATATTCAGGAAACGCCGCCC
>DATLIB010000287.1:0-27827 GCA_035539595.1 Noviherbaspirillum sp.
CAGAAACAACAAGGAATCATCCAAGACCTCGTTTTTGGCGACCTTGGCCGCCATTGCCTGGTCGTTTATCGGCCTGCGCAGAAAGAAGGATTTCGATAAAGACGTGACGGGACTCAATCCCGTCTACGTCATCATCGCCGGGCTGATCGGCGTAGCGATTTTTATCACCACCCTGATCGTGATTGTGAAACTGGTTGTTCCCTAACGCGGTTTTCAAAGGATTGGCCCAGTGCACAATGACGCCTCTGCAATGCTCGTACAACCCTTGAGCGAATTGCACCTCATCTATAGCGTATGAAAGATCGATCGAAGTGAGAAAAGAACGCCATCCCCTCGCTGCGGCGTCACACCTCCCCCACCTATCATTGCGGAGGATAGCCGGCAGCATCGCGCTGCTTGGCGCCGCCTTGTTTTGTACTGCTGCCGTGGCGCAAGAAGCAAAGGTGCCGGACACCATGGCGCAGCGCGTCGTGGCCTGCACCGCCTGTCACGGCAAGGAAGGCCGGGCCACCAGTAGCGACTACTTTCCCCGCATTGCCGGCAAGCCGGCAGGGTATTTGTACAACCAACTGGTGAATTTTCGCGAAGGCCGCAGGCAGTATCCACTGATGACCTACATGGTCGCCCATCTGTCGGATGCCTATCTGATGGAAATGGCCGAACACTTCGCCAGCCAGCACCCGCCCTACCCGCCTCCGCAAGTCGTCGATGTCTCGCCGGCCACACTGGAAAAGGGACGGCAAGTGGTGTTCTCCGGCGACGACTCCCGCAAGGTTCCCGCTTGTATCGCCTGCCACGGACAGGGCCTGAGCGGCGTGGCGCCCAACATTCCTGGCTTGCTTGGCCTGCCGCGCGATTATTTGAATGCACAACTCGGCGCCTGGCGGAACGGGCAGCGGCGCGCTGCAGCCCCCGACTGCATGGCGCACATCGCCAAGCAACTGAGTCCGGAGGAAATCAGCGCGGCTTCCGCATGGCTGGCCACTCAGCCGGTTCCCTCCGGAATGCGGCCTGCGCCTGCTGCTGCCTTGGCCCGCCTGCCCCTGTCCTGCGGCGGTGTGCCGCAATCACCTTGAGTTTTCCTCCATGAAGCGTCTCTTGTTCTTTATCCTGGCTGCGATCATCGCCGTGCCGGCTGCCATCATCGGTCTCGACTACGTGCGCGATCCCGGCAGCGACGAGCCGAGTATTCCCGTTGCCAACCCCGCCGAACAAATTGCGCGGGGGGCCTATCTGGCGCGCGCCGGCGACTGCATGGCCTGCCATACCGCGCGCGGCGGCGAACCGTATGCCGGCGGCCGCGCCATCCCTACCCCGTTCGGCAGCATTTTTGCGCCGAATATCACGCCGGAAGCGACAACCGGCATCGGCAAATGGAGCGCGGACGACTTGTGGCGCGCATTACATAACGGCAAATCCAAAGACGGGCAGTTTTTATACCCGGCCTTTCCGTATCCGAATTACACCAAGGTGACGCGAGCCGATTCCGACGCGCTGCATGCCTACTTGCGCACCCTGAAGCCGGTCAAGCAGCCGAACAAGGAACACGAACTACGCTTCCCTTATAACCAGCGCATCCTGCTGGCATTCTGGCGCACCCTGTATTTCAAGCCCGAGTCCTTCCGTCCCGACACCAAGCAGTCCGCCGAATGGAACCGCGGCGCTTACCTGGTACAAGGGCTGGGACATTGCAGCGCTTGCCACACCAGCCGCAATGCGCTCGGCGCAACGGACGTCAAAGCCGAACTGAGTGGCGGCATGATACCGATGCTGAACTGGTATGCCTCGCCCTTGACCTCCGGCGCGGAGGCCGGTCTCGGCGAATGGGAAATACAACATATTGCCGCGCTGCTGAAGACCGGCGTCTCCCCGCGCGGTGCCGTGTTCGGTCCGATGGCAGAAGTGGTGAGGGAAAGCCTGCAACATCTTTCGGACGCGGACATTTCCGCCATGGCGGTATACCTGAAATCGCTGCCGCAGACAGAAGCACCCGCCACACAGCCATCGAAATGGGTGTCGCCGCAGGACACCGAATACCTGCTGAAACTGGGCAGCAAGGTATATGAAAAGCACTGCGTCGAATGCCATCAAGCCAATGGCGAAGGGGTTCCTCCCGCCTATCCTCCGCTGGCCGGCAGCCGCTCGCTCACCGCGCATACCGCCATTAATCCGGTGCGCATCGTGGTCAATGGCGGCTATCCGCCCAGTACCGCCGGCAATCCGCGTCCCTACGGCATGCCGCCGTTTGGACCGGTGTTGAGCGACACGGAAGTAGCGGCAGTCGTGTCTTACCTGCGTAATGCATGGGGCAATCGCGGCGAGCTGGTTACACCCACCGAAGTCGAACGTTATCGGGGTGTACCGACCGAATAAAGTAATACCCATCCGATGCATGTTCGATCACGATCAAGGGCCGGCACGAACTTGTCTCATTGACCATCGCTCTTATACCAATCCGCTGCCCTAAAGCTGGGAGAGCGAAAAGCGATGGTTTATTTGACTAGCAAGAGTCGGGCGGGGAATGGGTTTCGCACCGCGCCGCTCACCGCTGATGAGAGGTCGTATGGCAACCAAAATACAAGTCGTGTTCTACAGCATGTACGGTCACATTTACCGCATGGCTGAAGCCGTCGCCGAAGGTGCCCGCGAGGTAGAGGGGACGGAGGTCATGCTGCTACAGGTACCTGAGCTGGTGCCTGAAGATGTACTGGAAAAATCCGGCGCCAAGGCGGCGCGTCAAGCGTTTTCCCATGTGCCGATGGCGCAGGTGAACCATCTGGCCGATGCGGACGGCATCATCTTTGGCACACCGACGCGCTTTGGCAACATGTGCGCGCAGATGAGAAATTTTCTCGACCAGACCGGTGGCTTGTGGATGAGCGGCGGACTGATCGGCAAGGTCGGCAGCGTATTCACCAGCACGGCCTCACAGCACGGCGGCCAGGAAACCACCTTGACCAGCTTTCATACGACACTGCTCCATCAAGGCATGATCATCGTCGGCTTGCCCTATTCCGAAGCGCGGCAAATGACGATGGATGAAATCTCCGGCGGCACGCCGTATGGCGTCTCCACGATCAGCAAGGGAGACGGTTCGCGCATGCCTAGCGACAACGAACTCGCGATGGCCCGCTTCCAGGGCCGTCATGTCGCCCAAATTACCAGGAAGCAGGCTGCCAAATAGGCGAAGGCGCAGGCTGCGCGCTGCGTTATTACCTTAATCCTTGGAGAAGGGTTTGCCGGAGAAATCGACAGTCACGAGATTGCCATCCATTTTCCCCATCCCCGGCGAATTCATCGGCATTCCCGGCACAGCCACGCCCTTGACTGCGGGGGTGGCGATCAGCTTCTTGACTGCGGCAGCCGGCACATGCCCCTCGATCACCTGACCAGAGGCATCAACCACCCCGGTATGGCAGGAGGCTGCCGCGTCGGGTACGCCAAGGCGCTTTTTGATGGCGGACATGTCGGCAGAATCGATCGCTTTCACCTTGAACCCGGATTCGCGCAGGTGTTCCACCCAACCCTCGCAGCATCCGCAGTGAGGATCTTTGTAAACCGTGATCGCCTCGCCGGCGGCATGGGAAAAAGCGGAGGCTGCCATGATCAATGTCGCAATAAATAATTTCTTCATTTCGCTGCTGTCCTGATGAGTGATATCGACCAGATAACCGGCAGGAAATAGCCGGTCTTCCACTCTGATCCGAGTGGCGCTGCAAAGTTGCGTGGACATGTTAGCCGACTTCACGCCGCCCTGTTTTTTCAGGCTACTATGCGTGTTCTCTCAAGACTGCCGCTTCGGCTGCGCAGGTAGGTTTTTCTCATCACGATTAAGGGCACTCTCACAACATGTTTGATTTCATCGTCGATCTGGTCACGCACAGCGGCTATCTCGGAGTCTTCCTGCTCATGGCAGCGGAAAACATCTTTCCGCCCATTCCCTCCGAACTCATCATGCCGCTCGCCGGCTTCGTGGCCGCGCGCGGCGACATGAATATGGTGATGGTCATTATTGCCGGCACCCTGGGTTCTGTGCTGGGTACCATGCCGTGGTATTACGCAGGCAAGCTCCTCGGCGCAGATCGCTTGCGCCGCCTGTCCGACCGCTACGGAAAATGGCTGACGGTCTCGCCGCAGGATGTGGATCAAGCCTTGCTGACTTTTGCGCGCTACGGGCGCGCCGCGATTTTTTTCGGGCGCCTGGTACCGGCGATCAGGACGCTGATTTCCATCCCTGCCGGGATCGCCCGCATGCCGCTCGCCAACTACCTGGCCTACACGACGGTCGGATCGTTGATCTGGACCGCGCTGCTTGCCTGTGCCGGCTTCGTGCTCGAATCGCAATACGCACGCGTTGCCGATTATGTCGATCCGGTGTCGAAACTGGTGGTGCTGGCGGTGATTGCCACTTATGTCTATCGCCTGGTGACGCAGCACTTTCAGCGCAAGGGGCAACAACGATGATCGCGGCGAAATTTCTTCACATACTTGGCTTCACCGTCTGGGTAGGCGGCATGTTTTTCGCCTACATGGCGTTGCGGCCGGTGGCAGCAACGCGCCTGGCACCGGAACAGCGCCTTCCGCTATGGGAAGGTGTGTTCGGCAAATTCTTTCCGTGGGTGTGGCTGTCGGTCGCGCTGATTCTTGCCAGCGGCCTGTACATGATGGCGCAGATCGGCAAACCGCCCGTGAGCGTGGCGACGATGTTCGTCAGCGGCGTCGTGATGATGCTGATCTTTGCCCACCTCTTTTTCGCCCCGTACAAACGCCTCAAGCGCGCCGTCGCAGCACAGGACTGGAAAGCCGGCGGCGCAGCGCTGGGACAGATACGCATGCTGGTCGGCATCAACCTGATTCTCGGTCTGATGACGGTGACAATCGGCGCATTAGGGCCGGCATTGGTATTACTCGCTGAATGAAAAACGCGGCGGAAGCCGCCGCGTTTTTCATCCTGAATAGCTTTTACGGCTAGCGTGCCGAACTATGACTATTCCGCCTGCTCTGCCTGCGCAACAACACCAGTCACCGCAACCGCCGTCATGTTGACAATGCGTCGTGCGGTGGCAGCAGGATTGAGGACATGCACCGGCTTGGCTGCGCCGAGCAGGATCGGTCCCACCGTGACGCCTTGACCGCCGGTAATCTTCAGCAGGTTGAAAGCGATATTGGCAGCATCCAGCGAGGGCATGATCAGCAGGTTGGCGCTGCCGCTCAATCCTGTGCTCGGCAGGAAATGCCGCCGGACGTCTTCCACCAGCGCGGCATCGCCCTGCAACTCCCCTTCCACTTCCAGTTCCGGCGCGACCTGCGTCAGAATATCGCGCGCCGCCCGCATTTTGCGCGCCGAAGGACGCCGGGAAGAACCGAACATGGAGTGCGAGAGCATCGCCACTTTCGGCTGCAAACCGAAGCGGCGCACCTGGTCGGCAGCAAGCCGGGCGATTGCGGCCAGTTCTTCCGCGCTCGGGTCGTCGTTGACGTAAGTGTCGGAGATGAACAGGGTGTACTTCTCCAGCATGAGCGCATTCATCGCCGCCAGCACCGTGGCGCCGGGAGCCAGGCCGATGACGTCGCGCACGTGTTCGAGATGCGCATCGAAACGGCCGACAGTGCCGCACAACATGGCATCGGCATCGCCCATGCGTACCAGCATGGCGCCGATCAGCGTATTGGAACGACGCAGGGCTTTCTTGGCCATGTCGAGAGTGATGCCGTCGCGCCCGCGCAAGGCGTGATAAGCCTCGTAATAGTTGCGGTAGCGCGGATCGTCTTCCGGATCGACCAATTCGAAATCGACACCTGTTTTCAGACGCAAGCCAGCCTTCTGGATGCGCATATCGACCACATGCGGACGACCGACCAGGATCGGCCGCGCCAACCCTTCATCGACGACGGTCTGGACAGCACGCAGGACGGTCTCTTCTTCCCCTTCGGCGTACACGACACGCTTGGGCGCCGCTTTCGCCGCACTGAATACCGGCTTCATCATCAACCCGGTGCGATAGACCAGCTGGCTCAGTTGCTGGCGATAGGCCTCAATGTCCTGGATCGGACGCGTGGCTACGCCTGATTCTTCCGCCGCTTTCGCCACTGCCGGCGCGATTCTTTCAATCAGGCGCTGGTCGAACGGTTTGGGAATGATGTAATCCGGGCCAAAGCGCAGTTCCTGGCCGGCATACGCCACCGCCACTGCGTCGTTGGTTTCTGCCTCCGCCAGCTCGGCGATGGCTTTCACGCACGCCAGCTTCATGGCTTCCGTGATCTTGGTTGCGCCGCAGTCGAGCGCACCGCGGAAAATGTAGGGGAAGCACAGGACGTTGTTGACCTGATTCGGATAGTCGGAACGGCCGGTCGCGATAATGCAGTCGGGCCGCGCGGCCTTCGCTACTTCCGGGCGGATTTCCGGTTCCGGGTTGGCCAGCGCCAGGATGATGGGCTTGGGAGCCATGGTCTTGACCATGTCGCCGGTCAGTACCCCGGACGTCGAGCAGCCGAGGAAGACATCGGCGTCCGCCACCACATCAGCCAGTTTGCGCGCGCTGGTATGTTGCGCATAACGCGCCTTGTTGGCTTCCATGTTGACGTCGCGGCCGACGAAGATGACGCCGCGCGAATCGCTCACATAAATGTTCTCGCGCCGAACGCCGAGGCTGACCATGGTGTCGAGACAGGCAATCGCTGCCGCGCCCGCGCCAGACACGGCCACTTTCACTTCGGCAATGTGCTTGCCCACCACCTTCAGTCCGTTCAACAGCGCTGCGGCGGAGATGATGGCGGTACCGTGCTGGTCGTCGTGAAATACCGGAATATTCATGCGTTCGCGCAACTTCTGCTCGATGTAGAAGCATTCCGGCGCCTTGATGTCTTCCAGATTGATGCCGCCGACTGTCGGCTCCAGCATGGCAATGGCATCCACCAACTTGTCGGGATCGCGTTCGGCCAGTTCGATATCGAAGACGTCGATGCCGGCAAATTTCTTGAACAGGCAACCCTTGCCTTCCATTACCGGCTTGCCCGCCAGTGGCCCGATGTCACCCAGGCCAAGCACGGCAGTGCCGTTGGTGACGACCGCGACGAGGTTGCCGCGCGAGGTGTATTCGGCGGCGGCGGCAGGGTCTTTGGCGATTTCTTCGCAGGCATAGGCGACGCCCGGCGAGTAGGCCAGCGACAGGTCGCGCTGGTTGGAAAGCGCCTTGGTGGAGTTGACTTCGATCTTGCCACGGGTGGGGCTGCGATGGTATTCGAGTGCGGCTTCGCGCAATTGGTCTTGCTTGGGGTCGTTCATGCGTATTGATCCTGGGGTGGTCGGCGATAAAAAATCAGTCTGATTCGGAGGGAGAAGACTAGAGCCTTTTGCGGGCGCATGCAAGAGAGACAAGATCGGGGGATCGCAACCGTAGGTGCGCCACGGTGAACCTGACAGGTCCCGGCTTGCTGCATTCATGCTCTCGTCAATCTCTAAGGCGCCACGCAGGAATAACTTGTGCAATTTTGCTTGCCGTAGCGGGAGGCGATGCAAGGCGCGAGGAGGAGTCATAGCGGGGCTATGGCGACAACGAGCAACGCCGCAGCGCGCCCGCTACGGCCAGCAAAATTGTGCAAGTTATTCATGTGCGGTGCCTAATGGACAGGGCCTGAATCGTTGATGTCGTGTCGGCCCCCAGTCTGCTGCAGCAAACACAATGCAATCGCGAATACGCGTTGCGGCTGCGGCGAGTCAGTTGCCTTTAAAACAAGGCACATGGAGGAAGGCGGCGGCGATGAGTACCAGCGTCACGTTCAACAGCGCGCATGGAGTCATGCTGACGTCTGAATTCTTCATGGCTCGACGTCCGGTGCTCGACCGCGAGCACAATCTGGTGGCGCACGAACTCCTGTTTTGCAATGTGGCCGGAGCGGATGCCTGCCTGACCATGATCGACGACGAACGGCCGGCCCCGGCCTCGGTCATTGCCGATGTTTATCAGCATGGCATGGGACGAGTGATCGGCGATCTGCCAGGAATCCTGTACATCGATGGCGCTGCACTGATGAGCGACATCTTCCAATTTCTGCCGCCGCAAAAGGTCATGCTTGAAGTCTCCGGCATACCGCAAGTGACGGCGACTATCGTGCAACGCCTGGTGGAGTTGACCAGGGCCGGCTTCCGTTTCGTGCTGGCGGTGGATACCGATAGCAAGATAGATGAATTATTGCCGTTGATCGAGGGCGTTCGTATCGATGTGAGCGGCCGCGATCAAGCCGAACTTGGCCGCTTGTGCCGTCGCTACGGCGATCAGCAAAAGAAGTTGCTGGCCGAACGGGTGGACACCGTTGAGCAGTACAAGATCTGCCATGAACTGGGTTTCGATTTTTTCCAGGGGTATTACTTCACCAAAGCGTCTTTCCTTGCAGGGAAACGGCTGTGGCCGTCGCAACGGGCGATTGCCGAGCTGCTCGAGTTGGTCGCCTCCGATGCTCCCACCTCCGTGATCGAACACCGCATCAAGGGCGATATCTCCCTGGGACTCAACTTGCTGCGCCTGGCCAATACACCGGAAATCAGCGTCCGCCGCATCGAATCGCTACGGCAGGTATTAATGCTTCTGGGGCGGAACCAACTCCAGTCCTGGTTGCGGATTTTGCAAAAAGATACGCCGGGCGTGAGTGGCTCAGGCGTCGTCGCGCTGATAGTGCAGGCGACTACCCGTGGCAAATTGATGGAGCTTATTGCAAATAAGCTCATGCCGGGCAATCGTGCCATCGCCGATACCGGCTTTACCGTCGGCATCATGTCGCTGATGGATACGGCCTTTTCAATGCCAATGGCAGATCTTCTACGGCAGATACCGGTTGCGGAAGAAGTCGCAGAGGCTTTGATCGGGCGGCGCGGCTACTTTGGCCAATTGCTGTCGCTGGTTGAACATACCGAATGGCCGCAGAAGAACGATACGGTCCTGGTGCGAGCGATCCGGGACTTGAACCTTTCTTATAAAGATCTCTATCTGCTGCAATTGACCGCATTCGAGTGGAGCGATCAAGCGGCGCACCATGTGGGTTGATCGTTGTGCCGTTGATCGATGGCGCTATCGCACGATATAAGGCTCATTTTCGCGACACGAATGTATTGCCGGCAATATAGAAACGCAGCATGGCATCTGCCCAATGTTCGGCATAGGCGACACCGATGCGCGGACGGGTAACGAGAGAAAACGATTCTTCCCGCGCAGGTGCGGCGATGTAGAAATCTTCGCTGAGCAAATCGTGACCGTTCAGGCGTTTGTCGATGCCGAGCGCCCGGCATAGCAAGCCCGGACCCTTGGTGCTCGTGGTGATATTGGCGACCGGTTCCAGCGCCCGCAATAGGACGGCAGCACCGACTCCGTCGGCTTCCGTCACGACATTCATGCAGTGGTGCATGCCGTAGATCAGATACACATAAGCATGGCCGGGAGGTCCGTACATGGTCTTCGTGCGCGGGGTGATGCCTTTCGACGAGTGCGATGCCAGATCATGCGCGCCGATATAGGCTTCTGTTTCCACGATCCGGCCGATGCGTTCCACGCCATCCACTACGTGTACCAGATGCTTTCCCAGCAGTTCGCGGGCTACTTGCGCCGTGTCGCGGGCGTAAAAAGAGCGTGCCAATTTTCGATGATGATTCATTTGGTTTTTCAGCAAAAGAAAAGGTGATCGAGTGACACCCATGGAAAATGGATCACAGATCCCTCGTCTTTATCATTCAACGGCGACAGCTTGCCTAAAAAACCAGGAATACAAGTCGGGATCTGAGAATTCTCGCCTTATTTTATTGCGCTATGGAAACAATTTCCGATGAGAGGAATGCTTTTTGATGATATCTACCGAATTTTTGACGATTTTCGTCAAAATATTCCAAGAATTGTATGTCGCAATGATTGATACAGTGCAAGAGAGTATGGCGCAGTGTAGGTGCGAAGTTCGTCGCCATTTAAAGCCGCTTGGAGAAAGAAATGATGAATTTGCGTACATTGCGCATCGGCGCGCGCTTGGCTATCGGCTTCGGCGTCATTCTGGCTATGTTGATCGTAGCTTTGGTGGCCGACAATGTCGTTAGCAGCCGTAACCGGGAAGCAATGATCGCTGGCCTGGAGATCAGCAATGCTAAAAGCACGCTGGCCGACATCGTCAAGAGCAGCATGTTGGAGGGCGGCATTGCAATGCGCAACATCGGCCTGCAAACCGATCTCGATGCAATGAAACGGGAGGAAGCCCGTGTAAAAGTGTTACGCGGCCAGTTTTCCGACGCGCGTGCCAAGTTGGAAAAATTGGGACTGACGGACGCCGAAAAAAAAATCATGGCCGAAATTGCACGGCTCGATCACGAAACCGACGCGCCGTTCAAGGAGGCAATCCGACTCATCGGTGCCTTCAATAGTGAAGAAGCGATCAGGTTGATCACCACCCGCATCGATCCGCTTAATCGCCAGGCCTTGATTGAAATTAATAAACTGGTTGGGCTTCAGCAGGCGGCAGCAAAGCAGGTACTCGATGCTACAGTCGAGTCGGGTCGGCAATTGATGAACGTACTATTCGTTATCGGCGTTGTGGCGCTTGCAGCAGGCAGTGGCTTTGCATGGGCACTGACACGCAGCATTACGTACCCGCTGCGGGACGCAGTGGAAGTGGCGCGTCGCGTTGCTGCCGGTGAACTCGCCACCGAGGTAACCGTGACTGGCAAGGACGAAGTGGGCCAGTTGCTGCACGCTTTGCGCGACATGAACGGCAGCCTGCAACGCATCGTTGGCGAAGTGCGTTTAGGTACCGACTCCATCAATGTCGCCTCGCACGAGATCGCATTGGGCAACTCTGATCTCTCGTCTCGGACTGAAATGCAGGCCGGCGCACTACAGGAAACAGCCGGTTCGATGGCGCAACTGACATCGACGGTTAGGCAGAATGCGGAGAATGCACGGCAAGCGAATCGACTCGTCACCTCCGCGTCCGACGTTGCCGTCAAGGGCGGCGAAGTGGTCGGCCAAGTGGTCGACACAATGGGATCGATCAAAGCCAGTTCGAGCAAGATCGTTGACATCATCGGTGTGATCGACGGTATTGCCTTTCAAACCAACATCCTTGCACTCAATGCGGCAGTCGAAGCTGCGCGTGCCGGGGAGCAAGGTCGGGGATTCGCCGTGGTCGCCGCTGAAGTGCGCAGCCTGGCGCAACGTTCTGCCAGTGCCGCCAAGGAAATCAAGATTTTGATCAGCGACTCGGTACAAAAGGTCGATGCCGGCGGCAAGCTGGTCGATGAAGCCGGCAAGACGATGGATGAGATTGTCTCTTCGGTAGTACAGGTGGCCGATATCATGCGTGAAATCACCACCGCCAGCGAAGCGCAGAGTACCGACATCCAGGAAATCAACCGCGCGATCGGCCAGATGGACGAAATGACGCAGCAGAACGCTGCGCTGGTCGAACAAGCCGCCGCCGCTGCGCAAAGCATGCAAGACCAAGCCGCCGCGCTTGGCAAGGCAGTGTCGGTCTTCAAAATGGAAGCTGCATCGGTGTCTTCTGCACTGCCAGCAGCGACGGCGCGCGTTGTGCCGATTGCCCAACGAGGGCCGGCAGCATCACTATCATCCCAAGCCTCCACACGGCATCTATCGTTTACGCACGAACAAGACAGCTGAGCGCAAGTACCAAGACATGCGCTTTTCTGTCTGACAAGTAATTGTTATAGTCGCGAAACCGACAGGTATCTTGAGCAAAGTACGTTCGTCCACTTTTCGTGTCGCGGGTAGCATTGACTCATCTCAAAGAAGGTGCCTGTTAGCGGCGCTATTATGTTGGGCTGATTTTTCATAAATGTGCGGCAAGCGGCCGGTGTTCTCATGCCCGCTCCAGCCCGAGCTTGTCGCAATCATGTTTGTCCTCAAGGGAGAATAAAAAATGACTGATGTAGTAATCGTCGCTGCGGGCCGCACTGCTGTTGGAAAATTCGGCGGGGCCTTGGCCAAGACCTCCGCAGCGGAACTGGGCGCTCATGTGGTCAAGAGCTTGCTGGCAAAGACCGGCATTGCCCCGGAGATGGTCAATGAAGTTATTCTGGGTCAGGTGCTGACTGCAGGGGTTGGCCAAAATCCAGCGCGTCAGGCCGTGATCCGTGCCGGCCTGCCTGACATGGTGCCGGGTATGACAATAAACAAGGTATGCGGCAGCGGTCTGAAAGCGACGCATTTGGCTGCCC
The DNA here is from genome assembly GCA_035539595.1 of Noviherbaspirillum sp. GTDB lineage: Bacteria > Pseudomonadota > Gammaproteobacteria > Burkholderiales > Burkholderiaceae_D > Noviherbaspirillum. Next base: position 12,209 of record DATLIB010000287.1, read on the forward strand.
AGGCGATCAAGGCGGGTGATGCTGAAGTCATCATCGCGGGCGGTCAGGAAAACATGAGCGCTTCGCCGCACGTGCTGAACAACTCCCGAGACGGTTTTCGCATGGGCGACGCCAAGTTGGTCGATACCATGATTGTTGATGGTCTATGGGACGTGTATAACCAGTACCACATGGGTATCACAGCTGAGAACGTCGCCAAGAAATATGACATCTCACGGCAGGAACAGGATGAATTTGCTGTTGCATCGCAAAACAAGGCGGAAGCGGCACAGAAGGCTGGCAAGTTCAAGGATGAAATTATCCCATTTGAGATCGCTTCCAAAAAGGGAACGACCGTATTCGACACCGATGAATTTATCAAGCACGGCGTTACGCTTGATTCCCTTGCCAGCCTGCGCCCGGCCTTTGCCAAGGACGGCACTGTTACGGCAGGTAATGCATCGGGCCTCAACGATGGTGCGGCCGCCGTCATTATGATGTCGGCAAAGAAGGCTGAAGAACTGGGACTGAAGCCGCTGGCGCGCATCAAGGCATATTCCTCGGCCGGTATTGATCCGACCATTATGGGCATGGGACCGGTTCCCGCAGCACAGCTTTGCCTGCGTAAAGCGGGCTGGACGCATCAAGATGTGGATTTGATGGAAATCAATGAAGCATTTGCGGCACAGGCCATCGGTGTCAACAAGGAAATGGGCTGGGATACCAGCAAGATCAACGTGAATGGCGGCGCTATCGCAATCGGCCATCCGATCGGCGCATCCGGTTGCCGCATTCTGGTCACCTTGATACATGAAATGATTCGCCGCGATGTCAAGCGTGGTCTTGCCAGCCTGTGCATCGGCGGCGGTATGGGAGTTGCTCTGGCAATAGAGCGCTAAGCTGCTTTGAAACGGACACACCCTAAGTTCCGTTTTTAAGCATGTTGTATGAAGCAGCAAAGAAGGTGATTTTTAGTCTTTCACATAAGAAAAGAGAGAAGAGAACATGGCACGAGTCGCATTAGTAACAGGTGGTATGGGCGGTCTGGGCGAGGCAATTTGCATCAAAATGGCCGCCCTCGGCTATCAGGTGGTGACTACTTACTCGCCTGGCAATACCAAGGCTAGCGAATGGCTCTCCGCCATGGAGCAGCAGGGCTATCGGTTTCGGGCCTATCCTTGCGACGTGGCCGATTATGAATCGGCCTCAGCATGTATCGCCAAGGTTACCGAAGAAATCGGCATGGTTGATGTGCTGGTCAATAACGCGGGCATTACGCGCGACATGACCTTTAAGAAGATGGACAAGACCAATTGGGATGCGGTGATGAAGACCAATCTCGACTCCGTTTTCAACATGACCAAACCGGTATGCGACGGTATGACAGAGCGTGGCTGGGGCCGCATTATCAACATTTCCTCGGTCAACGGTCAAAAGGGTGCATTCGGTCAGACCAATTACTCCGCTGCCAAGGCGGGGATGCATGGCTTTACCAAGGCCTTGGCATTGGAAGTCGCGCGTAAAGGCGTAACGGTTAATACCATTTCGCCTGGCTATATCGGAACCAAGATGGTGATGGCGATCCCGGCCGAGGTACTGGAAAGCAAAATCATCCCCCAAATTCCGATGGGACGACTCGGCAAGCCGGAAGAAGTCGCAGGATTGGTAGCATATTTGGCATCCGATGAAGCGGCCTTCCTTACCGGCGCGAATATCGCTATTAACGGTGGGCAACATATGTATTGAGCGCAAAAGCGCACGCTACAAGTTTTCGGCATGACAAAAAATGGCGCGAATGGATTCAAATCCATTCGCGCCATTTTTTGTGGAAAAGAATGAATTCTTGGCTATATTGGAAGCCGAAGACGACGTTTCCCTAGCTCTACCACGCGATGAGCTGTTCGCACTCACTCATAAATTAATTGATGACAGGCCCTATGCCCCATTTCGACGACATGTGTTATCTCGTGCGTTTGTATGAAATAGGACTTACGCAAAACCGCCCCAGCCGCGTTGTGTTGCCTTGTCGTACTAGATGTACTGCTTGCGGCAACACGTCTTGCTGGGACAATTTTGCGTAAGTCCTATGAAATGAACTAACAAACCGCATCCGGCTCTTATCGGGATGGCAACCGGTTTGTAACAAAAGCGTAAGACCGGTGCTTTCCCCTGTTTTTTTGCAAATAGGGTTCTAAACTGATTTATTCCTTAACGATCTTTTGAGGGGTTTTATGCGGAGCGACTACATTCAACGGTTCGGCATAGAGAATGGTGATATTCACGAAAAGCAACGTAAGGAGGTGATGCGGACAATTGAGGCGCATGGCGCAAAGTCGATCTCCGATTTGCCGGACATGACTGCAGGAGAAAGGGCGAAATGGTTTTTCTGGAACCTGCATGAAAATCTCGACGAATTCCGAAAGATGGAACCCACCTTGATCGGACAGGTGATGTGCACCACATTGACTGTAACGGATGGGTTATCCATGGGAATGGAAACAGTTGGAATGGAAAAGAAGATCGCGCTCAGTTGCAGATGGCATCTGCGTCTGGCGTATTCGTCTTATCAGAACGAAGAAGCGTATCCAATCGGCGACGGGTCGGTTGATCTTTCCGTCACCAACGCCACTCCGAGCGAACAGCCGCTGCAAAAAAATCAGAAAGGTTATATCGACTCGGATAACTCTCTCTATCCTAATCAGTTGTATCTATATGGTTGGGTTACCGAGCCGGTCTGGAATGAAATCAAGGCTCACCTGTATTCGCCTACACCGAATTGCCATACCGATCTGGTGTTGCGCGACGATTGCCTGTTTCCGGTAAAGCATGGCTTTGGTTTTGTTTCCGGCCCACCCGGCGCGATCGGCATTACCAATCTGGAGTTTCGTGTTGCGTCTCATTCTGCTGAGCGTCGTTCCAACAGAAGGACTGAAACACTGCAACGATAGTAGGTTCCCCTACCGGTAGCTAATCGGAAATCTTTCCGTTCCGGAGGCTGTTCTGCGGTTGTCAGCCTTCCTTATCCTACCGGTAGGATCTTCCCTCGTGTGAGCAAGAGCATGGTTCGCACGCACAGTAATGCAATGACTACCGACACTGTCAGTAACACGCCTTGCCCTGCCCATAACGGCCATGCGCCGCGTCGTACCATTTCAATTGCTACCCCGGCGAATGCGGCGAGCGGGAAAGAAAATGACCAGAGCCCGATCGAAAATGGCACCGTACTCCACTGGCGATAGCGTGCCAGTACGCTGACAAGGGAGACCAGACCAACACCTATTCCGACAAGCAGTACATCATCCGGGAGATCCGGCCAGAGCATGGCAGCAGTGAGTGTCGCCACCATCGGCGGCATCAACTCGGTACCAATGGTCGAGCGCAAGGCTTCCGGCATGGGGCCGGCGAACTGGTTGCGTAAGATGCGGATCTCCAGTAACGCCCATCCAGACAGGCCGGTGCCGAACAATAAGGCACTCCAACCGCTATGGCGCAGGCTGGCGAATGCCATGGCTCCTGCTAGCGCGCTCCCGACGAAGGGAAGATATAGGGCCGGAGTGACCGCATTGCGCGGCATCTGCCCCGTGGCAAGAACAATCCCGATGCGGAAAACGATGAAAGCAAGCGAGCCGATAGCCAACATTGCAAACACCAGCCAAATGCCTTGTTCAGGCCGACCGAAGAATGTGACTGCGAGTAATACCGATAGCGGCAACAATGCTTGCAATGAACCCTGCACCGGGTGCCTTGATTCCTGCGCAACCATGCCTGGATAGCGCCTGCATTTTGCTGCATACAATAGCAATGCCAGTATCCAGATTGCAGTGGTCGGCCAAATCAGCACAGAAGCAACATCGGTGGCGATACGCCAGCCGTATGTTCCGGCTTGGCTCCAGGCATTCACAAGACTAAGAAGTCCCACCGGGATTGCAAATATCTCTGCAGGAAATCGGGCCAGCCAAGGCAAGCGTGGCGTTGGCGAAGTTGCGCCGAACAGATAGTAAAGACGCGCATGCGGGTTTTCATTGTCCATCGAAACCTCGTTGGAGCCCGTATAAAACGATCACAGAAAATTTTCTGACGCACGGCAAGAAATCCAGTAATCCGCAGGCGGACCGAATCTCTTTTATTTCATCTTAACCGGATTTGGCGTGAATGTGAAAACGTACGGAGAAATCGCAGGCACGCTTGTTTCCAACGTGTACAGCAGGAAAAGGCGCGATCCTGGACCGATTATCGAGGGGCAATCGGAAGAGGAAAACAGGTCGTTTTACAGAGCAGGATGGTTTGATGAAAAAGCCCACGCAGAACCCCTCCAGGGATGTTCAAACCGATTGCTCTATTGTTCTAGCTGGCTTGTACCCGAATGCGTATGTCCCCCAAGCTGACGATTTGCCCAGGACGAATCTTGCAGGTCTTGCGTAACTCGACTTTGCCGTCGACCGATACTTCGCCGCTGGCCACCAAGGTCTTGCCAGCACCGCCGCTATCGACAATACCGGTCAGCTTCAGCAATTGGTTCAGTTCCACGTATTCGCCGTTGACGATGAACTCAAGTGATTGCATCTGTCTCTCCTATGCTTGGGTCGTGAGCGTCTGACTGGCCTTGTCCAGCCAGACCGACAGATTGGCCTGCAAATCTTCCTGGCTGAATGAGCAGCTTTCCTCGGTAAACAAGCTGCCGGCTTCCATCCGGCCGAGCAAATCTTCCATGACTTGCGCGTAACGCGGTGGCAGCGCCTCCAGGAGGGCGGTTTGTGCTCGGCATGCCTTGCAGAAAGCGTGAATTGCAATGCGATTGTGCTGTAAATCGTCGAGTGCGTTACGGATGGACAGAAGGGCGTGGTCGTGGGGCATGTTCTACTTTGCGTCGGTAATGCCAATCTGGCGCAGATTGGCAGAAGGTGCGGGCATTGTAGCGGAAGGCTACAGGAATGCTACAGCTGACGCGCTTCGAATGTATTGCAATTCTTCATCTCGCCGCTTTCGATGCCACGTCTAAACCATCGTACTCGTTGCGCCGAGGTGCCGTGGGTGAACGAATCTGGAACCACCTCGCCTTGCGATTGGCGTTGCAAGGCGTCGTCGCCAATGGCGCTTGCTGCGCCCAGAGCCGCTTCGATATCGCCGGCTTCGAGGATGCTGCGCGCACGGTCCGCATGATGCGCCCAGATACCGGCGAAGCAGTCGGCTTGTAACTCTAGTCTTACTGACAGTGCATTGGCCTGTGTGTCTGGCATGCTGCGCCGGGCGCGATCGACCTTGTCGGAGATACCGAGCAGGTGCTGGACATGATGACCGACCTCATGCGCAATGACATAGGCTTGCGCAAATTCGCCAGACACATGGAAGCGCTGCTGCATCAGGCGATAGAAACTCAGGTCGATATAAATTTTCTGATCGCCGGGACAATAAAACGGTCCGGAAGCCGACAGGCCGGTGCCGCAGGCGGTGGGCGTGCTACCGGAGAATAGCACCAGGCGTGGATGCGCATAGGTGCTGCCCCCGGCACGGAATAGTGTGCTCCAGGTGTCTTCCGTATCGGCTAGTACGGTAGAAACGAAACGTGCCATCTGGTCGGATTCCGGCGGCGCCTGCTGCACCTGCGATATCCCGGGCGATCCGCCGGTGAGCAGGTTTAATACGGTCACGGGATTGACGCCCAGGAAGTAGGACGCCACCAGGGCGATGACAAGGGTTCCTAAACCGATCGAGCGGCCTCCCCCAAAACCGCCACCGCTGCGCCGGTCCTCCACATTCTCGCTCCTGCGATTGCCTTCCCACTTCATGACTTGCCCCCGGATCTTTGCATGTGTTCAGCATAGCCGGTTTGGCGCAAGAAACCGATGTGATGGAAGAGCAAATCATCCTGCTGCGTGATGAGTTGATGCCCGAGGGTAATCCGCTGGAGCAGCGCTCAATCATCGCGATGACGGCGTCCATGGCGTTTTTCCGAGACCTTGCGCTTTTCGCGCCATGGCTGGCCGTAATGTTTTTCCACATACCGGTGCTGGATATAAGGACGATCGCCTTGCAGTATCACGGGCACACCCTCAGTCCGTTGAGCGCGATATCTGGCCGGTAAATTGACGCCGAAATTCCAGCTTCCGCCATTATTTATCCAGAACCATATCTGCTGTTCCGTCGCATAGTAGATCTGCTGTGCAGGGTAATACACGTAGCGATACTCGCGCGGCTGCTGGGCGCGCTGGCCGTGCACCGATGCCCACGGCGGTGGATCGGCATGCGCCGATACGCCTGTTCCCGTGCCCAGAACGGTAGCCGCTATCAGTCCAAGGTACTGACGTTTCCTCATTCTATTTTTCCTCACGAGGGTGAACATACAGTGGTGCAGACACAAGCCTTGTCTGCATACCATCTACCTTTCCATGTTCGTCGAACTTCAGTCATTCCGGTAAAGGCAAGTGTGCGCGAATGTAACAAGGGCCAAGAAGAAACCGCCAAATCAAGGGAGGTTCGAGAGGGCTAAGCTCACATTCAGTTGCATTTTTTTCAAGGTGCGTAAACCTCATGAAGAAGCGTGCGAAATTTATTTTGAATGGTGATATCTGTTATCCGCAACCGCAATTGGATTTATAACTGATGGCTACCTAAACTGGCCTTCGAGCAAGATAATTTCGAAAAGGAGTTCGCCATGTCTACCGCCATCACTGCGCCTGCCCATTCCTCCTCTGGTTTGAGCTATACCCAGAACGTCAAGCGTGCTGCGTATGCACTGTTGAGCGCATTATTGGCGATCACGCCGACGGCGCGGGAGACGCCGAACAATTCGACAGTCGCCGCCTGTGGCAAGAGAAAGAAGGATGAGATATCGCTGCGTCGTTTGTACCGCCTGGCCGCCTCCAGCGAATCGGTGATGCCGAACTTGGCGCAAGAGCTGAATTTGATTGCGCGTCGCAACTGATTCTTTCCTTGAGGCGATTTTTTCCTGTCGCCATCTGTTCCTCCGTCCATCGACGTAACGCTCATCCAATACGCTTGAAACGCGGCACCTGATGACCATCCACTGCGACCGTTTCGAAAAACATGTCGGCGTTGCGATGTACCAATTGCGGCCAGTCGGTGTCATATAAAGGACGGTAGACCACGCATACTTCATTGGTCTCCGTATTCCGGGATAAGCCGAGCACGAAATAGCGGCGGCCCTTGTAATGTTCGTACACGCCGGGCGCGATGTTGATATCTGTCATGGATGTCCTGAATGCTGAACGGTGGTTCAAGGGGATATGGCTGGGGTAACGACGTTTACTTTGGCCATAAAACCATTTGCGTACAACGGAAGGTCGCGATCAGCTTGTCCGTGTCGCGATGGCGTACCAACGCATCCCAGACTTGAGTGTTGCGGCCCATATGGATCGCGCTTGCCTCGCATTCGATCACGCCTTCGCGCGCGGTACCGAGAAAATTGCTTTTCAATTCGATGGTGGTAAAACTGCTTGCTCCTTGCGGAAGGTTTGCGAGGCAGGCAAAACCGCAGGCGCTGTCGGCCAGCGTGACCACGCTGCCGGCATGCAGATAACCGTTCGGTGCCAAGTGGGATGGCGTGACGGTCATTTCGGCATGGAGCCTGCCCGTGTCGACGGCTGTGACCGTGATACCGAGCAGTTGCGGGAGATAGCCCGTGGCTATGCGATTGAAGTAATCGGCGTCCATGGTGGGTGTCATCTTGACCTCTATTCGTTATATTCGTTAAAAGAACTGGCTTGTGATGGTCTTGCCTCGGCATTATCTGGCTTTCCGTGCCAGATAAAAACTCTCCTGTTCACTGTTTGCCGATCATTGGGCACGTGGAAAATGCACGCCTGCTGGAAAGGTGCGAACGAACCGAACCGTTCTCTTGTCGAACACGCTCCAACTTCCCGAGGAGACGTTCATGCAAACCACCTGGATCCTGGCGGCGGACAGCAGCCGCGCGCGGATATTTGAATTACATGGGGCGCAGGATCATCTGCGTGAAATCGAAGATTTCGTCAATCCGGAAGGGCGCGCGAGCGATACGGAAATAAGCACCGATAACCTCGGCCGTTTTGCGGCCAAAGGTCACGGAGTACAGGCGCACACTGGCGAACCCGACGTCGGTCCAGTGGAGCATGAGACCGCATTGTTTTCGAAAAGAGTGAGCGAATTCCTCGATCAGGCGCGGATTGCCCATCGCTATGACAAGTTATGCCTGATTGCCTTTCCCAAATTTCTCGGCCTGATGCGTCAGAACCTCAGCAAAGAGGTACAGAAGCTGGTGGAAGACGAAGTTCCGAAGGATATTTCAGGCCTGAATGAGCGCGAGATCGAAGACTACGTAAAGAATAAATTGCATTAGTGAGCGGGAAATCGCCGAGTTTCCGATGTCAACTGTGTCTTTCCTCTTAGTAAGAGAGCCGGTAACGATATCCCTTGTAGTTCAGCACCATCCCGCTCTGCGTCATGCTTTCCAGGGTGAGACCAGAGGCGATTTCATCGCCTTCGCGCAGCAGACGATTGTTGATCAGTGCCGAGCGGTCGGCCCGATTGGCTGAATAGATATAGCCGCCGACGTTTACTGTCGGAATGGCCCGCTGTATTTGTTCCGGCAGCTCACGCAGCGCCGGAAGCGGTGGTTCGACGGCTGGCTGTGGCGTTGGGGCGGGAGTCGGTTTGGGCGCATCCGCCAATGGCTGCGGTTTTTTCTCCGGCATTTCCTTGACTGGTTTTGGCCAGGGAGCTGACGGCGATTCTTTAGGGGTGTCAACGCCTGCATCCGCTGCAAGCTGAGGTGTTGGCGCTTGCGCAAGCGGATGCAGCAAAGGGCGTGCCGCTGCATCCTGCTGCGGTTGCACCGGCTGCACCGATTGGACCGGTTGCATCGTTAGCCATGTCGCACCGCCTGCGATACCGGCCAATGTGGCCAGTGCGGCCCATACCCACGGGTTGCGCCATGCCGGAACCTTCGCGTTGGCGGTGGCAAAACCAGGCGGCAAGGGGAAGGCGTTCGGCTTGGTGCCGTTGCGTTCGGCTTCTGCTTTTTTCAGTGCTTCCAGGATATAAGACATGGCCTCAATCTTCCCTGTTGCTGTCGCCATCGACACGTTTCACCAGGCGTGGTTCGTCTACACCTGCGGCGCGGCTGAGTTGCATGAGCGTGACAAGGCCGACGATGCCATCGACGAATAAGCCATGCGCTTGCTGGAATTGACGTACCTGCTGGCGCGTCTGTTGATCAAAAGGATGGCCGGCGGGCGGTACCTTGGTCTTGTTGAGATTGGCGAGTTGCGCGGCAATCCAGTCCACCGCCGGTCCCTGGTCACCCACCTTGACCGCTTCGCCAAAGGCGGGCGGCGTGCGCGACAAGGTCACGAAGTCGCCTTGGAAGTGGCGTGTCAGCGTCATCAGGCTGACTGTCTGGATGGCGCTGCCGATACGCAGCGTGGCCGAGGAATCGCTCAACTCGTCCAGTACGGCATAAAAAACCGTGTTGGCACGGTCGTGCAGTTTGATCACGGCGGGGCGGTCGATCTGCCGCAGCTCGGCGAATCCGCCTGCGCTGCCGTAACAGCGCAAACCCGCGTTCTCCACGGCTGCGCACGGTTCGCCGCTGTCTAGCGATACGCCCCAGCGTTGCGCCAACTCTTGTATCGGTACGTGGTCGGCGCGGGCACCGAGGCGCGTGCTGCCATCGTGTTCGGAAATGATGGTGGCTGCGTCGTCGGCCTCGCGTAGCACGAGAGATGCCGTTGCTGTACTAGTGGCAGCGGCGGCGTTGGCCGGGGACTCCGGCGCCGCCAGGAACAGGCGCTCGCCCAGCGTCTTGGGAAGTGTGCCGTCGTGCAAGGTCCAGGCTGTGGCGCCGACCGCCATGGCGGCGGCCAACAGGCCTAGTGTTATCGAAGGCCAGCGGCGCGGCTTGCTTGCTACCGATTGGCTTTGGCTGGCGAACAGTTCGCTGGCGGCTTGCGACACGACAGCCCGGTCAATGGCGGGCATGCCGCGCGCGTACGCGCCGAGCAGGGCGCGGTCGCATAACAGGTTGATGCGGCGCGGTATGCCCAAGGTCAGGCGGTGGATTTGCTTCGTCAGAGCGGAAGGAAAGGGCGACATGCTGTTCAAGCCGGCCGTCGTCAGGCGATGCTGAATATAGCTGGCGGTTTCCGCTTCCGACAGCGCCGTCAGATGATAGTGTGCGATCACGCGTTGCGCGAGCTGTTCCAGTTCCGGGCGCGCCAGCATGGCTCGCAGCTCTGGTTGGCCAATCAGGATGATCTGCAGCAGTTTGCGCTCATTGGTTTCCAGGTTGGTCAACAGGCGCAATTGCTCCAACACGTCGGCCGACAGGTTTTGCGCTTCGTCGATCACCAGCACGTTGTTGCGCCCATCCGCATGCGTGGCGAGCAAGTGACGGTTGAGCGCGTCAATGTAATCCTTGAGGCTGTGCGCACCGGGGGCAAGGGCGATGTGGAACTCCTCGCACACGGATTGCAGCAGTTCGCGGACCGTCAGCTTCGGATTGAAGATATACGCGACATGGCAACTGGCCGGAACCTGTTCGAGGAAGCAGCGGCATATCGTGGTTTTGCCGGTGCCGATGTCGCCGCTGAGGAGCACCACGCCACCGCCGCTGTCGATCCCATACAGCAGATGCGCGAGTGCCTCGCGATGGCGCTCGCTCATAAACAGGTAACGCGGATCGGGCGCGATGGAAAACGGGGCGTGTGTCAGTCGGAAAAATTCAGTGTACATGGCGGCATTGTAAATTCGATCAGGGCGCTTGGGACCGGTATGTCTGTCCCGCAAGCGGCTTGTTAGAATGCAATTTGATTTTAATCAGGAGATGCCATGCGCAAAACGATCCTTCCTTTCATGCTGGCTGCGATGCTGCCGTCCTCCATGGCCTTTGCCGCTGGCCAGATGAAACCCGGGCTGTGGGAGATGACCCTGAAATCGGATGCCATGAAAAACATGCCCAGGATTCCACCCGAGCAGCTGGAGCAGATGCGCAAGATGGGCGTCAACATACCGCAGATGCGGGACGGCGGCATGGTCAGCAAAGTATGCGTTACCCCCCAGATGGCCGAGAGCAGCGAGATCGCGGGGATGGATAAAAACGAGATGGGCTGCCAGACGAAAAACCTGCAGCGCAGCGGCAACGACTACAGCGCCGACATCGTCTGCGAGGGACCGGACATGAAAGGCACGGGCAAGACCAAGGGCAGCTTTTCCGGCAACGAACGCTTCACCGCGACCCATGAGTTCAAGGGTGTTGTACATGGCCAGCCGGTCAATCAGCGTCAGGAAACCAGCGGCAAATGGCTGTCCGCCGACTGTGGCAACGTCAAGCCAGCCAGCGCCGGATTGCCGAAACGGTAAGGCGCAGGCCCGCTGCATACCGAGAATCCGCCATGGCGCGCCGCTATCACTATCATGTCTACGTGATCCAGCTGTCTCCCGACGTGCTGTACGAGGCACGCTTCCGCAAGGCCAACCCCGATTACGTCACCGGCAAACCCTGCGTCTATGTCGGCATGACAGGCTTGAATCCTGACCTGCGCTTCGACAAGCACAAGGCCGGTATCCAATCCAACCGCTATGTGCAAGAGTTCGGGCTGCGCCTGCTGCCCGAACTTTACGCCGTTTACAACCCCATGCCTTACCAAGGGGCGCGGGAGATGGAAGTCGAGTTGGCGATCGGCTTGCGCGAAGCCGGTTACGGTGTCTGGCAGGCTTAGGATCAGCCCTTGACTTCACACAATCTGTACATCCGGGAAGAGCCAAGTCTAAATAGCCGAGTCAAGGTAGACTCGTCACATGTCCGATCACGATTTTTCTCCTCAGCCCGGGATTACCGCTTCCCCTGTGGCAAAAGCGCTGGCCGGCCTGATTGCCTTGGCGGTAGCGATGGGCATCGGCCGTTTCGCGTTCACGCCGGTGTTGCCGATGATGTTGCAGGATGCCAGTGTTTCACTGGTGTCCGGCGGCTGGCTGGCGTCAGCGAATTACCTGGGATACCTGGTCGGTGCGTTGAGCGCGATGGCGGTACGGGTCCGGCCCGAACGGGCAATCCGCTTCGGCCTGGCAGCCATCGGCATCATGACGCTGGCGATGGGTCTGCCTTTGCCGTTTTTTGCATGGTTGCTGCTGCGCTTCCTGGCCGGGATCGCCAGCGCCTGGGTGCTGATTTCGGTGTCGGCATGGTGCCTGGAGTCCTTGGCCGCCTACCGCCAGCCTTGGCTGAACAGTTTGGTATTTGCCGGCGTGGGTGTCGGCATTGCCGTCGCCGGCCTGTTGTGTCTGACGTTGCTGCATGTGGCTGCCAGTGCGGCACAGGCGTGGGTTGGGCTCGGCATGTTGGCCGCGGCGGCGACCGGCTTGGCATGGCCTTTTTTCGGCGTACAGCCGCATGCTGCGGGCAGCAGCAAGTCTGCGGCCGGCGGCCGCTTCCGCTGGAGCGCCGATGCCCTCCGGCTGGTGGCCTGCTATGGCGTGTTCGGCTTCGGCTACATCATCCCTGCCACCTTCCTGCCGGTCATGGCAAAAAATGCCCTGCAAGGATCGTCCTTATTCGGCTGGTCCTGGCCGTTATTCGGACTGGCGGCCGCTTTGTCGACGCTGGCTGTTACGACTCTGGTCAAGCGCATCGGTAACCGCCGCTTGTGGATGATTTGTCATGTGGTCATGGCGTTCGGTATCGTATTGCCGGTGCTGTGGCCCAACCTGTTGACCATCGTGTGTGCGGCGCTCGGCGTAGGCGGTACCTTCATGGTGATTACCTTGGCGGCGCTGCAGGAAGCCAAGCGTATCGCTGGACCTCATGCGACGTCCCTGATCGCTGCCATGACCTCGGCTTTCGCCACTGGTCAGATCGTCGGGCCGTTGACGGTCGGTGACGGCGGTTTTTCGCCGGCGCTGATGACCGCTGCCGCAGCGCTGCTCGTTAGCGCACTAACGCTGAGGGCCAAAGAAGCGCCCTTTACCTGAAACTTCTTTTGCACAAGGAGCACACCATGAGCAAGGACCGCAATATCTTGACTGCCCAGAACTGCATGCCCGGACCGGAACGCATGCCGGCGCTGCCCACGTCGGAGATGGATGAGGCGCAAAAAGCAGCCGCGCAGGAACTCATCAATGGCCCGCGCGGCGCGGTGTTCGGGCCTTTTATTCCGCTCATGCGCAGCCCTGAGCTGATGAACCGGCTGCAGAAGGTGGGCGAATACATCCGCTATCACAGCGCGCTGAATACCCGCATTAACGAATTCGTGATGCTGATCGTGTCGCGCCAGTGGACCCAGCAGTTCGAATGGTGCATGCACTATCCGCTGGCACTCAAGGCCGGCGTGCAGCAAGACGTGCTGGATGCGCTGGCACAGGGACGCAGGCCGGGCGGCATGGCGGCGGATGAAGAAGTCGCCTATGACTTTTGCGATGAACTGGCGCGCATGCATGGTGTGTCGGATGCGACCTATCAGCGCGCCGTGGAAAAATTCGGCGAGCGCGGTGTCCTCGACCTGCTTGGTCTGGTCGGTTACTTCACCACCGTATCGATGGTGATGAACGTGGCGCGCACCCCGCCGTTGCAGGACACCACCGTTACTCCGCTGGCGCCGTATCCGCAATAAGCATCCCACCCAAGATGCGGTGATGGAATGCCATGTGGTCCGCGATGAAGCTGGCGATGAAATAGTAGCTGTGGTCGTAACCTTCATGCAGGCGCAGCGTTAGCGGCTGTTGCGCCTTCTTGCAAGCCTGTTCAAATTCCTGCGGCTGTAACTGCTCTTGCAGGAATTTGTCGCTCAAGCCCTGATCGATCAATATTCCTTGCGGAAAGGGCGTGCGGCGGCGCTGCATCAGTGCGCTGGCGTCGTAGGCTTCCCAGCTGGTGTGGTCGGCGCCGAGATAATGTGAAAACGCCTTGCGCCCCCAAGGCGCGCGTGTCGGCGCTGCAATCGGCGCAAAGGCGGAAACCGAACGGTAGCGTTGCGGATGCCGCAGCGCCAGCACCAGCGCGCCATGCCCGCCCATCGAATGCCCGAAGATGCCGATGCGCTCGCCATCGGCGTTGAATTCGTTCAGGACCAGCTCGGCCAGCTCGTGGGCAACATACGCCTCCATCCTGAAGTGCCTGTTCCACGGTGGCTCAGTCGCGTCGAGATAGAAACCCGCCCCCGTGCCGAAATCCCAATCCTTGTCGGCATCGGCGATGCCGGTGTTGCGCGGACTGGTATCCGGGGCGACCAGCATGATGCCGTATTGCGCAGCCCAGCGCTGGGCGCCGGCCTTGATCATGAAAGTTTCTTCGGTGCAGGTGAGGCCGGCGAGATAGAACAGCACGGGAACCAACTGCTTTTCTTCCACCGGCGGATGGAATACGGAGAAGCGCATCGGCAGGCCGATGGTGTCGGCATCGTGGCGGTAGAAGGCTTGAATGCCGCCGAAGCAGCGGTGTTCACTGAGGATTTCTAGCATGGGGCACCTGTAGGCTTGCGCATAGGGAGGAAAGCGGTCAGTAAATCACCACCGAGCGGATCGACTCGCCTTTCTTCATCAAATCGAAGCCGTCGTTGATCTGCTCCAGTGACAGCCTGTGCGTAATCAGGTCGTCGATATTGAGCTTGCCGTCCATGTACCAATCGACGATCTTCGGCACATCGGTACGGCCACGGGCGCCGCCGAAGGCTGAGCCTTTCCAGACGCGGCCGGTGACGAGTTGGAAGGGACGGGTGCTGATTTCCGCGCCGGCGGCGGCGACGCCGATGATGATCGATTGGCCCCAACCTTTATGGCAGCACTCCAGCGCCTGGCGCATGGTGGTGGTGTTGCCGATGCATTCGAAACTGTAATCGGCGCCGCCGTCGGTCAGCTGGACGATGGCATCGACCACGTTTTCCGTTTGCGCCGGATTGATGAAATGCGTCATGCCAAACTTGCGCGCCATGGCCTCGCGCGCGGGATTGAGATCGATGCCAATGATCTTGTCCGCTCCCACCATCCGCGCCGCCTGAATCACGTTCAGGCCGATACCGCCGAGGCCGAATACGACGACGTTGGCGCCGGCTTCGACTTTGGCCGTGAACAGCACCGCACCGACGCCGGTGGTCACGCCGCAACCGATGTAGCAAACCTTGTCGAATGGTGCATCGGAGCGAATTTTGGCGAGAGCGATTTCCGGCACCACGATGTGGTTGGCGAAGGTGGATGTACCCATGTAATGGAACAGCGGTTTGCCATCGATGGAGAAGCGACTGGTGCCGTCCGGCATCAGGCCGCGTCCCTGGGTCGAACGTATTGCCTGGCACAGGTTGGTCTTTTGCGACAGGCAGAATTTGCACTGCCTGCATTCCGGCGTATAGAGCGGGATTACATGATCGCCGGCTTTCAAGGATCGCACGTCCGGCCCGACGTCGAGCACGACGCCAGCACCTTCATGTCCAAGTATCGCGGGGAAAATACCTTCCGGGTCGGCGCCGGAGAGCGTGTAGTAATCGGTATGGCAAATGCCGGTGGCCTTGATCTCGACCAGGACTTCGCCCGCCTTCGGGCCTTCCAGATCCACTTCCTCGACGGTAAGCGGTGCGCCTGCTTTCCAGGCGATTGCGGCTTTGGTTTTCATTGGGTATCTCCTTGAGCACGACACGCCGGGATGGTAGAGCAGCGGATA
>DATLIB010000288.1:0-7194 GCA_035539595.1 Noviherbaspirillum sp.
GGTCCAATGCTTCCCGCCGTTGGCGGGAAGCATTGGACCATACCCTGTTGTTCGGACCGCCCGGCCTGGGAAAAACCACGCTGGCGCATATTATTGCGCGCGAAATGGGAGTCAACCTGCGCCAGACTTCCGGTCCTGTACTTGAGCGTGCCGGCGACCTTGCCGCATTGCTGACCAATCTCGAACCGAATGACGTGCTCTTCATCGACGAAATACATCGTCTGTCGCCGGTGGTCGAGGAAATCCTGTATCCGGCACTGGAGGATTACCAGATCGACATCATGATTGGCGAGGGGCCGGCGGCGCGTTCAGTGCGGCTTGACCTTCAACCATTTACTCTGGTCGGCGCGACAACACGCGCCGGCATGTTGACCAATCCCTTGCGCGACCGTTTTGGGATCGTCGCGCGGCTCGAGTTTTATACTCCGCAGGAGTTGGCGAGGATCGTGACACGTAGTGCATCCTTGCTCAATGCCGCAATCGTCGATGACGGTGCGTTGGAAATCGCCAAGCGCAGTCGTGGCACTCCGCGCATTGCCAACCGCTTATTACGTCGTGTGCGCGACTACGCGGAAGTCAAGGGCAACGGCGAGATTACCAAGGCCATGGCAGATGCGGCGCTGAAGATGTTGGACGTCGATCCCGTCGGTTTTGACGTGATGGACCGCAAGTTGCTGGAAGCGGTGCTATTCAAGTTCAACGGCGGCCCGGTCGGTCTCGACAATCTTGCCGCCGCCATCGGCGAGGAGCGTGACACCATTGAAGATGTCTTGGAGCCTTACCTGATTCAGCAAGGGTTTTTGCAGCGTACGCCGCGTGGTCGCATTGCGACGCCGACGGCGTACGCGCATTTCGGCGTCACCGCCCCGCGCGTGGGGCCGACCGGCGATTTATGGGAGCAACCGCCCGGGTAAAACGGCCTTGCCCCAGCGAAACCGTGCTGATTTGGAGCTTTGCCATAATCACTTGCATTCCTGTCATCGATGGAAATAGGGGATTTGCAGGAATTCATTAAGAGAGTGAAAAGAACACCCTATAATGATGCGTTTCAGCACGGTCGCACTTTTTTGAGCGAACGCAAACCTGCTGCATGGCGCCTGCGTAAAGTACCAGACCAGTCGCCGTGGTAACCGATACATCTTTCGACCACGATCGAGTCCCGTCATGCTCATGTCTACCCAAGCCAATCGTTACGCGCATCAACTTCTCGATGCCCGAGCGCAGGCACAAACGATTCCACCGCTGTCCTCCACTGCGCCGCTATCGGTGGCGGATAGTTACGATATCGTCAAAAGCCTGATCGATATTCGCACCGCGCAAGGCGAGACAATGATCGGGCGCAAGATTGGTTTTACCAACCGCAAGATATGGACCAAATACGGCGTCAATATGCCGATTTCCATGCCTATCTGGACCCCTGTGTTCGATAGCACGGTACGCTATACGGAAGATAATCGCGGCATTCAAAACCTGCAGGGGGCTCTGCAGCCGCGCATCGGACCTGAGCTGGTATTCAAGCTGGCCAGCACACCGTCGCCGGATGCAACGATCGAAGAATTGGGGGAGTGCATTGCCTGGATGGCGCACGCCTTTGAGATCGTGATATGCCCGTTTCCCGACTGGAAGTTTGAAATCGCCGATGCCATTGCGGCGTTTGGTTTGCACGGGTCACTGATTATCGGCGAGCCGAAGATGCTGTCGGCGGCCAGCCGTCGCAATTTGGGTACCGTGCTGGCTAATGCGAGCCTGTCGTTGTCCTGCGGCGACGAATTGCGTTCGGCCGGCTTCGGGAGCGATGTGCTCGATAGCCCGTTGCATGCGTTGTGGCATTTGCACCAGTTGCTGAAAATGCAGCCGCAATTTACGCCGCTGTCTGCAGGCGAAATCATTACCACCGGCACATGGACGGATGTCTGTCCGATCAAGCCGGGCGAGACATGGACTTCCGCTTTTTCCGGCGTTAGTTTGCCTGGATTAACCGTTTCCTTCGTTTAGCGTCAGTATTTGCAGTTTCCTTAACGCGATACGTCCAGTGAATTCGTCACTGTTGTAATTCACCACCCAGGCGCAATGCCTGGGCTTGCCGGCTGCTCGCATAGCCGTGCCTTCTCCTCCCCCCGTTGTCATTCCTCTTGTCTCCGCATTGGAATAGTGCCGGCTTGACAGGGGATTCGCTTGCAGAGTGATTCTTGTCAAAGCACCCCCTGGATGGGGTGTGCTGAACTACAGCGGGATGTCTTGGATTGCTCGTTCTCTTTACGGAGGAGCGTCCAAAAGTGATTCAAAACTCTTTGTGGCGCAGGCGTATTCCCAGTCAATGGGTGTGGAAATTCTATTGCGGGCATCCGGGTATGGAATGCAAGGGCAAGCGATGCCGATCGCCTGCTTCGATCAACTGAAATCGATTTGCCGCAGGCAGGGAAAATCGATAAAAGGAGGGATAGATGCAAGACGGAATGAGTGTGAAATTGCTGGCTGTTTGTGCTGCGTTATCGGTGTCGTTGGCCGCATGCGGCGGCGGTTCAGGTTCCAGCGTTGCGATGTCGTCTGATAACTCTGGAGGAACAATCAATAGTTCAACAGGAGGGGGAGGGGGCACAAGCGGCGGCAGCGGTACGACGACAACGTTGGCCAGTGACTGCTTGAATGTTGGCCTGCTTTCGGCTGGCTCGACTTGGCATCTGGAATACGATAAGAGCGGCGATGCTACCGGGACATTGGTTTCAGATGCGACGGTGAGCGGGTCGACGATATTTCAAGGCAACGCTGCGATGGAAATTGTACAAACCATCGTGGATACATCGCAGGCAGGCTCGGTGAGAGCGGAGAGCAAGAACTATCAACGTCTCGATGGCGCGAGCATCTTGTCTTTTGGCATGGTGGCGGATGTGAGCGGGGCGCTTGCCGGTTCTGTCAACATCGTGAGCATACCGCCGCAGGCCGACAACCGTTACACGCTGGCGGCCGGCGAGTCATCTACAAGCCACCGCACGGTCGTCAATATCAAAAATTTCCCGGCGATGAGCGGTATCGTATTTGTCCCGCAAACGTCCAGCAGCGCTTCAATCCTGACAGTTACCTATGCCGGGCGAGAAACCGTCACCGTGCCAGCAGGAACTTTTGATGCATGCCGTTTCGATACCCGTGCCGGCGACGCCAGCGCTGCGCTGACGTCCTCCGAATGGATCGTGCCGGCGAGCGGTGTGGTTGTCAGAACGGTGTCGTACAGCAATGGCAACCCAGCGTTGACGACGACATTGCGTGCCGGAACCCTTAACGGCACAGTCATCAAATGAGATGACGAGTAAAAAAGGCCGCCCCATGGGGGGCCTTGCTTACTCATGCAATGCGCCAGTAAGACCGGTGGTGTTATTCCGCGCGCACCCAAGTTTGCGTGCGGCCGAACATCGGTACGCCGATGTATCCGCGCACATTGAGCTTCAGGCCATCTTCGGATAGCCACATCCGGCTCTTGTACACCTTGCCGTTCGCCGGATCGAGGATCTGGCCACCCTTGTATTCGCCGCCATCCTTTTTCATGCCGGTCAGGATCGTCATGCCAATGATCGGCTGATCCTTGCGCTCGTCCTGACAGGCGCTGCATGTCGGGTTTTGCACTTCTCCGGGTTCTCGAAACAGCTTTTCGACTTTGCCGTGCAGTTCGCCGCCATGGTCGATAATGCGCACCAGCGATTTCGGCTTTCCGGTCTGGTCGTCGATGGTCTTCCAGGTTCCGACTGGCGACTCTTGGGCGCCAACGGCAAACGACATCAAGACGGTAACGGCAAAAACAAAAAATTTGTCGATCATGTCGGGTTGTCTCCTGGAGTTGGTACCGGCTTGTCACGGCGCGACACGAATTACCAGGACTTGCGCAAAACCGCCCCGGCCGCGTTGTGTTGCCTTGTCGTACTAGATGTACTGCCTGCGGCAACACGCCTTGCCGGAACAATTTTGCGCAAGTCCGAACTACCAGTGTCGCGCCGAAACGCTTTACGACTTCTGCAGTTTGTCAAACTGCTCCCGCAGTTTTTCCAATGTGGCGCCGAATGCAGTCAGGCGCGCCTTTTCCTGTTCAACGACTTGTGCCGGAGCGCGTGCGACGAAACTTTCGTTGCCGAGTTTGGCATTGGCCTTGGCAATTTCACCCTCAAGGCGTGTAATTTCCTTGGACAAGCGCTCACGTTCCGCAGCGACGTCGATCTCGACTTTCAGCATCAGCTTCGCTGCACCGATCACCGATACCGGTGCCGGCGATTCCGGCAGTGCTGCGACAACCTGTACCTCCGATAGCTTGGCCAGCGCCTGCAGATACGGCACGAACGACTGCGCTTGCGCCTGGTCGCCGGCCGTGGCTTCGATGATGAGCGGCACGCGTTGCGCCGGCGACAACTGCATTTCGCCGCGCAGGTTGCGACAGGCATCGGTCATTGCCTTCAGTTGCGTCATCCATGCTTCGGCCTGCTCATCGTGTTTTTCCGGATTTGGTTGCGGGTAAGCCTGCAGCATGATCGATTCGCCGGCCGGGGCGAGTTGGCGGTCGGTCATCGGTGCGATCTTTTGCCACAACTGTTCGGTGATAAACGGGATGATCGGGTGCGCCAGACGCAGCACCGTTTCCAGTACGCGCAGCAGCGTGCGACGCGTGGCGCGCTGTTGCGCCTCGGTGCCGGTTTGTATTTGCACCTTGGCGACTTCCAGGTACCAGTCGCAGTATTCATCCCAGATGAATTTGTAGATAGCAGAGGCGATGTTGTCGAAGCGGTAGTCGGCAAAGCCCTTCTCGACCTCGGCTTCGGTACGCTGCAGCAGCGACACGATCCAGCGGTCTGCCTGCGAAAAATCGCGGCCGCCATCGCCGCAGTTGGCGGCGTCGAAGCCGCAGTCCTTGCCTTCGGTATTCATCAACACGAAGCGTGTCGCGTTCCACAGCTTGTTGCAGAAGTTGCGATAGCCTTCGCAGCGATTCAAGTCGAAGTTGATGTTGCGCCCAAGCGAGGCATAGCTGGCCATGGTGAAACGCAGCGCGTCGGTGCCGAAGGCGGCGATACCGTTCGGGAATTCCTTGCGCGTGGCTTTGGCGATGCCTTCCGCCTGCTTCGGATTCATCAGGCCAGTAGTGCGTTTGGCGACTAGCGACTCGACATCAATGCCATCGATCAGGTCGATGGGGTCGAGCGTGTTGCCTTTTGACTTGGACATCTTCTGTCCGCTGGCGTCGCGCACCAAGCCATGCACGTACACTTTTTCGAAGGGCACCTTGCCGGTGAAGTGCGTGGTCATCATTACCATGCGAGCAACCCAGAAGAAGATGATGTCGAAGCCGGTCACCAAGACCGAGGACGGCAGAAACATCTTGTAGTCCGGTGTTTCTTCCGGCCAGCCAAGCGTGGAGAACGGCACCAGCGCGGACGAGAACCAGGTGTCGAGCACGTCGTTGTCGCGCTGGATGGATTTGCCTGCGGCCTTGGCCTTGGCTTCTTCTTCGTTGCGCGCGACGTAGATGTTGCCTTCGTCGTCATACCATGCCGGAATCTGATGACCCCACCACAGCTGGCGCGAGATGCACCAGTCCTGGATGTTGTTGAGCCACTGGTTGTAGGTGGTAGTCCAGTTTTCGGGGATGAATTTGATGTCGCCGCTGGCCACTTTGTCGAGCGCGACTTCTGCAATCGATTGACCGGGGAAATGGGTTCCTTCCGGCGCCGGCTTGCTCATGGCGACGAACCATTGGTCAGTCAACATCGGTTCGATCACGACGCCGGTGCGGTCGCCGCGCGGCACCATCAGCTTGTGCGGCTTGACCGATTCCAGCAAGCCTTGCGCGTCGAGGTCGGCGACGATCTGCTTGCGCGCGGCGTAGCGTTCCAGGCCTTGGTATTTGGCCGGTGCGTTTTCATTGACCTTGGCGTCGAGCGTGAAGATATTGATTTGCGGCAGATTGTTGCGTTGGCCGACGGCATAGTCGTTGAAGTCGTGCGCCGGTGTGATTTTCACGCAGCCGGTGCCGAATTCCTTGTCCACGTAGCTATCGGCGATGATCGGGATGGTGCGGTCGCACAGCGGCAGCTGCAGCAGCTTGCCAACCAAGTGCGTGTAACGTTCATCGGTCGGATCGACCGCGACCGCGGCGTCGCCCAGCAGCGTTTCCGGACGTGTGGTGGCGACGGTCAGATGGCCGCTGCCATCCGCCAGCGGATAGCGGATATGCCACATGTGGCCGTCTTCTTCTTCCGACACCACTTCCAAGTCGGACACCGCGGTCAACAGCGTCGGGTCCCAGTTCACCAAGCGCTTGCCGCGATAGATCAAGCCTTGCTCATACAGGCGCACGAAGACTTCGGTGACTGCCGTGGACATTTTCGCGTCCATCGTGAAGTATTCGCGGCTCCAGTCGGTGGATGCACCCATGCGGCGCATTTGACCAGTGATGGTGGAGCCGGAATGCTCTTTCCATTCCCATACTTTTTCGAGGAATTTTTCACGGCCCAAGTCATGCCGCGATATCTTTTGCGCATCGAGCTGGCGTTCGACCACGATTTGGGTCGCAATGCCGGCGTGATCGGTGCCGGGAATCCAGGCGGTGTTATAGCCGCGCATGCGGTAATAACGGGTCAGGCCGTCCATCACGGTCTGATTGAACGCATGGCCCATATGCAGCGTGCCGGTCACATTGGGAGGAGGTAACTGGATGCTGAAGGCGGGTTTGTCGGCGTCGGTGGTCGCGGTGTAGTAACCGCGTTTTTCCCATTCAGCGCGCCAGTGTTTTTCAATCTCGGCGGGCTCGAAAGACTTGGCTAATTCCATGATTTTGCGTGTGTTTTCTAAAACACAGCATTATAAAGGACGCAGCGCGCCGAGGACGTTTCCAGCTTAGGAGTCGCGCAAGAATAAGTTGGACATTTTGGCGCTCGCCGCTGGATGCAATGCAAGGCGTCTGACGCGCCGCAGTGCGAGCACTGCAAGCGGCAGACAACGCCGCAGTGCGCCAGCGGCGAGCAGCAAAAATTGTTCAACTTATTCTTGCGCGGCGACTTAGCCGCTTTTTGCCGCCTGCCACGGCATTCCTTGCAAGGCGAAGGTGGTAGCGTGGGCGCGGTACTCATGCGCCGCTTCTACTTCCTTTTTCTTCAAGAGACGGATGATGCCGTAAGTTGCCGGCGACATCACGAATTCACAGCCGACCTTCAACAC
>DATLIB010000289.1:0-6426 GCA_035539595.1 Noviherbaspirillum sp.
TGTTCACTATTTGATTTTGTTCATTATTAGTGTACGCTTTAATTAAATGAACAAACCAGAGCACTGACATGCCGCCCAAACCCAACATACCGCACAAGGAAGCCGCCCTACTCGACGCAGCCGTGGCCGCGTTGCTTGCCATGGGCGTCACGGCAGAATTGCGCCCCGCCACAGCCCGGCAACCCGACGCGCGCATGCGGCTGCGGTATGGCGGCCAGACAATCAATTTTGTCATTGAGGTCAAGCGGCTGGTCAATCAAGCGAACCTCGGGGTGATTGCACACCGGTTGGCGCAATTGGATAAGCCGCTGCTCGTGACTGAATATGTCACCCCACCCGTGGCGCAACGTCTGCGGGAGTTGAAAATAGAATTCATCGATACCGCGGGCAATGCCTATATCGAGAAACCGCCATTACTGATCTGGGTGAATGGAAGCAAGCCTGAACAAAAATTGCCGGAGACGCGCGCCGCGCGTGCATTCCAGCCGGGCGGCTTGAAGTTGATTTTCGCGTTGCTGTGCCAACCCGAGCTGATCAATGCCACTTATCGGGTGATCGCCGAAGCAGCCGATGTCGCACTGGGTACGGTGGGCTGGGTAATGGGCGACCTGAAAGACGCAGGCTTTCTGATCGACCTGGGCAAACGCGGACGCAAGCTGACCAACAAGCGCAAGCTGCTCGATTTATGGGTCGAGGGGTATGCGCGACAGCTGCGGCCAAAATGTCTGGTTGGCCGCTACCGTGCACTCCGGCCTGACTGGTGGAAAGACACACGTCCTGGAAAATGGCATTTTCAGTGGGGTGGTGAAACAGCTGCGGCAAAGATGACCGGCTATCTGAAGCCTGCCGTCACGACGCTGTACATGACTGGGGATCCAAAAGAGCAGCAGAATGTGCTCAAGGAATTCCGTTTGGTCAAAGATGCTGCTGGCGATGTGGAGATTCGGGAGAATTTCTGGAAATTTGCAGCACTCGATGATGCCACTATGGTTCCACCGTTACTGACTTACGCTGATCTGCTGGCTACTGCGGACGACCGCAATATGGAAACTGCACGGATAATTTATGACGACCACCTTGCTCGACTTATCGAAACAGCGTGACCTGACACTCATGAGTCAGTTGGCCGGCGCAATACTCACTGAGGCCGATGCATTGCAGATCCCGATCTTCATGGCGGGTGCAATGGCGCGCGATCTGATACTGACTTTTGGATACGGTATCAATACCGGTCGCGCGACGACCGATGTCGATTGGGCGATGCAGGTGGAAAGCTGGGAGCAATTCGCTGCACTGAAGGCTGCGCTGATCGGCACTGGGCGTTTTACCGCGCATACAAAGGGACATCAACTCAAGTACGGACAAAATCTGTCTGTTGATCTGGTGCCATTTGGCGGCATCCAAAATGATCAAGGTTTGATCACATGGCCGCCGGACAATCATACTGTCATGAGCGTGCTTGGTTTTCATGAGGCTTATCAAAACACGATCACTGTGCGCTTGCCGGGCAATGTCGATATTCGGGTCGTTTCTTTAGCGAGCCTTGCGTTGCTCAAAATACTGGCATGGGATGAACGTCATCTGATTTTTCCCAAGAAAGACGCACATGATTTTGCGTTGATTGCAAGGCACTATACCGATGCAGGGAATCAGGATCGGCTTTATGAAGAATTTTCTCATTTGGTTGATGCGCCGGATTTTGAATATGAACTCGCCGGCGCCAGAATGCTGGGCTATGACATCGGGATGACTTTCGATGGGAAGGCACGAACGATTGCAGCCAATATTCTGCAGAGAGAAACTGAGGCACAAGGGAGGTTGGCTTTTATCTCGGCCATGCCGATGGAGGCCGAGGAAGCATTATTGCTGGTCGAGCATGTTGTCAAAGGCTTGAATGACAGTATTGCGCCGCGTTAGGGAATGCAATCCATTTTGTCCAGGATTTGTGTTTATCCAATTCCGTTGGACAAACGGATTTATTGGACAAACATTATTTGTTCCGCGACCCCGGCGCCGCTTGCAAGCCATCGCCTTTTGAATCCCCGCGCACGGCGGATAGTGACGAGCTTGCATCGCATTCAATGAGAGCTGGCAGTAGCCGCCACCTTGCCCCGCGCCGTATGCAGTTTCTTGTAGCTGTCGATCAGCCGGTGGTGCCTGTCGAGCCCCTCCAGTTTCATGCTGGTTGGCGTCAAGCCAAAGAAGCGCACGCTGCCATCCACTGAGCCGAGCACCGCATCCATCCGCGGATTGCCATACATGCGGCGGAAATTGGCCACGTAATCGTCCAGTTCCAAGTCGTCATCGAGCAGCACCTCCAGCACCACGTTCAAGGCTTGATAAAACAGTCTGCGCTCGACCGTGTTGTCGTTGTACTGCAAGAAGGCGCCCACCAGCTCGTGCGCATCCTCAAATTGCTGCAAGGCGAGATGAATGAGCAGCTTCAACTCGAGCACGGTCAGCTGCCCCCACTCCGTATTCTCGTCAAATTCGATGCCGATCAACGTGGCGATGTCGGAGTATTCATCGAGCTCATTGTTATTCAAACGCTCAAGCAGCGCTTCCAGGCTGGCGTCGTCCAGGCGATGCAAGTTCAGGATATCTGCGCGGAATAACAGCGCCTTGTTGGTGTTATCCCAGATCAGATCTTCAATCGGATAAATTTCCGAATAGCCGGGCACCAGAATCCGGCAGGCAACGGCGTCGAGCTGGTCATGCACCGCCATGTACACTTCCTTGCCCATGTCTTCAAGAATGCCGAGCAAGGTCGCGGCTTCCTCGGCATTGGAATTCTCGCCGTGGCCGGAAAAATCCCACTCGACAAAATCGACATCCGCTTTGGCGCTGAAAAAGCGCCACGACACCACACCGCTGGAATCAATGAAGTGTTCAACAAAGTTGTATGGCTCAGTCACGGCTTCACTTGCAAAGGTGGGCTGAGGTAAATCGTTCAGGCCTTCAAAACTGCGACCCTGCAGCAATTCCGTCAGACTGCGTTCCAGCGCCACTTCGAAGCTTGGGTGCGCGCCAAATGAGGCAAAGACACCGCCAGTTCGCGGGTTCATCAAGGTGACGCACATCACCGGGTAGATTCCACCCAGCGACGCATCCTTCACCAGCACCGGAAAGCCTTGCTCTTCCAAGCCCTGAATGCCGGCCAGAATGCCAGGGTATTTCGCCAGCACGTCGTGCGGCACATCAGGCAGTGCCATTTCGCCTTCCAGAATTTCGCGCTTTACCGCCCGTTCGAAAATTTCGGACAGGCATTGCACTTGCGCTTCGGCCAGCGTATTGCCGGCACTCATGCCATTGCTGACGTAGAGGTTTTCGACCAGGTTGGACGGGAAATACACCACTTCGCCGTCCGACTGCCGCACATACGGCAGCGAGCAGATACCGCGTTCGACATTGCCCGAGTTGGTGTCGACCAGGTGCGAGCCACGTAACTCGCCATCGGGATCGTAAATGGCCAGGCAGTAGTCATCGAGAATGTCAGCCGGCAGCGCATCTTTAGGGCCAGGCTTGAACCAGCGCTCGTTCGGGTAATGGACAAACGCCGCATTGGCGATGTCTTCGCCCCAGAACGACCCGGCGTAGAAATGGTTGTTATTAAGCCGCTCGATATACTCTCCCAACGCCGACGCCAAGGCGCTTTCCTTGGACGCTCCCTTGCCATTGGTAAAACACATCGGCGAGTGCGCGTCGCGGATATGCAGCGACCACACATTGGGAACGATATTGCGCCACGAAGCGATTTCAATCTTCATGCCCAAGCCCGCCAACACGCCCGACATATTGGCGATGGTTTGCTCCAATGGCAGATCCTTGCCCGCAATAGTGGTGCTGGCGTCAGACGCCGGCTTCAAGGTCAGCAAGGCCTGAGCATCGGCATCCAGGTTCTCTACCTCTTCAATCACAAACTCGGGTCCGGCTTGCACCACTTTTTTCACCGTACAACGCTCGATGGAGCGCAAAATGCCTTGGCGGTCCTTGTCAGAGATATCCGTCGGCAACTCGACCTGAATCTTGAAGATCTGCTGGTAACGGTTTTCCGGATCAACAATATTGTTCTGCGACAGGCGGATGTTTTCGGTCGGAATGTTGCGCGTGTCGCAGTACAACTTGACAAAGTAAGCCGCACACAAGGCCGATGAGGCCAGAAAGTAATCGAAGGGACCGGGCGCCGAGCCATCGCCCTTGTAGCGGATAGGCTGGTCGGCCACCACCGTGAAATCATCAAACTTGGCTTCAAGACGAAGCTTATCGAGAAAATTGACCTTGATTTCCATGGGAGATTTCCAAAAATGGTGCTCAAAATGAGGTAGCCGTCATTATCCGTCAAGTGCGCGTTCCGCAAAGAAAAGGCGAGCAAGTGGTCGCTTTTTAATGTAGTCGCATGTTCGCTTTTGGCCGAAGAACAATTGTTGCCTGTTGAGAACGTCGCAGCATTGACCGGTTTGTGGAATAAAGCGTCCTGCGCAAGCACAGGATTGGTCACGGTATCGGAACGGGCGCTCACGAACTATCGACTTGGGTGGATCAAGGTCAAGGCATTCCGGCCTGGGTGGCCACCAGAAACCGAAAATACGTAATCAGGTTCTCCTCTAAAATAAGACGCGCTGCGGCATTTCTCATCAATAACAAAATGTAAATGCGAGCACAGACCGACGCCGACCCATGTCGATATTCCCCCCCTATCCAAAAAGAAGACGGACGATGATTTCCAGCACAACGCTCATCACTTTTTTCATCACTTCCCTCGTGCTTGGCATGACGCCGGGGCCGGACAATATTTTTGTGCTGACGCAATCAGCGCTGCGTGGTCGCCTGGCGGGCATTCTTGTCACGCTGGGACTATGCACCGGCCTGGTTGTGCATACGCTGGCAGTCTCCTTCGGCGTCGCCGCGATCTTCCAAACCTCCGCCCTCGCCTTTAATGTCCTGAAGTTTGCCGGCGCGGCTTATCTGCTCTATCTGGCGTGGCAGGCTTTCCGCGCCACGGCGACCGGCTTTCAACTGGGCGCGGGCAGCGGCGCCGATGCTTGGCAACTGTACCGGCGCGGCATCGTCATGAACATCACCAACCCGAAAGTCTCGATTTTCTTTCTGGCTTTCCTGCCGCAGTTCGCCGATCCCGCACAGGGATCGCTGCCTGCCCAGATCATGCTGCTGGCCGGCTTGTTCATCTTGGCGACCTTGCTGGTATTCGGCGGCATTGCCCTGCTCGCAGGCACGCTCGGGCGGCGGCTGGGCCAGTCCGCGCCGGTGGAGCGCGCGATGAACCGGATTGCCGGGACGGTGTTCGCGGCACTAGCGCTCAAGCTCATGACCACCGACCGGTAATAAAGCGACATCCCGCCGTGACCACCTCCATGTCGCCTCCCGACAGCGCACCAGCAGCACCCGACTTTCGCGTCACCGTGCAGCCGCACGGCTGGACCTTCGATACCTCGGACGCCACCTCGCTGATGGCGGCGGCGCAGCTGGCGAAGATCGCGCTGCCAGCCTCCTGCCGCAACGGCACCTGCCGTACCTGTATGTGCAAACTGACGCAGGGGACGATACGCCACGGCATTCCGTGGCCGGGGTTGAGCGCGGAAGAAAAAGCCGAGGGCTTCATCCTCCCCTGCGTGGCTTATGCCTGTTCGGACTTGACGATCGAAGTACCGTTAGCCCGGATATTTCACCAGACCGGCCCCTAACTTGGCCGGAAGGCGCATGTTTACTCGGTTTGCAGCCTGCTACAGGCAGATCCAATTGGTACCGCAAGCCTACGCGGAGTGATGAAATATCCGGGCTAGGGAAGGTGACCTTCCGCAGCTTCTTCGTACATCCGGTCGATCATGTTCAAGGCCTTGCGCAAGCTGGTCGCAGTATGCAGGTAGTAATATCGTCTGTTGCCACTTTTCCTGATATAGATGTTGACAAGATCCTTCGGCGCGCCAAGGAGGCTCCGGCCGCCACCAATCTTGACAAGCGCGAAGTCATAGCCAAGGTTTCGCGACCTTAGCTTCACGGCACCTCGGACCAAGGCGTCAGTCGCTCCGTAGTCCATGCCATCATTGGTCAACTCGATGTCGTAAAGCTGTTTTCTCCTCGATGCCTGTCCTGAAAAGCGGGCATCGAGGTACGCCGCATCGGATGATGTAAAGGGCAATCTCGAAGCGAAGTCTTCATGGTGTGCCATTTCATATTCTCCATGCAGTGATTGTTGCTTCCGCCTGCATAGCGGCTGTGCCGCAGCGACATACGTTTCCCCTTTTCATGCCTGTTCAGCGTAGCCTTAGGTGATTTCCGGGATTCTTCACCCCATTGGCGTGGTGCAGACGGGATGCGAAGCAAGGCGCAACGAGTGCCGTGTGGCGAGCCACACAAACGAGGTGCAACGCCGCAGCGCACCCGTATGCAACGCGAAAATGGGAGGAA
>DATLIB010000290.1:0-21234 GCA_035539595.1 Noviherbaspirillum sp.
GCTTATCAGTTGTCGCATTCGCTGATTGCTTTCGGTCGCGGCGAGTTGTTCGGTGTCGGACTGGGCGGCAGCGTCGAAAAACTGCACTACCTGCCGGAAGCGCATACCGACTTCTTGCTGGCGGTGATCGGCGAAGAACTCGGTTTTGTCGGTGTGCTGGTGGTGGTCGCGATGTTCTACTGGATCGTCAAGCGCGCGTTTGAAATCGGCCGCCAGGCGATTGCCATGGATTTGACATTCGCCGGCTTGGCAGCCAAGGGCATCGGTATCTGGATCGGCGTGCAGGCGTTCATCAACATGGGCGTCAATCTCGGCTTGCTGCCGACCAAGGGCTTGACCTTGCCGCTGATGAGTTATGGCGGCTCCGGCGTTCTGATTAATTGCATCGGTCTGGCGATTCTGTTGCGAATCGACTACGAGAACAGGGCACTCATGCGGGGAGGCCGCCTATGAAACGTCTCTTGATTATGGCGGCTGGCACCGGCGGACACATTTTCCCCGGTTTGGCGATCGCGCAAACCATGCAGGCGCGCGGCTGGCAGGTGTCGTGGCTTGGCACCAGACACGGCATGGAGCGTGACATCGTGCCCAAGCATGGCATCGACATGGACACCATCGATTTTGCCGGCCTGCGCGGCAAGGGAATGTTGCACACGCTGCGCGGCGTATTCAAGATGGCTGGCGGATTCGCAGCCTGTTTCAACATCATCGGCCGCCGTCAGCCCAGTGCGGTGCTGGGCATGGGCGGCTATGTCACGGTACCGGGCGGCATGATGGCGAAACTGCGCGGCGTGCCGCTGGTGCTGGTCAATGCCGACGCGGCGCTGCTGTTGTCGAACAAGACCCTGGCCCCCTTGGCCGAGCGTGTGCTGTTCGGCTTTCCTGCAGATTTCGGTAGCGCGGCGGGCAAGGCCACAGTCACGGGCAATCCGGTGCGCAGGGAAATCATCGACGTGGCGCCGCCCGCACAGCGCTATGCGATGCGCAGCGGCCCGTTGCGTTTGCTGGTCGTTGGCGGCAGCCTCGGCGCAAAAGTATTGAACGAATGCCTGCCTGCCGCGCTGGCGTTGATGCCAGCCGATGCGCGACCGATCGTCACGCATCAGTCCGGCAAGCAGCATATCGAGGCCCTGCGTAGCGCCTATGCCCAGGCGCAGATCGAGGCCGAAGTGGTGGATTTCATCGACGATATGCCGCGCCGCTACGCGCAAGCAGACCTGGTGGTCTGCCGTGCCGGTGCGATCACGGTCTCGGAACTGACCGCCGCCGGTGTCGCTAGTGTACTGGTGCCATTTGTCGCATCCACGACCTCGCATCAACGCGACAACGCGCAATGGATGGCGCAGCAGGGCGCGGCAGTGCATCTGCCGCAGGGCGAACTGAGCGCAGAACGACTGGCGCAGTTGCTGCAATCGCTCACGCGCGATGACTGCAGGACGATGGCGGAAGCGGCGCATCGCCTCGGCAGGCGTCAGGCGAATGAAGAGATCGCTAACGTACTGGAAGAATTAGCAAAATAAAGCATGAAACATAAAGTCAAAAACATCCATTTTGTCGGCATCGGTGGCTCCGGGATGAGCGGCATCGCGGAGGTCCTGCTCAACCTCGGCTATACCGTGTCCGGTTCCGACCTCGGCAACAATGCCACCACGCAGCGGCTGGCCGAGCTGGGTGCCAAAGTGACGCAGGGACACGCCGCAGAAAACGTGCAGCAGGCCGACGTCATCGTTACCTCGACGGCGGTCAAGGGCGACAATCCCGAAGTGATGGCGGCGCGGGCCAGGCATATCCCGATCGTCCCGCGCGCCATGATGTTGGCCGAACTGATGCGGCTGAAGCAGGGCGTGGCCATCGCCGGCACACACGGCAAGACCACCACCACCAGTCTGGTGGCAAGCGTGCTCGCCGAAGGCGGGCTGGACCCCACGTTCGTGATCGGCGGCCGTCTGAACAGCGCCGGGGCGAATGCAAAACTGGGTGCCGGCGACTTTATCGTGGCCGAAGCCGACGAATCTGACGCGTCCTTTCTCAACCTGTCGCCGTGCATCGAAGTCATTACCAACATCGATGCCGACCACATGGAGACGTACGACCATAGCTTCGCCAAGCTGAAGCAGGCGTTTGTCGAATTTACGCAGCGCCTGCCGTTCTATGGCGTGGTGATGCTGTGCATCGACGACCCCAACGTGCGCGAAATCATGCCGTTCATCTCGAAGCCGATCCAGACCTACGGCTTCCACCAGGATGCGCAAGTGCGCGCGACTGACGCCAAGGCTGTCAACAGCCACATGGAGTTCACCGTTATTCAGGACGAGTATCCACCGATGCTCGTGCACTTGAATCAACCGGGTATGCATAACGTACAAAATGCTTGCGCAGCGATTGCCATCGCGCGCGAATTGGGCGTGCACGACGCCGCCACGCAAAAGGCCTTGCGCGAATTCAACGGCGTTGGGCGCCGCTTCACGCGTCATGGCGACATCAAGCTGCCGGAGGGCGGTACGTTCACTTTGGTTGACGATTACGGCCATCACCCGGTCGAAACGGCGGCAACGCTGGCTGCGGCGCGCGGTGCTTATCCGGGCCGCCGTCTGGTGCTGGCATTTCAGCCGCACCGCTACACCCGCACGCGTGACCTGTTCGAGGATTTCGTCAAAGTGTTGTCGAGCGCGGATGCGTTGGTGCTGGCGGAAGTGTATGCCGCCGGCGAGCAGCCGATCGTCGCTGCCGACGGTCGCGCGCTGGCGCATGCCTTGCGCGTGGTCGGCAAGGTGGACCCGGTTTTTGTAGAAGATATTGCCGACATGCCGGCAACGATCATGAGCATGGCAAGGGACGGAGATGTTGTTATTACCATGGGCGCCGGTTCGATCAGCGGCGTGCCAGTGAAACTGGGTCAAGCAAGTTAAGGATGAATCATGAATGCAACAGATCTAAACACTGAATTTGGAAAAGTCGGCGTCTTGTTCGGCGGCCGTTCCGCCGAGCGCGAGGTATCGCTGATGTCCGGCGGCGGCGTGCTGAAGGCGCTGCAAGACAAGGGCGTGGATGCACACGGTTTCGACCCGGCCGAGCGCGGTCTGGGTGAGCTGGCCGCAGAAAAATTCGACCGCGTGTTTATCGCGCTGCATGGCCGTTACGGCGAAGACGGCAGCCTGCAAGGCGTACTGGAGCAGCTCGGCGTTCCATATACCGGCTCCGGCGTGATGGCTTCGGCAATCGGCATGGACAAGGTCATGACCAAGCGCGTCTGGCTCAGCCACGGTTTGCCGACGCCGCGCTTCATCGTACTCGATGCGAACGACACCAAGCCTGACACATTGCGTGCGGTCTCCGAGCAACTGGGATTGCCCTTGATGCTGAAGGCGCCACACGAAGGCTCCACGATCGGCATTAGCAAAGTGACCGCCGCTTCCGATATGCAGACCGGTTTTTCCCATTGCGCCAAGTACGACGAAGTCGTGCTGGCCGAAGAATTTATCGCCGGCCGCGAACTGACGGTGCCGGTATTGGGTGCCGGGCGCAACGCGCGTGCGTTGCCGATCGTCGAAATCTGCGCGCCGCAGGGCAACTACGACTACCAGCACAAATACTTCAGCGACGATACGCAGTATCTGTGTCCGGCGCCCATCGACGACGCATTGACTCAACGCATCCAGGCGCTTGCCGTGCGGGCTTTCAACGCGGTCGGCGCAGAAGGCTGGGCGCGCATCGACTTCATGCTGCGCGCTATCGACAACGAGCCGTTTCTGCTGGAGATCAATACCTCGCCCGGCATGACGGGGCATTCGCTGGTGCCGATGTCGGCCAAAGCCGCCGGCGTCAACTATGAGGATTTGTGCGTGGAGATTTTGCGTTCGGCGAGTCTCGACTTGAAGCAATCGAAAAACTGGCAACCGGCTTGAAGCGATAAGAATGTGGCACGACGTCAGGATGCTCAATGCAACCACCAATGCCATGCTCGGGGTGCTGGTGTTGTGTCTGCTTGCATCCGGCGTCTGGTGGGTGGTGCAGAGGCCGGTATTTACGCTGAAAACGATACGGGTCGAAGCGGCGGAGGCGACTGATTTACGTCACGTCAGCCAATCCACGGTGCGTACAGCCGCGCTGCCGCGCATCAAGGGCAATTTTTTTACTGCCGACCTGAACGCGGTACGGCAGGCGTTTGAAGCGGTGCCCTGGGTGCGCAAGGCATCAGTACGGCGCGAATGGCCGGACATGCTGATTGTGAAACTCGAAGAGCATCAGCCGCTGGGAACCTGGGGTGAGGATGGGCGTTTGTTGTCGGCAAAGGGCGATGTCTTCACCGCCAACCTGGCCGAAGCGGAAGAAGATGGCCGGTTGGCACAATTTTTCGGGCCGGATGGGAGCGAGAGGGACGTGCTTGCACGTTATCGCGAGTTGCAGGAATGGTTAAAGCCGCTTGGCCTGGTGCCGGAGTCGGTGCAGTTATCCGGCCGTTATGCGTGGACACTGAGGCTGAACAACGGCATGACGGTGGAACTGGGGCGCCAGCAAAACGAAACGACATTGAAAAGCCGGGTTGATCGGTTGGTGGGAATTTACCCGCAACTGCTGACGCGGTTGCAGGACAACAGGATTGAAAGTGTGGACATGCGTTACCCGAACGGTTTCGCTTTAAAAGCGCAGGGACTGGACTTGGGCCTCGATAGCAATAAAAGTAAGCGATAAAACATGACAAAAGATGCAAAGAACCTGATCGTCGGCCTGGATATCGGCACCTCCAAGGTGGTTGCTGTCGTGGCCGAGGTAATGCCGAACGGGCGGCATGAGGTCATCGGGCTTGGCCAGCACGAATCGAAGGGTTTGAAGAAGGGCGTGGTGGTCAACATCGAAGCCACGGTCGAATCGATCCAGCGCGCACTGGAAGAAGCCGAGCTGATGGCGGATTGCAAGATCAGGAATGTCTATACCGGCATCGCGGGCAGTCATATCCGCAGCTTCAATTCCAGCGGCATGGTGGCGATCAAGGACAAGGAAGTCACCGCCACCGATGTCGCACGCGTGATCGAAACCGCGAAGGCGGTCAACATCCCGACCGACCAGCAATTGCTGCACACGGTGCCGCAGGAGTTCATCGTCGATAGCCAGGAAGACGTGCGCGAACCGATCGGCATGAGCGGCATCCGCCTCGAAGTGAAGGTACACATCGTCACGGGTGCGGTCTCCGCCGTGCAAAACATCGTCAAGTGCGTGCGCCGCTGCGGGCTCGAAGTGTCCGATCTGATCCTGCAACCGATGGCATCAGCTGACGCCGTGCTGACGCCGGACGAGAAGGAGCTGGGCGTGGTGCTGATCGATATCGGCGGCGGCACGACCGATGTGGCGATCTTCACCGAGGGTGCCATCCGTCATACCGCGGTAATCCCGATCGCTGGCGACCAGATCACCAACGATATCGCGATGGCCTTGCGCACGCCGACGTCGGAAGCCGAGGAAATCAAACTGCGTTATGGCGTTGCCAAGCAAGTGTTGGCTGACCCGGGGGAAACGCTGGAAGTGCCGGGGCTGGGCGATCGTGGTCCGCGCACGCTGTCGCGTCAGGCGCTTGCGGCGGTCATCGAGCCGCGCGTCGAGGAATTGTTTGCGTTGGTGCACCAGGTTGTGCGTGAGTCCGGTTACGAAGAAGTACTGTCGTCCGGCATCGTACTGACCGGCGGCACCGCCATGATGCCGGGCATGATCGAGCTGGGGGAGGATATTTTCCTGAAGCCGGCGCGTTTAGGTGTACCCGAGTACAGCGGTCAGTTGGCGGACGTGGTGCGAAGCCCCCGCTACTCGACGGTGCTCGGTTTGTTACTGGAAGCAAAAAAGCAGTATTTGCGCGGCCATATCGTCACTCGCCAGGATGGTTCCGTGAGGGCGGTATGGCAGCGCATGAAGGAGTGGTTCTTGGGTAATTTTTAAACGATGCAATAAAGACGACCGGCGTGCGGTCCAGTGTCGAACCTTCCCGGTTTGTTTCTGGATTGTTCGCGGTCCGTTTTTGCAGCATCAGTGGAATTTTTTGTATTCACGTTAACCGCAGTTTGCAGTTGCTAGGCGCCACGTTGCGTGGTGTCTATCGACTGAAAGCTGCTTCATCTTAAGGAGTCATCATGGAAATCGATATGATCGATAACGCAAATCTGGGTACCGTGATCAAGGTCGTCGGTGTCGGCGGCGCAGGCGGCAATGCAGTACAACACATGATCAACAAAGGCGTGTCCGGCGTCGAATTCATCGCCGCCAATACCGATGCACAGGCG
The DNA here is from genome assembly GCA_035539595.1 of Noviherbaspirillum sp. Lineage (GTDB taxonomy): Bacteria > Pseudomonadota > Gammaproteobacteria > Burkholderiales > Burkholderiaceae_D > Noviherbaspirillum. The sequence continues at coordinate 6,270 of DATLIB010000290.1, forward strand.
CTGGCGCAGTCGAAGGCCGACAACGTCATCCAGATTGGCGACACCGGTCTTGGCGCCGGCATGAAGCCGGATGTCGGCCGTCGCTTGGCAGAAGAATCGCGTGGGCGCATTGAAGACGCCTTGCGTGGTGCGCATATGGTGTTTATTGCCGCTGGTATGGGCGGTGGCACCGGTACCGGCGCTGCCCCCATCGTTGCTCAGGTGGCAAAGGAGCAGGGCGCATTGACCGTGGCCGTCGTGTCGAAACCGTTTTCGTACGAGGGCGCGAAGTGCATGGAGCTCGCTGACGAAGGCCTTGAGGCTTTGGGGCAGCATGTCGATTCGCTGATCGTGATCCTCAATGAAAAGCTGGAAGAGATCTATGAAGACGACAGCATGATCGAATGGCTGCAGCATGCCGACGACGTGCTTAACAACGCCGTCGCCGGTATCGCCGAAATCATCAATGTGCCGGGTCATATCAACGTCGACTTCAACGACGTCAAGACCATCATGGGCGAGCAAGGCAAGGCCATGATGGGTACCGCAACCGCATCCGGCGTCGACCGTGCCCGTATCGCTGCCGAGCAGGCGGTGGCATCGCCGCTGTTGGATGGAATCGATCTGTCCGGTGCGCGCGGCGTGCTGGTCAACGTCACTGCCAGCCGCAGCCTCAAGGGCAAGGAAATCAAGGAAGTCATGGCAACCGTGCGCGCCTTTGCCGCTCCCGACGCCTCGATTGCGCAAGGTATCGCCTACGACGACACGATGGGTGACGATATCCGCGTGACCGTGGTTGCCACCGGCTTGGGCCGTGCGCGCAGGAATGTGCAACTGGTACAGACCCCCGTCTTGCGTACCGGCACCCACAACGAGCCGATCATGCACGCAGGCGGCATGGGACAGAGCGTCGCGCCGCAGGTCGGCGCGTTCGGTGGCTTGAAGGCCCCTGCTGTATGGCGCCGTGAGTCGGCATCCGAGACAGTGCGCGCGCTGGAAAAGAACGGCATGGAGCAATATGACATTCCGGCTTTCCTGCGTAAGCAGGCGGACTGAGGGTTGGCTCGCCCTTCCCGCTTCAGGGAAGGGCGAGTCGGGGCGACCTGCAAAAATGACAAGAACAAGGCATACTGCGCTCTGTACGCCGCGCTCCTCGTGACATCCGGGCCGCGCGGCGTTTCTTTCGGGGCTTCCCGTTATAAGCTCCCTGGCAATATCGCCTTACATCACCAGATAAATCACCAAACAAGAGGATTTCACCATGACCATCAAGATCGGCGACCGCCTGCCGGAAGGCTCCCTTTCCGAATTCATCGAAGTCGAATCGGAAGGCTGTTCCCTCGGCCCGAATAACTTCAATGTTGCTGACCTGACCAAGGGTAAGACGATTGCGATTTTTGGCCTGCCCGGCGCTTACACGCCGACCTGTTCGGCAAAGCACGTTCCCGGCTACGTCCAGCATGCACAGGCCTTGAAAGCCAAGGGTGTCGATGAAATCTGGTGCATCTCGGTCAACGACGCGTTCGTGATGGGTGCCTGGGGGCGCGACCAGAAAGTGACCGGCATCGTGCGCATGATGGCCGACGGCAATGCGGCATTCAGCAAGGCGCTCGGCCTGGACGCAGATTTCAGCAAGTTTGGCATGGGTACCCGTTCGCAACGTTACTCCATGCTGGTCGAAGATGGCGTCGTCAAGCAATTGAACATCGAAGAAGCAGGCAAGTTCGATGTCTCGAATGCGGAAACGATGCTAAGCCAGCTGGGCTAAGTCGCCGCGCAAGAATAAGTTGAACAATTTTTGCTGCTCGCCGCTGGCGCACTGCGGCGTTGTCTGCCGCTTGCAGTGCTCGCACTGCGGCGCGTCAGACGCCTTGCATTGCATCCAGTGACGAGCGCCAAAATATCCAACTTATTCTTGCGCGACTCCTAAGCCAGCGTCGGGCAAGACAAGGGCGGCGCCATGGGCGCCGTTTTGCGTTGGGGGACAAACGATACGCGCTGCCACGTTCCCCCGAACGGGCGAGGTATGGATGGAGCAGAGCCGAGATAATATCAATTGCGACCTGCTAGTGGTCGGAGGCGGCATTAATGGCGCCGGGATTGCGCGCGATGCCGCCGGCCGTGGCTTGTCGGTGGTGTTGTGCGAAAAGGACGACCTCGCTGCACATACCTCGTCGGCATCGACCAAGCTGATTCATGGCGGGTTGCGTTACCTCGAACAGTACGAATTCGGTTTGGTGCGCAAGGCGTTGATCGAACGCGAGATATTACTGCGCGCCGCACCGCATATCATGCGGCCGCTGCGCTTCGTGATGCCGCATGACAAAGGGCAGCGGCCGGCTTGGATGATCCGGCTTGGCCTGATTCTGTACGACCGCTTGGCTAGACGCGAGCTGCTGCCTGCATCACAAGGCATCGACTTGCGCCGGCACAACGCCGGCAAACCGCTCAAACAGGAATTCACGCGTGGTTTCATGTATTCCGACGGCTGGGTCGATGATGCGCGTCTGGTGGTCTTGAATGCTGTGGATGCGGCGGAAAAAGGTGCACACGTGTTCACTCGCACACGTTGCCAATCGGCACACCGCCAGGGCGACCGTTGGAGTGCATCCTTGCGCGGCGCAGACGGACAAGGCTTCACGGTCAATGCGCGTTGCCTGGTCAATGCCGCCGGCCCGTGGACCGCTGATTTTCTGCAAATGGCGACGCAGCGTCCGATCGACAGGTCGCTGCGCCTGATCAAGGGCAGCCATATCGTCGTTCCGCGCCTGTTCGATCATCCGTATGCCTACATTTTCCAGCACCCGGACGGGCGCATCGTATTCGCGATTCCTTATGAGCAGGATTTCACCCTGATCGGGACAACCGATATCGATTACCGCGGCGATGTCGATGCAGTCCGGATCGATGCGGACGAAATTGCTTATCTCTGCGCACTCTCAAGCCGATATTTCCGCAAACAGGTCGTGCCCGCCGATGTGGTGTGGACCTATTCCGGCGTGCGTCCCCTGGTGAAGGATGAAGCGGCCAAGGCCTCTGCCGTGACCCGCGATTATCGACTCGAATACGACACCGAGGGCGCACCGGTGCTCTCGGTCTTCGGCGGCAAGATCACGACCTTTCGCAAACTGGCTGAAGAAGCGGTTGATATGCTCGCTGCTGCGCTGCCGGTGCGCCGTGGTCATTGGACAGCCAGTGCTTGCCTGCCGGGTGGCGACTTGTTCGGTCCGCAGTCGGATGCCCGTTCCGTGCTGCAGTTCGATCGGTATGTGGACGAATTGCAGCGCGCATACCCATGGTTGCCGGCTACATTGACGGTGCGTTATGCGCGTGCGTATGGCACGCGCACCAAACTACTTCTCGCCGACAGAACAGGGACCGGGCAAATGGGAGAGGAGCTGGGGCCCGGGCTGTATGCTGCTGAAATCATCTATTTGATGCAGCATGAATGGGCGCAGAATGCATCGGACATACTCTGGCGACGCTCCAAGCTCGGCTTGCACCTGCCAGCGGATACGGAAACCAGACTGGATGCCTGGATGCAGGCTTGGCATGCAAACGCTTAATCGGCTGCGTGAGCACGCATCCGAGACAATCTGCATTGCGGATGAGCGGGAATCCGACGCAGCGCCGGCCGGCCTGTCTATCATGTCGAGAAAGAGGGGGTATCCGATGAGAAAATTCATACTCGCCCTGGATCAAGGGACCACCAGTTCGCGCGCGATTTTGTTCGACCACGCCGGCCGGATTCAGGGCATTGCCCAGCGAGAATTCAAGCAGATTTTTCCGCAGTCGGGTTGGGTCGAGCATGACGCAAATGAAATCTGGAACAGTCAGCTTACGGTTGCGCGACAGGTATTGCAGAAAACCGGCGTACCAGCCTCAAACATTGCCGCCATCGGCATCGCCAACCAGCGCGAAACTACGGTACTGTGGGACCGCAAGAGCGGCGAGCCGCTGACCAATGCAATCGTTTGGCAAGATCGTCGTACAGCGCCACTGTGTGATGCCCTGCGAGAGCAAGGCAAGGAAAGCCTGTTCCAGCATAAGACCGGTCTGGTCCTTGATGCCTATTTTTCCGGTACCAAGCTCAAGTGGCTACTCGACAATGTGCCCGGCGCGCGCCAACGAGCAGAACGCGGTGAACTCGCATTCGGCACGGTTGATTCGTGGTTGGTCTATAAACTCTGCGGTGTGCATGTCACCGATACCAGCAACGCATCGCGTACCTTGCTGTTCAATATCCATACCCTGCAATGGGATGATGAACTACTGGCGGCGCTCGATATCCCCCAAAGATTACTGCCCCAAATAGTGCCCAGCAGCGGCATTGTCGGCAATACGGCTCCCAGTCTGTTCGGCATGCCGATTCCTGTTGCGGGAATCGCCGGCGACCAGCAGGCGGCAACCTTCGGCCAGGCATGCCACTTCCCCGGCATGGCGAAAAACACCTACGGTACCGGATGCTTCATGTTGATGCATACGGGGAATCAGCCGATGACTTCGAGCAATAACCTGCTCACCACGATCGGATGGACGTTTGGTGGCCAGACTGATTGCCTGCTTGAAGGCAGTGTGTTCAACGCCGGCGCGGCGGTGCAGTGGCTGCGCGATGGACTCGGCATCATTCGTCATTCAGCCGATGTCGAAGCCTTGGCAGCGAGCGTCCCAGATACCGACGGCGTATATGTCGTTCCTGCCTTCGCCGGTCTTGGTGCCCCTTACTGGGATCCCTATGCGCGTGGCACCATGGTTGGTATCAGCCGGGGTACGACCAAGGCCCATATTGCACGTGCCACTCTGGCCAGCATTGCATACCAGAGCGCCGACGTACTCGAGGCAATGCAAAGGGATGCCGTGCTGGGATTGACTGAGCTGCGGGTCGATGGCGGCGCCGCCCGCAACGATCTGTTGATGCAGTTTCAGGCCGACGTGCTGGGTGTGCCGGTGGTGCGGCCGGCCGTGACCGAAACCACTGCCTTGGGCGCCGCTTACCTCGCCGGGCTGGCGGTTGGGTATTGGAACTCACAACAGGAAATCGCCGTGCAATGGCAGGTAGAGAGGCGGTTCGAGCCAGCCATGTCGCTGGATGAACGGACGCAACGACTGGTGGCATGGCGGCGTGCCGTGCAACGCGCTCAGCAATGGCTGGAATGAGCCTGCCGATTTTGTGGTCAACATCAAGGGATACGTTTGCCGTAGTGTTGGTCCAACAAGCTTACATCTCATAACAACCGCCCCATGGGCGAGTTGTTATACTTCCGCAATGCTCAAACAACGCACTGTAAAACAATTAGTCAAGACCGTCGGGGTCGGCCTGCATTCCGGCACCAAGGTTGAACTCACGCTGCGACCCGCAGCAGCAGACACAGGCATCGTATTTCGTCGCATTGATCTCGATCCGCCGGTCGATTTGCCGGCGACAGCGACCGGCGTCGGGGATACTCGCATGGCTTCCGTACTGGACAAAGACGGTGCGAGAGTATCGACTGTCGAGCACTTGATGTCAGCCTGTGCCGGACTGGGCATCGACAACCTGTATGTTGATCTTACTGCGGAAGAAATTCCGATCATGGATGGCTCGGCTTCCTCGTTTGTCTTTCTTTTGCAGCAAGCAGGTCTGCAAGAGCAGGATGCGCCAAAAAAATTCATTCGCATTCTCAAACCGGTTGAAATCCGTGAAGGTGTGGGCGCGCAAGAGAAGTGGGCACGCCTGGAGCCGTACAACGGCTTCAAGTTGAAGTTTTTCATCGAGTTTAACCATCCCGCGGTCGACGCCACTGGCCGGACTGCTGAAGTGGATTTCGGCTCCGAATCGTATGTGCGGGAAATTGCGCGTGCGCGTACCTTCGGCTTCATGCAAGACGTAGAGACACTGCGCGGTATGGGACTGGCGCGCGGCGGTTCACTGGAAAACGCGATCGTGATGGACGAATACCGCGTTCTGAATCCGGACGGACTTCGTTACGAGAACGAATTCGTACGCCACAAGATTCTGGACGCAATCGGTGATCTGTACCTGATCGGCCATCCATTGCTTGCTAGTTACATTGCTCACAAGGCGGGGCACGCGCTCAACAATCAACTGTTGCGCGCACTGCTGGCACAGCCCGAGGCTTACGAGATTGTCACCTTCGATTCGGCAGATACTGCGCCTGGCGCCTATGCCCGTCAGACAACGCAAGAGTGGGCATTAACTTAACTTAAGATACTTGCCGGTTCGGGCTGGTCCGGCGCCATCAACCAAACTACTTCTGTTGCCGATGGCGCGCCAGCAAAGTGTCCAGGGCGGCTTTCAGTTGCTCGTTACGCGGCGAGTTTTCCAAAGACTCTTTTAAGGATGCCAAGGCGGAGAGCGCTTGGGCGGGCATCGTTAATTGTTTTGGTTTTGGCGTTTTTTCTAAAATATTTCCTGCTTGCAATTTTATGCGGATTGCGGTAACCTGCCAGCCCCGCTCCTGCATTTTTTCTTGCAACTTAGGTAATTGTTGTTTGAGTTTTGCAGCGAGCGAGGCGTTAGGAGCCGCAAGCGTCAGTCGCCCCGTTGTGAACTGAATAACGGAGCATGCGCCAAAGACGGCGGGCAAGACTGACTTGCAGTCCTGTTCCAGGGCTGTCATACGTGCTACGACTGGCAGGAGAGAAGCCAGCTTGTCGTTGGTGCGGAGAAAATCGGCAACCCCGTGCGGGGTCTGTACGGAAGATCGGGCAGAACGCGCGGGTTGAAAAGAGAGAAATGAGGATGGGCGGATCATGCTCAAACCTTATCACACCTCATCCACGATAGACGAGTCGGAGGAGTTGTAATGCAAGTCATCCTGCTGCACCCCCGCTTCAATGCCAAGACGGTCACTCTAACGCGCTGGCATTTGATGTTCCTGGTTTTGGTATTCGTGATGTCGGTTGTGGCCATGGCATCCCTCTTGTACTACCTGACTTTTCGTCATGCGAGCGAATTCAATATTCCCCTAATGCGCGAAGCAATTGCTTCTGCAACCCGCGATGATGCGACGCAAAAAGATAAATACGTCAAAGAAAATCTCGCCGCAATGGCAATGAAACTTGGCGAAATGCAGGCTCAGCTCATGCGCTTGGATGCTTTGGGTGAGCGGGTTCAGGGTTTGGCAGGCGTAAAGCCGCAAGAGTTCAATTTCAAGGAGTTGCCGGGCCGAGGCGGAGCTGAGCCTTCAACCACAACTGGGCAGCCGCTTAGCATGAACGAATTTCAGCAATTGCTCGACGCCACAGCAAGAAATGTCGAGCACCGAGCCGATTACATGAACGTGATCGAAACGACCTTGATGGGCCACAAGATCCAATCCAGGTTGCTGCCGACGGTTCAGCCGGTCAATGTTAGTTACAATTCTTCCGGATTTGGTCGCCGTCTTGACCCATTCACTGGACGTAACACTTTCCATGAAGGTATTGATTTTGCGGCGCCCACCGGCACACCTATCGTCGCTGCTGCAGGCGGCGTTGTGATTGCGGCGCAATACCATCACCAATTTGGAAACATGGTAGAAGTAGACCACGGCAATGATATGGTGACGCGTTATGCGCATGCTTCGCGCCTGCGAGCCAAGCTTGGCGATATTGTTAGACGTGGTCAGCATATTGCCGACGTTGGCTCCACTGGGCGATCCACCGGTGCGCATCTGCACTTTGAAGTATTGGTCAAAGGTATGCAGCAGGACCCGCATAAATTTCTGGTTGCCGGTGCCAACCAAGCAAAAATGGCTGCTCTCATGGCGCGGTAAACATGTCGAAGCAGTGCTGTGTACAGTGCTGTGTATTGTTTCCTGTCAGTTAATCCATATATTCCCTTCTACATCGCGTTACACGCTTGGTGCTTCGCTGGAAAGGGCGTCTGTGTTGGCGCAATCATTTTGCACTTACCGCCTAGAGGCAGCTAACCCCTCATAGGGCGCGTGATAAAATCCGCAATTTAGCCAAAGCCCGGTTACGGTATGGGCGGATCCTGTTCTTGCGGACCTTTATAAAAATTCAAGCATGTCATTACTGACCCAGATTTTCGGTAGCCGCAATCAGCGGCTAATCAAGCAATATCAAAAAACCGTCAGCGAAATCAATGCATTCGAACCGGCAATGGAAAAACTTTCCGATGCCGAGCTCCAAGCGAAGACGCCAGAATTCAAGGAACGTATTGTCAAGGGCGCCAAGCTGGACGATCTTCTGCCGGAAGTTTTTGCGGTTTGCCGTGAGGCTAGTAAGCGGGTGCTCAAGATGCGTCATTTTGACGTACAACTCATCGGCGGCATGGTGCTTCATTACGGCAAGATCGCGGAAATGGGCACAGGGGAAGGCAAGACCCTAATGGCAACCTTGGCGGCTTACCTGAATGCATTGACCGGCAAGGGTGTGCATGTGGTGACGGTCAACGACTATCTGGCACAACGCGATGCCGAATGGATGGGCAAGCTTTATGGTTGGCTCGGCTTGAAGACTGGTGTCAATCTCTCGCAGATGGCCCATGATCTGAAACAAGCAGCTTATGCGGCAGACATCACCTATGGTACCAACAACGAATTCGGCTTCGACTACCTGCGCGATAACATGGTCTACGATTTCGGCGACCGGGTGCAACGCGGATTGAGTTTTGCAATTGTCGATGAAGTCGATTCGATCCTGATCGACGAAGCGAGAACCCCGCTGATCATCTCCGGCCAAGCGGAGGATCACACTGAGCTGTATGTCAAGATCAACGCCGTACCGCCTTTGCTGACGTTGCAGGTAGGAGAGGAAACGTCGGATGGCAAGGGCAAAATCGAAGTGGTGGGCGATTACACCAAGGATGAAAAAACACATCAGGTGCTGCTGACAGAAGCAGGCCATGAAAAGGCCGAGCAGATTTTGACCCGCATGGGTTTGCTGCCTGAAGGTGCGTCACTGTACGATCCAGCCAATATCACGCTGATCCATCATCTCTATGCGGCGCTGCGCGCCCATACACTGTTCCATAAGGACCAGCATTACGTGGTGCAGAACGGCGAGGTCGTCATCGTCGATGAATTCACCGGACGGCTCATGACCGGCCGTCGCTGGTCGGACGGCTTGCATCAGGCAGTCGAGGCGAAGGAGGGCGTAAAGATCCAGAATGAAAATCAGACGCTGGCATCGATCACCTTCCAGAACTACTTCCGCATGTACGGCAAGCTGGCCGGCATGACCGGTACCGCCGATACGGAAGCCTACGAATTCCAGGAAATCTACAGCCTTGAAACAGTCGTCATTCCGCCCAATCGTCCTAGCCAGCGCAAGGACCGTCAGGATCAGGTGTATAAAAGCGCGCAAGAGAAATACAACGCGATGCTTGCTGACATCAAGGATTGCTATGAGCGCGGACAACCGGTGTTGGTCGGTACGACTTCTATTGAAAATTCCGAATTGTTGTCAGGTATCCTGACCAAGGCTGATTTGCCGCACAACGTACTGAACGCCAAACAACACGCGCGTGAAGCTGAAATCATTGCCCAGGCCGGCCGGCCCAAGATGATCACCATCGCTACCAACATGGCGGGCCGCGGTACCGACATCGTGTTGGGTGGCAATGTCGAGAAGCAGATACAGCTTATCGAAGCCGATTCCAGCCATAGCGATGCTGAAAAACAGGCCCAGGCAAAACGTTTGCGGGACGAATGGCAATCGCTGCACGATCATGTCGTATCGGCCGGTGGTCTGCATATCATCGGTACCGAGCGTCATGAATCCCGCCGTGTCGATAACCAGCTGCGAGGCCGTTCCGGTCGCCAAGGCGACCCAGGCTCGTCGCGCTTCTATCTGTCGTTGGACGATCCCCTCTTGCGCATTTTTGCCGGTGATCGCGTGCGCGCGATCATGGAGCGCTTGAAAATGCCGGAAGGTGAGCCGATCGAAGCTGGCATTGTCACGCGCTCCATCGAATCCGCGCAGCGCAAGGTGGAAGCACGTAACTTCGATATCCGCAAACAACTGCTTGAGTATGACGATGTTGCTAATGATCAGCGCAAGGTGATTTATCAGCAGCGCAACGAATTGCTTGAATCGAAGGATGTATCGGAGTTGATCACTGCGCTGCGCCAAGGCGTGTTCAGTGACCTGTTCCGTGAGTACGTACCAGCAGGGGCGATGGAAGAGCAATGGGACATCAAGACGCTGGAAAATACACTAGCTAACGAATGGCAACTGGAGATTCCACTTTCCGGAATGCTGGAAAGTGAACCGGACCTGACGGACGATGAATTGCTGGAACGTGTCCTAAAAGCTGCAGATGAAGCATACGGCATGAAGATTGCCGTCATAGGAAAGGAGGCGTTTGCCGGCTTCGAGCGCAGTGTGATGCTGCAGAGCATTGATAGCCATTGGCGCGAGCATCTGGCCGCACTGGACCATCTGCGGCAAGGCATTCATCTGCGCGGTTATGCACAGAAAAACCCCAAGCAGGAATACAAGCGCGAAGCGTTCGAGTTGTTCGGTCAAATGCTGGAGTTAATTAAGAATGAAGTCGTGCGCATCGTAATGACGGTTCGCATCCAGTCGCGTGAAGAGATTGAAGCCGCGGAAGAGCAGTTGGCACACCTTCATTTGGATAATGTGCATTATCAGCACGCCGACTTTAATCCGAATGCGGCGCCGGAAGAGTTGCTTGCGCCAACCGCAGATGCCGACGAATTGCGCCAGCAGTCCATTGCTCACGCTCTCCCGAAGGTGGGGCGCAATGATCCCTGTCCTTGTGGTAGTGGCAAGAAATACAAGCAGTGTCACGGCAAGCTGGCGTAAAACAGGGTCAGCATTGACGAAAAAGGGCAGGGAAACCTGTAATACCGTTCAGTTAAGAACTGGACGGTATTTTTATTTTGGGAGTTGTAAACGTAGCGCAGAGCTGTTAACGTGGTGGCGCCATGCTTGCCGCCCATCTTCATTATTTGCTCGAAGCGCAACCGCCGGCCGATCTTGGCCGGCTGGTGGCGCATTTGCCGCGGGAGTGGATCGAGCAGGCGGTGCAGGAGACGGACAAGGCCAGCATCCGGCGGCGGCGCTTGCCTGCCGAACAGGTGGTCTGGTTGGTGATCGCCCTGGCGCTGTACCGGCATCAATCGATCAGTGAAGTGGTCGACGACCTGGATCTGGCATTGTCGGGAGAGGGCAAGCCGTTTGTCTGCAAGAGCGCAGTGGCGCAGGCGCGGCAACGCACCGGCCAGGAGCCGCTGGCCTGGCTGTTCGAGAAATCAGCTCAGGTGTGGACGAGGCAAGACGGGGCGGCTTACTCTTTCAAGGGCTTGAGCCTGTGGGCGATGGATGGCACGACGCTGCGCACGGCCGACAGCCCGGCCAACCGCGCCCATTTTGGCGCGCAAAACTATGCCAGCGGCAAGGTCGCCAGCTATCCGCAAGTGCGCGCCGTGAGCTTGACGGCCATTCCCACCCATCTGGTGGGCGATATCGCGTTCGGCTGCTACGGCAGCAACGAGATGCTGTATGCCAAGGAACTGGTGCCGCGCATTCCTGACGATTCGCTGACCGTGTTCGACAAGGGCTTCTTTGCCGCCGAAATCCTGTGTGGACTGACCATGCATGGTCACAATCGCCACTTCCTGATTCCGGCCAAGGCCAATACCTGTTGGGAAGTCGTGGGCGGCAGTCCTGATGATGCGATCGTGCGCATGCGTATCTCGCCGCAGGCGCGCAAGAAGTGTCCGGAACTGCCCGAATACTGGGAGGCACGCGCCATCCAGGCCATTGATGCGCGCGGCCGACAACGCATCCTGCTGACGTCCATGACCGATCGTCGCCGTTTCAAGGCGGCCGACCTGGCCGCTTGTTATACCCGGCGCTGGCAGGTGGAAACCAGTTATCGCGAACTGAAGCAGTCCATGCTGGGCATGGCCTTGACGCTGCGCAGCAGGACCGTGGAAGGCGTGTATCAGGAAATCTGGGGCGCGCTCATCGCCTACAACCTGATCCGCCTCGAAATGGCCAAGGCGGCATTGCAGGCCAGGCTGGAACCGACCGACCTGAGCTTCGTCCGGTCATTCCATACTATCCAATATGAACTGATGTGGGCCGCTACCACGCGCGCCCAGGGCAAGCTGCCTACTCTTCTGCAACGTCTGCGCGAACGATTGATCGCCACTACCGTGGAAAAACGACGGGGGCGTGAATGCCCCCGCGTCGTCAAGTCTCGCCCTAAACGCTATGCCGTTCGTTACCTGAAGAAAGACCTTAACTGAACGGCATTACAGGGAAACCTGCCCTTTTTGTTTAAGGGGCCGGATGCACGGCCATGCATGGCCGTGCATCCGGCGATCGGTTTACAATATCGGCCTCACTCATCCGTTATCCACGCAACAAAATCTCTATGGCCGTCAATCTCCCTCTCCCCCTCGCCGCCGACCTGAAACCTGTCGCGGGTATTGAACTCGGTTATGCAGAAGCCGGGGTACGTAAAGCCAACCGCAAGGATGTGCTGGTCATGAAGTTGGCACAGACGGCAACGGTCGCTGGTGTCTTTACCAAGAACCGGTTCTGCGCAGCACCAGTGCAAATCTGCAAGGTGCACCTCCAAAACATGGGAGCGTCCGGCATCCCCATTCGTGCGCTGCTGATCAATACCGGCAATGCGAATGCCGGTACCGGCGAGACCGGTTTGGCGGATGCCAATGCAACCTGTACGGCCCTAGCCGACTTGTTGGGATGCCAGCCCTCGCAGATTCTGCCGTTTTCGACGGGTGTTATTCTGGAGCCGCTGCCGGTTGATCGCATTACGGCGGGTCTGCCACAGGCGATCGCTAATCTGAAAGCGGATAACTGGTATCACGCAGCCGAGTCGATCATGACAACCGATACGCAGCCGAAAGCAGCTTCGCGCACCGTCACGATCAATGGCACGACGGTCACGCTCACTGGTATCAGTAAGGGGGCCGGTATGATCAAGCCGAACATGGCGACCATGCTCGGCTTTCTTGCAATCGATGCCAAGGTTGCGCAACCCGTGCTGGATCGTATGGTGAGGGAAGCAGCGGACAAGTCGTTCAACTGCATCACCATCGACGGCGATACGTCGACCAATGATTCTTTCATGTTGATCGCAACAGGCGCTGGCCAGCTTGAGGTGAGCGAGATCGGTTCTCCTGAGTATGCCGCCCTGTCTGCCGCCGTGACCGACTTGTCGCAGGAGTTGGCACAAATGATCGTGCGCGACGGTGAAGGTGCGACGAAATTCATGACGATCACCGTGGAAGGGGGGGGCAATGTCGAAGAATGTCGAAAGATCGCTTATTCCATTGGCCATTCGCCATTGGTTAAAACGGCGTTCTATGCCTGTGATCCAAACCTAGGTCGCATTCTGGCTGCGATAGGTTATGCCGGTGTAGATGATCTTGATGTCAGCAAGTTGAATTTGTACCTTGATGACGTATGGGTTGCGAAAAATGGCGGCCGTCATCCGGACTATAAAGAAGAGGATGGTCAGCGCGTGATGAAGCAAAGCGAGATCACGATCCGCGTGAAGCTTGCGCGGGGCCATGCTTCAGCTACGGTGTGGACCTGCGATTTCTCTCATGAGTATGTGAGCATCAACGCCGATTACCGCTCCTGATATGAGTGCACTCGACCAATTTCTTGGGCGAGCCGAGATGCTGTTGGCTCGGCTGGAAGCGATCCTGCCTGTGGCAGGACCGGCCCCCGATTGGAATGCGGGCATTGCGTTTCGCTGGCGTAAGCAGGTGGAGAGCGGGGGGCGCGGTTATTTGCAGTTGGTTCGCCATACTGCCCCCATTGCCTTGTCGGATCTGCATAACATAGAGCCGCAGAAGCGGCAGATTGAACAAAATACGCGTCAGTTTGTGGAGGGGCGGCCAGCCAATAATGTATTGCTCACTGGGGCGCGAGGTACTGGCAAGTCGTCACTGATCAAGGCGTGCCTGAACTGTTACGCGGAGCAGGGCTTGCGACTGATCGAAGTTGACAAGGATGATCTGAGCGATCTGTCTGACATTGTCGATCTGGTTGGCGGAAGGCCGGAGCGTTTCGTCATCTTTTGTGACGATTTGTCGTTCGAGGAAGGCGAAAGCGGTTACAAGGCGTTGAAAGTCGCGCTCGACGGCAGCATTGCGACACAGTCGGACAATGTGTTGATTTATGCGACGTCGAACCGCCGCCATCTTCTGCCGGAGCGCGTCTCCGACAATGCGACCTATATGCATACCGAAGATGGCGATTTGCACCCAGGAGAAACGGTCGAGGAAAAAATTTCTCTTTCCGAACGTTTCGGTTTGTGGGTGTCATTCTATCCTTTCAAGCAGGATGATTATCTTGATATCGTCGAGCACTGGTTGCGTCACTTCGGCTGCAATGCGCAGCAGATTGAAGAGGCGCGTGCAGACGCATTGCGCTGGGCCCTGCAGCGAGGCTCGCGGTCCGGTCGTGTTGCATGGCAATTCGCAAAAGACCATGCGGGAAAAATAAACCAATAACTTTCAGTCTGTTTGCATGCCATCGTCCCTTGCTTCCCCCATTGATGTTGCTGTTGGTATTTTGATGCAGCCGAACGGCGATGTGCTTCTCGGTCAGCGGCCTGACGGCAAGCCTTATGCCGGATATTGGGAATTTCCCGGTGGAAAAGTGGAGCCGGGGGAATCCGTCCTTGATGCGCTCAAGCGGGAGTTTGTCGAGGAGCTTGGGATACAGGTTTTGTCGGCAGAGCCGTGGTGTGGCGTTGAACACGTTTATCCTCATGCTCATGTGCGGCTGCACTTCTACATCAGTCGTCAGTGGCAGGGTGAACCACAAAGCCTGGAAGGGCAGGCGTTTGTCTGGCAGGGAAGCTTGGGAGTCTCGCCTTTATTGCCTGCTACGGTTCCCTTGATCGAATGGCTGGATCAACTCCGCTACGCTGCTTGAGTATTTTCAACTTGCCATGTCAGAAATGGTAAAGCGTCCGCCAAGAAAAACAGTCACGCGAATCGTATTTATTTGAATACACTGTACC
>DATLIB010000291.1:0-4533 GCA_035539595.1 Noviherbaspirillum sp.
GCGGCTGCGCTGTACCTGTTGCTGCTGCTTCAGCGCCGACCAGTCCGGCACGGTGTCGAACAGCAGGAAACCGGCATCCGTCAGCTGCGAAATCATCGTGATGATCTCGTCCTGGCTCGGCAAGTCGTCTTCCGACGCACGCTCCAGGCCCTGCCACAAGACATCGAGCGAGCGCTCTCCGTCGAGGCGACCGACCAGACCATAGGCGCTGCGGTTCACTCGGTAATGGCGACCGCTAATAGGATGACTGAGCACGAACCATTCGCGTCCGCGCAATACCTGTCGCTGGATGCGCGTCCCCGGCTGAATCCTTGGCACCAGCGACGACAGGCGGTACCAATAGGGACTGTAAAGTGAGTGGCTGGCCATTAGCCTACCCTGCTCCAGAGGAAGAAGGACAAGGTGTGCCAGGCACGAACCACCCATTTCCAGCCGAATGGCTTGTCACCTGCGGCGATCTTCGCCGCACCTTTCAGCCCCGGTACGAGCCGGGCCGACTTGTTTTCCAGGGCCGCTTCGATCTCGAATATGTTTTGGCCGTCCGCAGAGACGCCGGCCACTGGCGTGATGCGCACGACCCGGATCGTAAAATTTTCGGCCGGCAGCGCAGTCAGCACGAGCTGGCCGCGCTGACCGACTTCGATGTCTGCAATATCGCGTTCCGGCACTTCCACCATGACGCGGAAATCCGTGCCCTCGGACAGGGTAAACAAGACGTCGCCACGCTTCATCGGAGAACCGAGCAGCTGGGTCAAATCGCCGTTGATCACTACGCCGTCAAACGGAGCAACCAGTTGAATACGCTCCAGCTGCTGCGTGACGAGATCCTTTTGCGCGACGACTTCGTCCAGTTTTGCCCGCCGCAGCACGACTTGGGGGCGATCCGCCTTGACCATCGCCTCGGCCAGCGCATTTTCCTGCTGCAAGGCCTCCGCTTCCAAGCGGCGCTTTTCGGTGAGCAGCGTTTCATCGTTCAATTCCGCCAGCAGCTGCTGCGCCTGCACCCGATCGCCGGGACGCACCCGTACTTCTTTCAGGTAGCCATCAATCGGCGCGCTGATCATGCGTTGTACCGACGCCTCAAGACGTGCCTGACCGACGACTTGGTGCGACACCGGGACGACAAACACCGCCAGCACAAGCAGCGTGACCAGCAGCGCTGCGACAAGCTGTATGCGGCGCGATTTTTCGCGACCTTCCTTGACAAACTGACGGATGGATTTCCACCACCTGGCGCGAAGCGGTTGTTCCAGCGACCACTTCAGCGCCAGCAGCGGACTGGCATGATTTGCCAGCCGTGACAGGGAAGACAACTGCTCCGGCGCCATATGCTGCTCATGCCGTTTTTCCAGCGTAATGGCACCCACAATCCGTCCGTCATGCCCGAACGGCACCGTGAAAGCGCTCGCCAAACCATTGGTTTGCACCAGCTTGGCATGCGCCAGCACGATATACGGAAAATCGCTGGGAGGATGGGGGAAGGCCAGCATGACGTCTTGCAGGACACTCTCCTGCATGGCGGCCTGCAGTTCCGGCAGCATGGAAGGCTTGATTTGCTGATAGTACTGGGAAATGGCGCAGACCTTGATGGCGTTCCCATCGACAAATCCCAAACTTGCGCGTTCGCAATTGAAGGCTTGAGCAAGGCCCGACAAAAATTCTGTTGCCGCAATATCAAGACTGTGGCTGGACAACAACGGCTGCAGTAAGGCGAAGAATCCCGCCTCGCCGTCGCTCGGATATTTCGCTGTTATCGCGTCGTCGAGTTTCATATGCCAGCACTAAGATTGAAGGGTCTCTCTCGTACAGTGACCTGTAGTGTTTCGTTTCCGAAACATCTTACACCGCCTATTGATGAAAAGCACTTTTTGGTGTGTAGGAAAAATACTGACACCCACAAGCGGTATGTCATTGTCAGCATTACGTTTTGTGTGGTCGGCCTTTACCTTTATACCGGCGCTTACTTCTGCTCCCTCAAAACGCCATTCAAAATCCGCTGCTCATCATCATGCTGTCACAAATCTCTTCTAGCATTCCTACAAGCAACATTATTGACTCACTACACCTAAAGCGGAATGACTTTTTTAAGCTCGCTTCACGTCGCATCGACCCCAGCCTCCCATCTGGCGCGACAGCATCCGGTCATGGCGGCCTTCCCCTGTGGCAGGACAGCTAACGATGGGCACGACATACGGATAAAGCCGCCGGAAAGCAGGGACGCCATGCTGTTATCGCGCTTGAATGAAATTCTGGGTCAGCGTCAGCTGAATGCGCTGTTTCAGCCGATTATCGACATGCAGAAAGGGGACATCCTCGGTTATGAAGGCTTGATCCGCGGCCCATCCGATAGTCCGCTGCATTCACCGATGAATCTGTTCAAAGTGGCGCGCGCCAACCAGCTCAGCGTCGAAGTCGAACATATGTGCCGCCGTGTGGTGCTGGAACGCTTCGCCGAACTGCGCCTGCCGGGCAAGCTGTTTTTGAACGTCAGTCCGGAAATGCTGCTGCAACCGCAGGCCAGGCATGGCGAAACGCTCGGCTACATTCATGAAGTCGGCATTCACCCTGACCGGGTCATCATCGAGCTGACGGAAAACCAGCCGACCTATGATTACGAGCTGTTGCGCGAAGCGGTCAGACATTATCGCGGCATGGGTTTCCAGATCGCCATCGACGATCTGGGCGAAGGCTTTTCCAGCCTGCGCCTGTGGTCGGAACTGCGGCCGGAATATGTAAAGATTGACATGCATTTCGTGCAAGGCATCAATCAGGACCCAGTAAAACTGCAGTTCGTGCGGTCGATCCAGGAAATTGCGCAGGAATCCGGCACCGTCGTGATCGCCGAGGGCATCGAAACACAGACGGAACTGGTGCTGATCCGCGATCTCGGCATTCCCTGCGGCCAGGGCTATCACATTGCCCGACCGACCTCGCAGCCGGCTACCGGACTGCGCGCGGACGTAGTGCAGACATTGCATTGCAACGACGTCGCCGTGTATCCGCACAAGAGCGTGTACGGGCATAAAGCCGTCACGGCGCTGAAGCTATTGCGCATCGTACCGACCGTCACCCCGGACATGACGAACACCCAGGTCTACGAGATGTTCATCGGCACGCCGGAGCTGCAGATTATTCCGGTAGTCGATCATGGCATCCCCGTCGGGCTGATTACCCGCCCCGATCTGATCGACCGCTTTGCCCGCTTGTACTCGCGGGATGTCTACGGCAAGAAACCCTGCACCACCTTCATGGATGCCAAGCCGCTAGTCACCGACAAAGACACCAGCCTGCAGGACCTGAGCCAGATTATCGTCGAGGCCGACCGCCATCACTTATCCAACGGATTCATCATCACCGATCAGGGGCGCTACCTGGGCATGGGCACCGGTCATGACCTGATGCGGGAAATCACGCAGATGCAAATCAATGCAGCCCGCTACGCCAACCCGCTGACGCTATTACCGGGCAATGTGCCGATCAATGAACATATCGACCGTCTATTGCAAAACGGCGCCAACTTTGCCGCATGCTACGTCGATCTCGATCATTTCAAACCCTACAACGACGCCTATGGTTATCGCAAAGGCGACGATGTGATTCAGCTGACCGGCAGGATATTGGCGACGCATTGCGATCCGAACCGTGATTTCGTCGGCCATATCGGCGGCGACGACTTTCTGGTCCTGTTCCAGAGCGAAGATTGGGAAACGCGCTGCCAAGCCATCATGGCGACATTCGCCGCCCTCATCGCGCAGTGCTACAACGGCGAAGATCGCGAGCGCGGCGGACACATCAGCGAAGACCGGCGCGGCCAAAAGGTATTCCACGCATTGATCAGCCTATCGCTCGGCGTCGTGAAATCCGATCCGGGGCAGTACCTGTCGCATCACCAGATTGCCACTGCCGCAGCCGAAGCAAAGAAACAGGCAAAAAAAATCCCTGGCAACAGCTTGTTCATCGAACGCCGCCAGGGATCTGTTTTGCCGGCCTGCGCTTATTCAGAATAAGCGCAGGCCACGGGTCTATGCGCGGGCCAGGCGCGTCATGCCTCCCATATACGGCTGCAATACGACAGGAATATCGACACTGCCGTCGACCTGCTGGTAATTTTCAAGAATCGCCACCAGCGTGCGTCCCACCGCAAGACCGGAACCGTTCAACGTGTGCACCAATTCCGGCTTGCCCTGCGTGTTGCGGAAACGTGCCTGCATGCGGCGTGCCTGAAAAGCCTCGCAATTCGATACCGACGAAATCTCGCGGTAGGTATTCTGCGCCGGCAGCCAGACTTCCAGGTCATAGGTCTTGGCAGCGCCGAAGCCCATGTCGCCGGTGCAGAGCGTCATCACGCGGTACGGCAGGCCGAGTTTTTTCAGGATGTTTTCGGCGTGGCCGACCATGTCTTCCAGCGCTTCGTAGGATTTTTCCGGGTGCACCACCTGCACCATCTCGACCTTGTCGAACTGGTGCTGGCGGATCATGCCGCGCGTGTCACGCCCGTAGCTGCCGGCTTCGGAACGGAAGCAAGGCGTGTGG
>DATLIB010000292.1:0-6533 GCA_035539595.1 Noviherbaspirillum sp.
CCAAAAAACTGTACAGCGTGAAGCCGGCCGAGGCTGCGAGTTGGCCGATGAATAGCCAGCGCGACACACCGGCAATGCTTCTGCTGCGCCACTGCGCATAGACCTGACGCGAGAGCGTGGCCACCAGAACAGCGGCGCTGATCCAGCCGACAATATCGGGATTCATCTCATCTCCTTCCTCATTTTTTTATGACAGGCCAACGGCATGGCGGCAGGCAAGCTGGAACTTGCAGCGCATTTTCAGCATCCCATTCCAGCGCGGCTTGCCTGCATGGAATCCATCCATCGCACGATAGAGCGGCAGCGTGGAATGGATAGTGCTATCGCCTTACCGCAGCCGGATGGCAAGCGCGCTACGGCGGCAGCAAGTCCGGCAGCAAGTCCTATACCCAGACAATCAACATTCAACCAGGCAAGCATGTAGCCGGGAATCGCGAGAGCGATGCCGTCAGTGCACACCCGAAAACGCAATCGATATGTCGGACACCACCATCTCCATGCAACCGGGCGCGGCCAGCGTCATCCGCGGCCTGTGGCAAGTCGTCTCGCAGTTTCGCGGACGCATTCTGCTGGCGCTGGTTTGCCTCGTGCTGGCCAAGCTGGCCGTGGTCTCGGTGCCGCTGGTGCTCAAGCGCATCGTCGATGAACTGTCGCGGCCAGAGCAGGTACTCGTCTTGCCGGCGGTGCTGCTGACCGGCTACGCCATCCTGCGCTTTGCCAGCACCTTGTTCAACGAATTGCGCGACCTCGCCTTCTCGCGCGTTACCCAGCACACGGTAGCAAGCTACGCGCTCAATACCTTTGCCCACCTGCATGCGCTGGGAGCGCGCTTTCATGCGCAGCGCCGCATCGGCGGTCTGCTGCCCGACATCGACCGCGGCACCAACGGCATTGCCTTCCTGCTGGGCGTCGGCTTGTTCACGGTGGTGCCGACGCTACTGGAAATCGCCCTGGTCATCGGCATCATGACCGCGCGCTATAGCAACTGGTACACCGCCGTCCTCGGCGTGACTTTCCTGCTGTATTGCGGCTACACGCTGGTGTTCACGGCGCGGCGCGCCATCTTCCAGCGCCGCGTCAACCGCCTCGACACCAATGCCAAGAGCCTGCTGGCCGACAGCCTGCTCAACTACGACACGGTGAAGTACTTCACCAACGAAAAGGTGGAATCCAAGCGCTTTAGCGGCATCATGGACAACTGGGCGGAGGCCGTCGTCACCAACCAGAAAGCGCTGTTCGTCCTGCATGTCGGCCAGAGCGCCATCATTGCGCTGGGAGTGGCCTCGGTGATGCTGCTGGCCGGCAGCGATGTGCTGGCGCAGCGCATGACGGTGGGCGACCTGATCCTGATCAATGCTTACGTGATCCAGATTTGTTTACCACTGAACGCGCTCGGCTTCGTATACCGTGAAGCCAAGGACGCGGTGGTCAATGCCGAAAAGCTGTTCCAGCTGCTGCGCGAAAAACCTGAGATCACGGAGTCCCCCGGCCTGCCGAAACTGCACGTGGGTCGCGGCGAAGTCGTCTTCGAGCATGTGCGCTTTAGCTATGTGCCGGAGCGCCCTATCCTGCACGACATCAGTTTCCGCATCCCGCCCGGCGGCACGGTGGCGGTGGTGGGCGGCAGCGGTTCCGGCAAATCGACACTGGCGCGTTTGCTGCTGCGCTTTTACGACGTCGGCGACGGCAGCATCGCCATCGACGGCCAGGACATCCGTGCCGTCAGTACCAAGAGCCTGCGCGAAGCCATCGGCGTGGTGCCACAGGAAACGCTGCTGTTCAACGACACCATCGCCTACAACATTGCCTACGGGCGCAATGGTGCCTCCATGGAGGACATCGTCGCTGCCGCCAAGGCCGCGCATATCCACGAGCTGATCGACTCGCTGCCGCAGAAATACGAAACCCCGGTCGGCGAACGCGGCGTCATGCTCTCCGGCGGCGAAAAGCAGCGCATCGCGCTGGCCCGTGCCATCCTGAAAAACCCGCCTCTCCTCATCTTCGACGAAGCCACCTCGGCCCTCGACAGTCAGTCGGAACAGGCGATCCAGGCAGAACTCGACCGGCTGGCGCAAAACCGCACCACCCTGGTCATTGCACACCGACTCTCCACCGTCGTCGATGCCACCGAAATCCTGGTTTTGCATCATGGCCGCATCGTCGAGCGCGGCACGCACACGGCGCTGCTGCAACAAGGCGGCGCTTATGCGCGGCTGTGGCGCATGCAGCAACGCAATCAGGTCCTGCGGGAGAAGGCGAGTCAGGCCGTAACGTAATGAGCGCGTCGAGGCAACTTCGTTTGACGAGGGTCAAGCAATTTTGCTGGTATCGGAATTGCATGACGTCCAGACCACCCAAGTCATAGCGGGAAGTTTAGGGTGTGGCATAAATTGATGGGAGAGAGGTGTTCATTCCATCACGCGCGCTAAGGAGTCGAGCAATAATAAGTTGGACATTTCTACGGACTGGCGCTCATCGCTGGATGCAAGGCATCTGACGCGCCGCAGTGCGCCTGCTACGGCCAGCAAAAATGTGCAACTTATTACTGCGCGATCCCTAAGGCGTCGCCTTGCAATGCATACGCTCTGTGCGCACTTCCAAACCAATGAATGATTGGCCCTGGTAGTCCGTCACGCTTCAATTTTCGAGTAGCTTGGGTTGACGCAGGAAACCCAACATCGGCGACCGCCATCGCGCAGCCGGGTGAGCGTTGAGGTTCGCTTCGCTCACCGCCCACCTACAGACGAAAAAAAGAGTGACGGACCAAGAGCTTATTGAGGATAGAACCCATGACCAAAATACTTGCCTTCGACCGGCACCGGAAAAACATGACCGCCGACACGCCCTCTTCGCACGACTTGCGGCGCAGCGATGTGCCGCACCTCTCCGATGGCGCAAGCAACGTCATCCGGGTGCTACCGTCCAGCACCGAAATGCTGGTGTCCGTCGTAGTGCCCACGCGCGGCAGGCCGCAGTTGTTGAACCGCTGCCTGGCCAGCCTGGTGCTGCAGCGCTTCGACCGCAGCCGCTATGAAATCATCATCGTCGATGACGGCCCCAGCGAAGAAACACGCGACGTGGTGAGCCGCTGGAGCGCGACTACCGCCGACAGCGGCCCGCGCGTGACCTATATTCCCTCGATGGGGCCGCACGGCCCTGCCGCCGCCCGCAACCATGGCTGGCGCGCAGCGCGCGCACCGATCGTCGCCTTCACCGACGACGACACCACTCCCCGCGTCGACTGGCTGAAAAACGGCGTGCGCGCTTTCGAAGACGGCGTGCATGCGGTACGCGGCCGCATCGTCATGCCGTTGTCGGGCACACCGACCGACTATGAGCTGGATGCCAAGAACCTGGAAACCGCCGAGTTCGTCACGGCCAACTGCTTCTGCCGCAAGCAGGTGCTGGAAGACCTGGGCGGCTTCGATGAGCGCTTCCGCTTTGCCTGGCGTGAAGACTCCGACCTGCACTTCCGCCTGCTCGACTACCAGGCCCGGATCGTGTACGACCCGAGCGCGGTCGTGATGCATCCGATTCGCCCCGCCGCCTGGGGCGTGAGCTTGCAGCAGGTCAAGAAGGTGCAGTTCGACGCCTTGTTGTACAAAAAACATCCACGCCTGTACCGAAGCAAGATACGCGCGCGACCGCGCTGGGATTTTTACATCACGGTCAGCGCCATACTGGCCTGCCTCGTTGCGCTGCTGGCAGACATGCTCGGTGCCGCCGTCGCGAGCGGCCTGGTATGGCTGGTCATGACCGGCCGCTTTTGCTTGCAGCGACTCAAGCAAACCTCGAAGTCTCCCGCCCATGTGGCCGAAATGATCTTCACCTCGGTACTCATCCCTCCCTTGGCGGTGTTCTGGCGTGCCGTAGGCGCCTTCCGTTTCCGCGTGGGTTTTTTATAAGGCGCCGCGCAGGAATAACTTGTGCAATTTGGCGGTCGTAGCGGGAGGCGATGCAAGGCGCGAGGAGTTAACTCGTAGGTTGGGGTGACGCAGGAACCCCAACATTGGGGCGTATTTGAGCCAACGTTGGGGTTCCTGCGTCACCCCAACCTACGCACTGCGCCAACCCAAACAACGAAGCAGCGACAGCAGAGAAGGTCACCCCTCCTCAAGCCCCAATTGGGAGAAATATGGAACAAGGCGAAGGAACTATTCATTACCAAAAAACCACTACACGACAAGTGAAAAACCATTTATTGCTTGGCTGCAAGTTATCCGATTAGGAGTCGCGCAAGAATAAGTTGGACATGTTGGCGCTCGTCGCTGGATGCAATGCAAGGCGTCTGACGCGCCGCAGTGCGCCAGCGGCGAGCAGCAAAAATTGTTCAACTTATTCTTGCGCGGCGACTTACAGCAGACCTAACCGATTCAGCCGCGCCAGCGTTGGAACTTTATTCTCTCAGCTGCCATTTATTCATAATGAATCGCGGCGATAGCGTGCCTTGAATCGGCGAAGTTGCGACGTAGAAAATAAATCACTTGCCTATTCAGGAGGCTTCGTAATGGGTTCCCCTAAATTGCCACCACCAAATTTTTCTTATCCGACGTCTTACAGTCCATCGAACTCGTCGCCTACTACGCCGAGTGCTAGCACATCGAATTTAGTGAATGCGCAAACCAATCCGGAGAATCCTGCTGCTGGGGAAAACAAGAACACCAGGCCACCTGCCAACGAAGGAGGCGGTCGCAGAGTATTGACGAGGGCCAAGAGTAATTTGTCCCTGTTCTCCAAAACTGTGGAGAGCAATCCCCCCTCACCCTCACTGCATCCATCCGAGTTTGGCGCTAGTGGAACGGATCCAGTCAAGTCGACAACTACAACAGGGATGTCTTCGGACGTCCCGCAGAACAAAGGAACACGTCCCTCCACATTGCATAGGATGAAGAGTTTGCCTCAACTTCAACTGCGGATGCCGGCAGTGAGGCAATCATCATTCTCCTCGCTGAGTCCAGCATCCGGGTCTCCGACGCTTCTGGGGTCAACACGGTTGCGTGCTAACAGAGATGCTGCCATCGCCAATCATGAAATCTTCCAGGAAGCAGTCGGTCTTGCTGTTC
Organism: Noviherbaspirillum sp.; assembly: GCA_035539595.1. Lineage (GTDB taxonomy): Bacteria > Pseudomonadota > Gammaproteobacteria > Burkholderiales > Burkholderiaceae_D > Noviherbaspirillum. The sequence goes on from DATLIB010000292.1 coordinate 5,064, forward strand.
AAGAATACATGGCAAGTTATCCAAAGATCTCGGCAGCCAAAGCTGAGGAACTTGTATGGAAGCACCTTGGCAAGACCTATCCAAAGATGTCCGAATCAGAGATTGCAGCAGCAATTTCGTCTGACTGCGAAACAACCATCCGTGTGGTAACGAGCCCGCAACTGGAACAATTAGTCGGAAAAATTTCGCCTGAAATGGAGAAGCGTTCTCAGCAAATCAAGGGGGAGGTAAAGAAGGAAGACTTTGCAGAGCAGTGGTCCATGCATGTCTCTCAACATGCAGCCGCACTCGTTGTCCGACATTACCCTGACATGTCGTCCGATGTGAAAGAAATAATAGGGAAAATGCTGGATGGCCTTAAGAATGTTTATGCGGGAACGCCGGGAAAGGTAGTGAGCAGCGACCCATCGACCATTGCGACGACTCTGGTTCAGCGTTTTTCCAAGGCAAAAAAAATGGAAGTCGTTCAGCAATTTGCCAAGGCAGAAGAAGCAGACAAAAAAAAGGTAGTACAGGACTTGATCGATCATTGGGAAAGGAGCATCTCCAAAGAAGCACACAAGCTGATGGGGAAAATTCACCCCGAAATATCGACGCTCCAATCCAGTCCAATAATCAAGAAACAGTTGGAAAATCATCACCTGACAGATGTGGAATTCATCGGTAAATACTTTAAACAGGCTTGTTCAGAAGAATTCATGGGTAAATTAATAATAGACATCTTCTCTGCATGCCAAAAGGAAGCAAAGATTGTGGCGGCTCAAGATTTGATTGAGGCAACGCCGCGCCTCCTTGCGCAGGCAATCATCGATCAAGACATGAAAAAACGTTATCCGGGCATGTCCGTACAGGAAATCGCCCGGGATATATCGCTAGATACGTATATCCACGGCATAAAGGTGGAAAAAATTACAGCGCTAGCAGAAGATCTATTCGAGACAGAGTATCGGAGCGTTCTTCGTAATATGCTAAAGAGCAAGGTACCTGAACTTGAAGAAGAACATGCTGGTGCTGTTATAGATTATTGCAAGAAGTTTTTTTACGGCAAGGCAAGGGAAAAATCACCCGTTTCTATTTCGGAAAAAAACGAAGCAAATTTCAATAAGGCGTTTGAGGAGCGCTGGACGGGCAAATACAAGGGGATGTCGGCCCTGGAAAACGCAAAGGCGCTTTTAAACGAGATACTGAGTCACGACCAATCTTTCCTACCTGACTCAGATCTCCGTCAATTGATACCTCGCACTGGAATATCGGAAACAACATTTCTTCGTAATACGATAAAGAGCTAGGTACCTGACCTTGAAGAAAAACATGCTGGTGCTGTTATAGATTATTGCAAGAAGTTTTTTTACGCCAAGGCAAGGGAAAAATCACCCGTTTCTATTTCGGAAAAAAACGAAGCAAATTTCAATAAGGCGTTTGAGGAGCGCTGGACGGGCAAATACAAGGGGATGTCGGCCCTGGAAAACG
>DATLIB010000293.1:0-5226 GCA_035539595.1 Noviherbaspirillum sp.
GATGCGCTCCCAGCTGCCCTTCCCGGCCTGCACCTTGGCCACTTCGAGCAGAGCGCGGGCGGCCTCCTGCTTGTCCTTGCCGTGGTACTGCGACGGCGCGATTTCCTGCGCGGCAAAAGCGGCCGGAACGGCCAGAACGAATAGCGCTGCGGCAATCGACATGGAAATGAATTTCATTGGTATCCCCTTGATGAGGGGCCAGGCAACCATGTGCCGGCCCTGATTGACCCGTTTTTTTGATTCTTCTTGCTTCCCCAAGCAATGGCGCCGCTTCGATACTTGCAATTCAGTTGCGCGCCATCGAACAAGCTTAGCGCGTTTCGGATCCTCGGCGATCCTCTATCGCGCGGCTGCTGGGGCCGTTCGCCTGCGATGACGGCGCGGGGCAGGAAACAGGATTTGCGTGAACTGGCCACTGCGGCTCGGCGATGAATAGGGTGCGCCGCGCCAGCGAGGGCGTCGTCGCCAGTGCGATTACGCCGGGTACTCGTCTCTGAACCCGTCGCCGGTCGGATACTTGGTGAAGAACGAGATTTCGTCCTTGTTCTTGATCGAGATATTGAAAATTCTCGAATCCCTTGCCTTGAGGCCAAGGTCGTAGGCGTAGATTTTCTCTTCGGCTCCGTCCACAAGAGATAAAGCCATGTCGTCCACGATGCCGTTGTACTCCTCGATGAGCGCCAGCAGCTCAGCCGGAAAACTGTTCTCTATGATGCGCCCACGAAAGTAGCACTCGATCTCTTCGTCTTGCGAGTAATCGACAACGGCATACGCTTGTTTGTTCTTGCGCGAAAAAATGGTGTCGATCATTGGTTATCCCGCGAATCCATTTGAAGAAAATGGGCCAAACTTCTTCTTCTCTTCCCTTCATCCAACTATCAATCTGGCACAGAAACCAGATCGGCCCGCTTTCTTTGGGTCAGAGCGCAATATCGCGCAGCACATCTCTCTGAGGTCATTCCTGATTTTCCAGAGATCCCAAATCAAGGTGCGGATACTTATTCACCATTTCCAATAACTCTCTTGGGTTGAACTTTCTATAGGATAGCTCACTCCATTGGCCATATATTTCGGAATATGGACAAGAACTTTTGACCCACCGCAACAAACCTTCATCACTCAAGGTGCGCGGATTGGAGTTGGAAAACTCCACGACTTGGCAGTTTCGGACATTTCCAGCGTTGGAGTGGAAGAACTCCACCGATTTTTCCGTTGACCAATGCGCCAGCTCGCTCCAGAACGCCTCTATATACTCGCCGTGTGAGAATATCAGAACACGCTTGTCCGCAAATTGCGTTGCCGCCTTTTGAATTAGATTGCGGGCTCTAAGCCTAGTAAATAGAAGCGACTCACCATCGGGAAATGCCGCATGCAACGGGTCCCGCTTGCGTAGCGCCATAAGCGCGTCTCTTTTGTGCTCGTGGGCGGTTTGAAAGTTTCCCCAGGAGCGCTCGCCAAGTAGCGGATCGATTCTGATCTGGCAGTTGTGCCAGCCTGCGGATTCGCAGACCAATGCCGCCGTCTCGCGTGCGCGAATATGGTCCGAAACGTAGATGATATCGAAACCGTTCGGATACTGGTTTTTTAGCCAGGAGCCGGTGGTTTTGGCCTGCTCTTGCCCGCGCTTGGACAGACGAAATTCCCTATCTGGAACTTCGTTGAATCCTTCGGGGTAAGCGGCGATGTTTTTCTTCTTGATGGCCTTCTGCACAATATTGCCCTGGCTTTCACCATGCCGTATCAACACCATGCGGCTTGGCATTCTCAAGCGAGCTTCCGTAGTAGCGCTCATTTGAAGGGGTCCTGTATTGGATTTTTCCATGCGCGTTCTTTCTCCATCCTTGTTTATGCATGAGTTGAGCCGACCCGGGAAGCGTCGTCGGCGTGAATGGACTGTCAGCGTCTTCTAGTGAGGTTGTAAGCGAGAGGGATCACGGCGGCCGCGATAGAAAACGATATGCTGGCGATCCACACCCAATACCCGATATTTCGGGAGACGATTTCTCCATAGCTTGGGGATTCGTCCAGGATCATCTGCACCCTGCCAAGGAACGACAGGGCGAGATAGAGGGAGCCTGCGGAAAATATCAAACCAACAATGCGAATCCTGAAGGCTATTAAGAACCATGAAATGACAAGCAGAGGGTTCGCGTACCACTCAAGCATGGAGTCCAGGATGCCGAACCATCCAATGATCAGCACCTCGAAGCCGGCCGTACTGTGGAGCTCTAGTTTTCCGAAAACAGTGTAGGCAGGAAGAAACAAACACAGGACAAACAGCGCGGCGCTGATGCCTGTTGATAGATGCGAGACGGCATTCACTGCCCGGGAGCGGGGAGTATCGGGTTCTTCGATTCGCATGTGCGTTCTTTGCCTTGCAGGTTGCAGGGGAGTCCGAAGTCGCAAACGCTACTTCACGTCTATCTGAAGCGCAGTGCAGTAGTTGTCGCCTCGATCCGGAATGTAGGGATTGATCGGAGGGGTACCGGTGTAGGGCAACGTGCTTATCCGGAAGTTGCGCTTCCCGCTCGCCCATGCCGTCATGAACAGATGCGTCATGGATGTATCTTGCTGCCGTATCAAAATACGATAGGAGCCAGATTTTTCGCAGTTCGCAGGGACCATGCTTTTCTTGAATACGACCAAAGTACCCGAGGCCGTTGCGGAAACCTCGGCCACTTTGCCGCGAACCCAGTCGGGCCCGGTGTGTTTTAGATCACCGATGTCGTGGGAGGCGGCAGATGCTGTCCCATCCTGAGCAAAGACGGGCATCGCTGAAGAAACTGCACAAACCAGTATCACAGAGGACGCGTGGCGCAGAGCGGCCAGCATCCTGGGAAACGAACGGATCATATTTTCTCTCTTTGTTTGCACGCGTGGACTGTCGATTTGTTGCTGGCCGTGAAGATGAACCTTTAGCTTGGGACGCCCCCGTCACTTCTAAAGCAATCATCCGGAATCAATGAGGTTCGTACGCGCCGTCGTTCACACGGCTTGACTCTTGGTCAAAAGTGATTTGGCGCCTAGCATCCACAGATGAACTACTTCGCCTTGGTCTTGGTGAAATCGTGCACGAACAACCCAGGCTTGCGGCTGTCGAACAGCGCCTGAAGTTCGCAAGTGGTGCTCTTCAATTTCTTGCAATTCAGCCGGGCGGCCTCTTGCGCACGCTTGGCGGAAGTTTCAACGGTCGCGCTGTCGCCGGCATCCACGCTATAGGCCTGTATAAATCCGTTGCCTGTCCACGTGTTGTTTACGCACGGACGCGAAGTGGCGTCGCTGCACGACTTGATTGCTGCGGCGATTGCGGAATCGGCGCTGCGATAGCCGCTTTCGACATAGAGCTTGTTGTCATTTCCCTCGGTGCCATCGACCCAGGCCGACGCCGCATAGAATTTGCGCACGGAAGCGCCAGGCGAACGCCGGCTGGTGCTTGAGCGGATGGTCGCAAAAACCTCGCACGGCAACAGTTGCTTGGCCGAACATTCGGCCAGCGCCTGCCGACGTCCAGCCCTACCTTCGCCATTCCAGCCGTTATGGAAATCTCCGCCCCGGTCGCGGATAACCGTCATCGACGAGTTCGACCATTCACCGGTCGAGGTGCAGCCGCCGCCCATCACTTGGTTGCACATTTCAAGCGCACCTTGCTGGGCGGCATTGGGGCCGGTGTAGTTGCCGTCCACCCATACGTCAGCGGCGTCGGGATGCCAGGCAATCGCCGCATAGCTGCTGACGGGAGCCTGCGGGGCGGGAGCGGGGCCATCGCGTACACACAGCGGGACCGAGGCGATGCCTTGGCCGCCCTGCGTCATCCCGATCATCCGCTCGCCCGGCCCGGGGCCGGGACAGGGATACTGCTGCGCCCACGCCGTGGCTGGCCAAAGACAATAGGCAAGTCCAATCAGAAGCATCCAGGCAAATAGGCGTACATCCAAGGAGCGCATTTCGTGAAACCTTTTGAAAAATGGGGCAGATTTGTCTTCTGTGCCCGGCTGGTATTTGGATAGGAGGAAGGGAGGAAAGATGGATCTGTCCCTGTCTTTCCAGACCTCCATTTCACCGAAACCGAGGGAACGAGGCTAGTTTTTGCGCCGGCAAAGGAAATGTTTTCTTTGCCAAGGGACGGAGCACCGAATAGGGGATGTCGCAAGTGCGATCTCCTTGGCCATAGCCACCGAAGGCGTACACGCCGTAATTCACCAGGGCTTCGCCATTCTTGAATGCCCAACTCCCAAGGTCGGATGTTCGTTCCGAGATTTCCTCTAACGTGACGTTTCCCCCTGCCTCGTCGTCCAGCTTTTCCATCTTTTGGGCGCCGATTTGTTTATGACAATAGGCGAATACCTTCTTTGCCCCAGTGGTGTCGAGCAGGTCGTCGAACCCGAGAATCTTGCCTGTGCTCATATCGATATTGATGGATTCCCCCCAGGGATCAGGATGGGCTTGCCCCACAAAGTAGTCGCCATCCACACGGGCCGATAGCAGCTTGGGGGATACGAAATTCAGTTCTGAAGTCATGGAGGAGTAGTACTGTTCCTCTTTCGACGGAGGATTCACGCTGTGCGCGCGGTCAAGGGCCTCTTGAAGCTGCCTGTCCATGAATTCATTCAAAGCAAATTCGGCGAATGTTTTGGGGTTCGTGAACTTCATGCGTGTCGCAGAAATTTCTACATCTTCGGCCCCCGTCTGGCGGGTAAAGAAGGGCCTGATAGCGGAGGGTGGGCTCATTCCATCGACGGTGCGCCCTTCCAGAAAGTAGCGCCACTCAAGGTTGCGCTGCACCCGACAAGGGGCTCGCCGGTCCGGACATTCCTCGTCGCCCGCCTTGATCCAAGCACGTTGCCACTGTTCGAGCGCGGCTTTCTCGTCGTCTGCGGTGATCTGATTTTCTAGGCGCTCGTACGCGGTACGCACCGCGGATTCTGTCGCTTCCTGCGTCAGCGCCGTTTGGGCGGACGCATGGAAAGGAATCAAACCAGCCATAGCGACGAACGGCCAATGGGTAAGTCTCATCATGAAGTTCCTTGTGTGGCTGCTGTTTTCTTTTTCATAAAAATCCCATCCTTTGCTCAACCTTGCCCACGGATGGCGACACTCTTCTGATGGTGTGAAAATAGACCCTTACTTTCTGTCTGCTGTAGTAAAGAAAGAGGACTTCAAAGGCCCATCGAGAACTCGCCGAATTCCTTTGCATTGACCCACCCGGCAGCACAGTCGCCTTCATAC
>DATLIB010000294.1:0-5413 GCA_035539595.1 Noviherbaspirillum sp.
CGTCGCAGCCGTATAGCAGGATATCGCCTTCGGACGACAGCGCGCTGCCCCAGCGCGATACCGCGACCGCATTGCTCAGCAGGCTCTGACTGTCCAGGCGTGTGTCGCCGAGTTGCAGTACGCCGTCGTCGCCGTGAGAGATGATGTGGACGGCGTCCAGGTTGCGATACAGATCGAGGATGGCACTCACCTGACCGATGCCGTCGCGTCCGGCATCGATCAGGAATACCTGCAGCGAACGCTCGCCGTCGTTGCCGGCAAGGATCTGGCTGGCCAGTTCTGTTGCGCCAGGCACCGCGCTATCGATAAAGACAAGCTCGGTACGCTGCCGGGTCTCCTGTTCACTGCTTGTCGTGTTGGATTGGGTCAGTGTGGCGGTCGGCGCTGGTGCCATATGGCTGGCGGATTCGTCCCCATCCAGCGGCGCGACAAGCGCGGCGGCAACCGACAACGGAGAATCGGCGGAATAGAGGATGCGTGGCTCAAGAGCTTCAACGATGAGCGGGTCGGAATAGCGCTTGCCAGCCATGATCTTCTCCTGGTGCTACTGACTTGTCGGCACGTTCTGCAATTCGTAAGAGAGGCGTCCGCCGGTTCTGATGATGCCGGCTGCAGCCGGCTGATGCACAGTGGCAGAAGCTGCAGCCGCCTTGGTGCGCGGCACGCCCTGTTTCTTCGATGCGACTGGTGTTGCGCCGAACTCGGCGCTGCAGCGCAATCCCGCGGGAATACGATGATCGGGATTGGGCAAGGCAAGACGCACTCGGAAAGTATTGCTGGCGGCATCGACCATGCGGTCGATCAACACCACCGTCGCGGTCAGGTTCTGAGCGCCGGCGATATCGGTCTTGATGTTGACCGGCACACCCATCTCTATCTGACCGAACTGCGACAGCGGCAATACTACTTCCACCCGCAGCGGATCGACTTTGGCAACCCGCAAGATCGGCTCGCGCTCAATGCGCTCGCCTTCGGTTCGATAGCGATCGACCACGATGCCGGAGAAAGGACTGCGGATGGTGCGTTGCGCAAGCTGCGAGTTGGACAATGCCAATTCCTTCTGCGCGACTTGCTTTGCTTCCTGCGCCTGCACGACGCGATTTTGCGCGATCCGGGATTCCGCTTCCGCCTGGTCCAGCGCCTCCTTTGAAATAAAGCCGACATCGACCAGGCTGCGTGCGCGGGCTGCTTTTGCCTGCGCCAAATCCTGCGACGCGATGGCCGCTTTCAAGTCGGCCTCCGCCTGCGCCCGCACCGAGGCCACGCTCACCGAGGCGCGCTCGATATCGGATCGCAGATGGGCAAGCACCTGGCCGGCTTTAATGACATCGCCGCGTTCGACGGTGATTTTGTGAATGATGCCAATGCCGGGGGCACCGATTTCGGCCACTTTTTCCGGCTCGATCATGCACGCCAGCGGGTCCGCCTGTGCGGCACTGGTCACGGAAAACAACATCGTTAATAGGGCTTTACGCATTTCGTCCTCAAATCCTTTTGTATTTTCCGTATCGTCACTATCGACTTATTCGCTCTCGCCGGCAAATGCCAAGCGCGTATCCATCTGCCGTTCGCGCAACAGCAGGAACCATTGCTCCCGGCGCCGACGCCGTTCCCGCAAGCGCTGGGCAAGCCGCGCCAGCGGCACGAACCACTGCGGCAGTTCGTCCTCGTTCCCGGCCCGGCGCAAACCCGATGCCGCCGCCTTTGCCATGGCGGTCTTCGGTAGCGGCGCAAAGCTGTCGCCGAGGCAGTACAGGTGTTCCACACTGCCCGGTTCACCTTGCCGGCCGCAACGACCGTAGAGCTGGCGGTCGATGCGGCGCGAGTCGTTGGCCTGGCAGGCGATCACATGCAAACCGCCCGCTGCCCTCACGGCCGCGTCGAGCCGGATGTCGGTGCCGCGTCCGGCCATATTGGTCGAGACCGTCACGGCCCCCGCCTGTCCGGCTGCGGCGATGATGCGCGCCTCTTCCGCATCGAAACGGGCATTGAGCACGGCATGCGGCACACCGGCCTGGGTTAGCCGTGCCGACAGCGTTTCAGAGTCGTTCACGGAGTCGGTGCCGATCAATACCGGTCGCCCCGCCGCACGCAATGCCATGACCTGGCTGACGACATAGCGCCACTGTGCATCCGTATCGGCAAAAACCCGGCCCGGCAGCATCCGCCGTTGGGAGGGAAACTGCAGCGACACGGTCGCCACCGGCAATCCATACACGGCCAGCAGTTCGTTGCGCGCCTCGGATACGGTGCCGCTGATTCCCGACAGCCGCAGGTAGCGCAGAAAGAAGCGTTGGAACGTGGTTTGCGCCACGGTGTGCTGCTGCTGCGTGAGCTTGCAGTTTTCCTTGGTTTCGATGAGCTGATGCAGACCTTGCGACCATACCCGTCCCGGCGCGGTGCGTCCGGTGTTGTCGTCGATGATGATCACTTCATTGCCGATGACCAGGTAATGGCGCTCCTTCAGGAACAGGTGCTGCGCAGCCAGGGCATAGCAGAGCATTTCTTCGCGGCGGCGGCTTGTGCGCCAGGCGCCGCCCATGTGCTCACCCATGGTTTTGGCGCGTTCCCGCCCGGCTGCGGTCAGCGCCGCGCTGCGCTGCGCATGGTTCAATTGGTAGTCGATCTTCGGCTTGAGCTGTGCCGCCAGGAATAGGGCCTGGCGATAAAACGCCTCTTGCCCGGTAGCGGGTGCGTGACCGCTCAAGATCAGCGGCATGCGCGCCTCATCGATCAGCACGTTATCCGCCTCATCGACAATCGCCATGCACAAGCCGCGCAGATTCTGTTGCACGTAGGGCGAAGGCCGGTCATTCTCGGCCGTCGCCAGATGGTCGCGCAGGTAGTCGAACGCCAGTTCTTTCGCCGTACAGTAGGTGATGTCGCTGCGGTAGATACGCGGACGCTCGCTGCCGGGGGTTGTACCGACGATCGCCCCGACGGACAGACCCAGTGTTTGACAGACCGGCGTCAGAATGGCCGCGTCGCGCGTTACCAGGTAATCGTTGGCCGTCACCACATGCACCGGAATGCCGGCCAAGGCCCCGGTGACTGCCGCCAGCGCAACAGCCAGTGTCTTGCCTTCGCCGGTCTGCATTTCCACCAGGCGCCGGTCCAGCAGCAGCCAGGCGGCGACGAGCTGCGTATCGTGCAAGGTGATCTTCAAATGAAAGCGCATGCAAGCGTCGATCAGCGCAAAGACTTCCGCCACCAGTTCCGGCGTCATGCCTTCCAGATTCAGCCTTGAACGCAGCCGCTTGGCGCTGGCAGCAATGAATTCGATATCGCAGCCATTCAGCACGTCGCGCTTGGCATGCACCGCAGCGACAAAGCGTGCCTTTTCCCGCGCGGATGGCGCCCGCACCGCATGCAGCCGGGCATAGGCCAGCTCCGCATGATAGGACGACCAGGGCGTACCGTTGCGGGGACGTTCCGGATAGGGACCAAAGCGTACGCCCGGTCGTGGAATCAGCATCGCGCTCTGCATTTATGCCCCTTTCGCCGAAAACAGGCGCAGGAACAATTGCCTGAAACGCCACAAAGCGGTTTCGGCAAGCGGCATGGCCTCATGCTCAAAACGCACCCATGCCCGCCCGCCGGTGCGCACCACCTTGCGATCCGCAAGTTGCACGTCCACCAAAAAGACCGGTTCGAGTAGCGTCAATCCTTCGCGGTCGGCAGGATCGGTGACCAGACCGCCCCCGCCCTTGTCGCCAAGCGCCTTGCTGGGCAGGCGAATGGTGGCAGCCGGATCGGCCCGCACCACGCTGGCGTCGAATGCCTTGGTTCCCGATTCAGCCAGCCGCACGGAGACATTTTTGATACTGGAATTGAGACGTCCGACGTCGTCCTGCGTAATCGCCACCCGCACGGTGGTGAGGTCGTCTGCCAACACGTACGCGACCAGGGTGCCTTGGGAAATATCGCGGCCCAACATGTCGTCCAGGCGCGGTTGCACAAATACCCCATCCACGCCGGCACGTAATGTCAGTTTGTCGATGCGTTCATCCAGTTGCGCAAGGTCCTGCCGCAGACGGTCGGTGTTCTCATGCGCGTTCCGGCCCTGCACCGTTCCATTCAGCCAGCCGGTCGCTTGTTCGGTTTCGGCGCCCATCAACTGCGCATGGAGGCGCGCCCTGCGCGCCAGCAAGGCGGGGGAATCAAGAATGACGAGCGGCTGTCCTTTTGCCACTTGCTGTCCGTCGCGTGCCAGCACCTCGACGATGCGCCCGTCGCTGTCGGCGCGTACCTGGGACTGTTCCGGCAACCACACCACGCCATCGGCCACGGTACTGGCAGGCACCGGCACGCCAAGCAGGAATGCGACCAGCACGGCGGTGGCGCAACCGGCGCCGACCAAGGGCTTCCATTCCTGGGTGCCGGGCTGCGCGGGGAAAAACATCAGGCGAATCGTGTTCCAGACCGGTTTGACGAACAAGGAAAAGAACAGCCAGAGCATGGCGATAAAGGCGATGAACAGCGACTTCATCGCCACCCACTGCACAATGACCACGGAGATGAAAATGCGATATCCCCACGATGCCGGGGCGTAGAGAAGCAGCCAGAATTTTTCCCGGCCTTGTACCTGCATTTCCGGGTCGTGCGCATCTTTTCGCGCGTAGCGCTGCAACTGATGCGTCCACCAGCGCTGGCTGCGGGAAGCGAGATTGGGCAATTCGATCAGGTCGCACAGAATGTAATAACCGTCGAAGCGCAGCAAGGGATTGGCGTTAAAGACAATGGTGGACATGCCGCCGACGGTCATCACCACAAACGCGGTATCGCGGACGATACCGTTCTCGGCCGCCATCCATATCAGCAGGGCCAGACCGGCCAGCAGCAGTTCGACGGCGATGCCGGCGGAACTGACCGCCACGCGCTGCCATTTGCCAGGAAAGGCGATGGCATCGGAGGCATCCACGTACGGCACCGGCATCAACAGGAAAAATCCGACGCCGGCGTCCTTGACCTCGCCGCCCCAGTGCCGCACAGCCAGCGCATGCGAGAGTTCGTGAAACGCTTTCATGACTGGATAGACCAGCCACGCCAGCAACAGGCAACGCGGCGTCAGCAGGTTCACCGCCGCATAGGCACGGATCGCGCTCCACTCCAGCGCCGCATGAAACAGCGCCCAGCCGATCAATGCCACGGCCAGAGCGGCCGTGGCCGGATGCCACAGGATCGGCTGCACCCGGGCCAGCCTGTCAACCAGCCCTGCCGGGTTGAACAGCCGCACACGGAAGGAAAACGGATTCAGATTGGAGCGGTGTTCGCGGCTGCGCTGTACCTGTTGCTGCTGCTTCAGCGCCGACCAGTCCGGCACGGTGTCGAACAGCAGGAAACCGGCATCCGTCAGCTGCGAAATCATCGTGATGATCTCGTCCTGGCTCGGCAAGTCGTCTTCCGACGCACG
>DATLIB010000295.1:0-5210 GCA_035539595.1 Noviherbaspirillum sp.
GTGTTGACCTTCAAGACCCTGCCGGTATGGTACGCCGCAACCAGCGGCAACAAGCTGAAAGCGGTTGACCGGAAAGGCAAGCCGCGCGTCATGCCGTACAACAGCAAGACGCCGGCGCAATAAGCATCTCATCGCTGCCCGCGGATTGTGGCGGCGGAGCGGCGGGCGGGCGAAACAAGATTCAAGGCCCGGTCGCTGTGCCGTCGTCGCCATCCGTCCCTGCCTCTGCCGCTCGACACATCGGGCGGCTTCTCCTCTCTCCCCTTCTCGCCGCATCTGCCAATACGATCAAGAAAGCCACGTCATGACCGCCAATTACAAAACCTTCTTCAAGGGCGCCCGTCACAACAAACCCGCCGGCACATCGCAGGGTTATCCGGTTCCCGGCCCGCAGGCGCCGACCTCGGAAGACATCGCCGGACAAGCGTTCTTTGCCAACGCCTGCGATTGGCAAAACGTTCTCAACGAAACCTACGACTTCATCGTGATCGGCACCGGGCCGACAGGCGTGGCTTTTATCGAGCAGACGCTGGACAACAATCCGCACGCCAAGATACTGGTGCTGGAGCGCGGCGGATTCTGGTTGCCCGTGCATTACCAGATGCTGCCCATGGCATTCCAGAGCACGACCGGATCGCCTCCCACCACCTACCCCTGGTCGCGCACCACGGAAATGGCCACCACCGGGATGGAAATATTCCAGGCCGGGTACATTCCGGTACTGGGCGGACGCTCCACCTACTGGAGCGCCTGGTGCCCGTCGCCGTCGCCCGACCTCATGCGCGACTGGCCGCAAGAACTGATCGACGTCACCTTGAAGCCCGGCTTTTGGGACCGTGCGAAAAAGTTCCTGCATGTGACGTCCACCGACCAGATCAACGACGGCGTCTACGGCAATTTGCAAAAACAGCTCGACGCCAATCTCAAGGAAAACTTCCGGAAGTTCGTGCCCTCGGCACAAAACGCCTATCCCGCCCCCATCGCCGTCGATAACCAAGGCTGGAAGACCGTCAAGTTTTACAAATATTCCACCGTCGGCACACTGCTCGACCGGCATGAAAAACAAAAAGCACTGGCGCAGAACGGTGGCGGAACGGCACTCACGATTGCGGACCGCTGCATCGTCGAACGCCTGCTGCACGACGACCGTGGAACGGTCATCGCCATCGACACCAATCGCGGCACGCTGGGTGTCGGTTCGGCCAACATCGTCCTGGCCATGGGCACCATTCCGCCTGCCACCCTGTTAATGAATTCCTTCAAGGAGCGCCTGCCGAATGCAGGCAAGCGCTACACCGGCCACTTCATGTCGCACGTCACGGCGCGCGTCAAACGCTCGGCATTCAAGGACCTGTCGGCGCTGGAAATCGGGGCGCTCTACCTGGACGGCAAGGACGCCGCCGGCTACCAATACCACGTGCAGACCAGCGCCTTTGCGGCAAAGAATCCGACTGCCGATGCGGAAACGATTGCACATGAATGCCCGGATGCGGCAGCAGCCCCCTCGCCGCAGCAACTCATCGGCTCGGAAGACTACGTCGTCTTCGTCTGCGCCACCCTCGGCGAAGTCAACGAGAAAAATCCGAATAACTGGATCCGTCGTAACGAGGAGCACAACCCGACGACGAACATCTCCTTGCAACTCACCCCCGGTGAGGAAGACATGCGCTTGTGGAACGTGCTGGATGAAGCGACTTACCAGACGATCCAGGCCATGACCAGCGACGGCGGCACGCCGGAGATCGAGTACTGGACCGACGCTCCTGACGGCGGCGGTTCCTGGAGCAGTGCCACGCCGGACCGCAGCCAGATTCGCCTCAACATCATCGTGCACGAGGCCTCGTCATTGTGGATGGGTACCGACCCGAAAACCTCCGTAGTCGGGACGGACTACCGGCCGCATGGCGTCAGCAACGTCTATGTCACCGGTGCGTCGATCTTCCCCACCTCCGGTTCCTGGAACCCGACACTGACCATGTGCGGGCTGGCGCAGGACTTGGCAGATCGTTTAACGCCGTGTGTGAAATAGCGGTTGGGGCGGGTGGATCAGCCGGAGGAATGCAAAACCTCGAACAGGTTCTGAGCGTAAGCCGATGGACGTCTGGACCGGCTGATTAATCTATGGGATGGCGCAGCCCATGAAACCGGATGTGCCGTCATGGCCAGTACGCATAGGCACGTTCTGTCCGAAGGCTGTAATGTTTCTTGTGGAAACAACAGCGTAGTTGATCGAGCAATTTGGGGGATGGTTGGGTATGGTATCGAGTAGGCCTTATTTCACGTCGATTTATCACTGCATGAATATGCAGTGCGGAGGAAAAACAAATGCTGGCGCGGCTTGCAGGCGATCAAGCCGACCTGCATATCAGCCTGCCACTTTGTATACCGGACGATCCTGTCCATATCACAGAGCAGTTAAATGTAATGATCTTTGCTGCTGAAACTGAGACTGGAGAACTTCGCCTCTTCCCAACTGAGGAAGAGGCGGTCGGTTATTGTGAAGGTCTGGACGTAGAAGCGGCGATTTGGCTGTTTTGGGATGAAGCGGGAAATCCACTTGAGCCTGAATTCTCTGTGCCGAATAAGCGTGGTTGGTTTTCCGTGGAAAATGGTGTCTACCATCTAGTGCCGGCGAAGAAAAATCATCATGCTCATTTGCGCGAGGCGCTTGATCACATTAAAGCAGTCGAGACCAATAAATTTTTCAATTCCGTTGATGACGTGCGCAAACATTTAACACGTCGCTCAACGCTGGCGCCCAAGGGCGCAGGTTAGCTCGACGTTATACCTTATGAGAAGCGACTACAAACCAAACGAAGTATCAGTAAGCCAAAGAGTAGCTAACATTATTTTCGCGCTCTTTTTGCTTGGATACGGGGCTTATGGAATTTGGATAGCTGACTTAATTGTGCCGACTGGGAAGCGCTCTTCCATTCACTTGCATGGCTTTGCTGTTTGGACGATGTATGCAGCGTTTATATGTGCAGCGATAGTGCTTTTAGCCGAGGTGATAGATCACTATGATCAGCGGGACAACGAAAATAATTACAGACTTTTCTCCAACATATTTAAGTATCTTGGGCTAGGCTTTTTAGCAGTGTCCCTCATTTCCGCACTTATCAAGCCGGTATAACATGACAGTCAACACGTACCTGCGACAGCTTCGCTATCGCTGGCTGGTTACCTAAGGCGTTATATTTCAAAACCAATGCGCAGCTTTGTTCTCGCCACAATCCGTTCATATCAGCGCTACTTGTCTCCTCACAAGGGATTCAGTTGTGCATACCGAGTCCACACTGGGCGCTCAAGTTGCTCCGCACTTGGCTATCGCGCAATCCAGATTCATGGCGCGCTTGCTGGATTTATTATTTTGCGTGAACGCCTGTACCTGTGTGGAGTTTCGCACCGCCGTTTTACTCCATCAAGACCGCGGCCACATGTGAAACAACGGGGCGATTGTGATATTGGTTGCGATGGCTATGCTTTGCCAAGCGGCAGAAGCCTTGGCAAGCTATGTGATTTTCTTAGCTGTTGTGATGCCGGAAGTTGCGATTGGCCGGAGCGCAAACGTAAAAAACAAGATCAAGAAAAGTATGTCTACATTCCACCGAAGACCACTCGTTAATATTTCGCAGCGAGATCTAACTTGTTATTCAAACCAGATGCGCAATAGTAGACTTGCCGCTTTGCGGCAAATGTTGCGTGCTTAAGGCGGCGTTAGATTGACTCAGATGCACTACTCGTCTATCAAAAGCCATTTAAAGCCATACGTGATTGTGGCGCGTCGTAAGACGACGATTAATCATGCATTTGCGGCTGCTATCGCTCCAAGCGACGAATACTCCGACAGCCGAGTAAGAGAAGCGATCCTCGCCTTAGGTCAAGACCCAGATCAAGCACTTTACTGTGCATATTGCGGTGCCCCTGCCCAGACTTGGGACCATGTATTTGCAACGGTTAAGGATTCGCACTTCAGTGGGTATGGACATCGACTTGGGAATCTTCTTCCTTGCTGCAAGCCATGCAACTCAGCCAAAGGCAACAAAGACTGGCGCATTTATCTTGCAAGCCTCAACTTGCCGAACAACGAGGAGCAAGTTGTACTCATTAGTGCGTATCTAACTAAGTATGCGACCTTAGATGCGATGCCGCAGAAATCACCTGACTATAAACGTCTGCTGCAGATCAAGGAGCAGGTCATGGTGCTCTTGGCGGAAGCAGATCAAATCGCCAAAGTAATTCGTGAGAGGCAATCTAACGAATCATTTAACACCGACGAGCAGGCTCGCCGGTCAATCCAGAGTTAGAACTCCAATGGTTATAACCGAACACGAAGCATCCGCATTCATCCATGGCTATACGCTGCTCATGGTTGAGATTTTCGGGCCGTTGCCTGCGAAACAGAAGAAGGATCTTCTGGAGGTCTTGGCTGCTGCGCGAATAAAGTATTTGGCAAACCGTTCATTACTCGACGATGCGCTTCGCACGTTGGAGAAGAAAGCAACTCCAGTATCCGAAGATGTTGTCTCCGCGATTCGAAGTCTGGAGGTAAAGCAATGGATATACCTGAAAGATACCAAGTCGCATTCGGTTTTCATTGATCCGTCGGGTGAGGTTGCGTATGGCGTGCTGGGTCTGACGGACCGAATGAGAAACATCATTGGAAGTTCCGGGGCCATCGTTGAGACTGGTGTTGTACGCTACCTCGGGCGCTACGTTACTGACGGTATCGTATCCAGCGTCGTGTGGCTTGGTCCTAACTACAAGACGGAGTTTTCGAGTGTCTTGGCTGATCTTCGAAAAGCGGGGAAGTTCCATACGTCCTGCGCGCTCTAATTTGTTCATGAACTGGGGCGCAAAACCACGCCCGCCATCGCGGCGTTAAAAACGCGAATCCAGGTCAATACGGTTACCGATGCATGTGGAATATACCGATGCCGCACACCCGCCGACATCCGCCTCAGCCCGGCCTGCGCATCAACAGAAGACGAACCGCCAAAGCCACATAGACCGTCCCCATCAGCACGTTCGCGCAGCGCTGAAACAGCGGGCGTTCCAGCAACACCTTGCCGACGCTGCCGCACAGCAGGGCCAGCAGGCTGTCAAATGCAAATCCCATGGAGGCGATGATGGCCCCGTAGAGGGCGAACTGCAGCGGAAGCGGTGCCGCAGCGGGCGAAATAAACTGAGTCACGAATACGGCAAGAAAC
>DATLIB010000296.1:0-6669 GCA_035539595.1 Noviherbaspirillum sp.
GGCCTGTTCCAGCGCCAGGGCTTCAAGATACTGCGAGGGAATCATGGCCATGCACCGCCTCCTGTTTTTCTCCCACTACCGGCAAAGCGCCCTGCAACAGGTGCTGGCGTGTCAGGTAGCGCTGAATCTTGCCGCTCGATGTCCTGGGAATGCCGCCGGGGCGCACGAACGCCAGACGATCGATCTGCAACTGATGCTGGCGCGACACCGCGTCGCGCACGGCGGCGGCAACCGGAGCCAGGTCGATCTCCAGCGCATTGCGTTCCAGTTCCAGCACCAGGCCGATCTGTTCGCCTTCTGCCTGGTCGATACTGAAGGCCGCCGCGCCATGCATGCGCAAGGCAGGATGCACGCCGGCCACCGTACTTTCTATGTCCTGCGGATAGTGATTTTGGCCACGAATAATGATCAAGTCCTTGATGCGACCGGTCACATACAGCTCGCCATCGATGATGCTGCCCAAATCACCGGTGCGTAACCAGTGCAGGTCGCTGTCGGGCAGGCGGGCGTGGAACGTGTCGGCGGTCGCCTCGGGCTGCTCCCAATATCCGGCGGCGACAGTGTCGCCGGCGACCCAGATTTCACCGATAGTGCCGCTCTCGCAACGCAGACCGGAGGCGGGATCGACGATGCACACGGCCGTGTCGGCATCGATCCTGCCGCTGCTGACCAGTTCGATACCATCGACGTGAGACGCAGCCGCGGTCTTCTCGATCTGTATCTTGCCGGCGGCCAAGGCATCGCGCGACGAGTGCAGTGTGCGCATACCCGACATGAACGGACCGCCGGCCACATACAGCGTGGTTTCGGCCATGCCGTAGCAAGGAAAGAAGGCGCGCGCGTCAAAACCGGCCGGTGCAAAGCGGCTGGAAAACTCACGCAAGACAGCGGCGCGAATCGGCTCGGCGCCGTTGCACACCACTTGCCAGCTCGACAAATCCAAGTTGGCCAGCTGTTCCGGGCGGATGCGATTGACGCACAACTCGTACGCAAAATTGGGCGCGGCGCTGATGGTGCCGCGATAGGTGCTGATCGCCTCCAGCCAGCGGATCGGCCGCTGCAGGAAAGTCACCGGCGACATCAGATGCACCGGGAAGCCGGTATACATCGGCTGCAGCAAACCGCCGATCAAGCCCATGTCATGGTAAGGCGGCAGCCAGATGACGCCGACCGACTCGCGCGTGCAGTGCATGGCCCGTGCGATCATGCGGGAATTGGCGAGCAGGTGCCGGTGACAGAGCTGCACGCCTTTCGGCCGTCCGGTCGAGCCAGAGGTGTATTGCAGCACCGCCAGCGTATCCGCATCGATGTCGGGCATGCGCCATTGTTCGGCCAGCGCGTCCGGCAGCGTATCCGTCGCCAGCAAACGCAAACCGGCCTGCTGCAAGTCCGCCCACTCCGGCTTGTCCAGCGACGCCACCACCTTGTCGGTCGCCAACAGCACGGCAGCGCGCGCGCTGGCGATGATCTGCAACACG
The DNA here is from genome assembly GCA_035539595.1 of Noviherbaspirillum sp. Classification (GTDB taxonomy): domain Bacteria; phylum Pseudomonadota; class Gammaproteobacteria; order Burkholderiales; family Burkholderiaceae_D; genus Noviherbaspirillum. The sequence continues at coordinate 1,479 of DATLIB010000296.1, forward strand.
CGCCCATAAGAAGCATTCTGGCGTGGTGCATACACCGGCACCGCCGCCACGCCGGCATACAGGCAACCCATCAGCGCGCAGACATAATCGGCGCCGGGCTGATACAGCAGTACCGCACGTTCGCCGCTCAAGCCCTGCTGCTGCAGCGCGGCGCCGATCTTGCGGGCGGCTTCGTCGAGTTGCGCATAGGTGAAACGCACTTCGTCGTCCACACCATTGCGCATGAAACCAAATGCCAGGCGATCAGGTTCGTCCATTGCCCGTCGCTGCAACAACGCGACCCAATGGGGGTAAGGCGTATCCGTAACACTCTTCATTCTCTTCCCTGCTGTTTCAACAACGGCTTTATCAATGATTACTTTTAGGCATGCCTCATTTTGAAGTGGGCTAACTTAACGTAAAAAAACAACATTGCAAAAAAGAAATAACGAAATTTCCACGCAATAGGCCGATGGCCTTTTCAATGTTGTTTTCGCACTACATTGAAGTGAGCATAAAGACAATAAAAATGGACGAGCGCGATGACGCGATAAAGATTTTCTCCGAACGGAGTTGTCTTTTAAAAATGTATTTTTGTAACTAGCTATTTCACCTCGTTTGGCAGGAGTGAAAAGGATTAAAAGCAAGGCGTGAGGAACGGTGAGGAACGCCCAGAGCAGCCAATCCAAATGCAAATTGGATCGGTCCATTTGCTCGGACCGATCCAATGTTTCATGCTCGCCAATATTGCCCTGACCGTCTCATTGCACGGCTACCCGCTTGAGCCTGCCTTTCTTTGCATGCCCGCCGTGGTCCAGGACAGCAAGCGCGCACCGGAGAGCGGGTCTGCCACCGTAAAACCTGATGACGCTCAGGTGGTCTCATCCGGTCTCGGCGTGGGGCTCTTGGGCTCCGGTTCGGGAACGCCCTCCAACAGACTTCTATAGTGCGGCTGCCCCGGACTCGTTGGCCTGGACGGCGGCGCGGGTGATGTCGTCTCATCATCCGGCAGTTCCGTTATCCTCGCTGCAGTACTGCTTTCTCCCGCAGTGTGGCGTGGAAGAGTAAGAGAACTACTCCGCATCAGCCGCAGGTCAGCAGGAGTCATTCCACGTTCTGGGCTGCTCGGCGCTGGCCGCGACCGCAGCGTAGCGATCTCCTTCTTCGCTGCGGTCAACTCAGGCTCCATCACAGTGATCCGCGTTTCAGCCGTCTCCAACTGCGACTGCACTCCATCCAGTTGTGTTTGCGTGTCCCGCACGGTCTTCTGGGCCTTCGTCAACTCTTGCTTGAGTCCATCCCGTTCTGTCGTCAGGTCAGTCACTGCCTGCTGCGCCGTTGTCAACTCCGTCTGCCGATCTGTCAGTTGCTGCCTTGCCGTAGTCAATTGTGTTGTCAGGTCAGTCACTGCCTGTCTTGCAGTATCGCGCTCTGTTGTTCTGTCAGCCGCGTCCTGTCTTGCAGTATCCCGCTCTGTTGTTCTGTCAGTCACCTGCGTTTGTGCTTTCTTTAGATCTTCCTCCCCCGAGACCACCAAGCTCCATAACTGGCTGACCTCATTCTCCAGATCTTCCACCTTCTTTTGCGCCGTATTCAAGCGCTGTGTCAACAACGGATGTGCATTGGTCAAGTTCCGTTGTGCCTGCGTCAGGTTGTCCCGTGCAGTCTGCAGATCCGTCTGTAGTTGGTTGCGTTGAGCCGTCAGGGTCGTATGAGCGGTCTGCAGGGTCGTATGAGCGGTCGTCAGGTTCGCATGAGTGGTCTGCAGGGCCCCGTGAGCGGTCCTCTCCTGAGCCAGTTCAGCCTCCAACGCTGGCACTTGGAAGCGCGGCTGCTCTTCCTTGGTGCGACTTGGCCCGAACGATTGCCATATGGCGCCGACGTGCGTATAGGCGAGCGCGAAAAAGAGCATTGCCATCCCGTTGACCGCAGCCGATCGCCCCGTATTCATGCCTTGCAGTATGCCGCTCGTGTCCGCGCTGTCTGCAAAGTGCTTCGTCTTCGATAAGCCATAATCCGCTGCACTCAGTGCAATGACCAAGGTATTCAGCAAGGCTTCCCGCGTAATCGACTGTTCGAAGAACTTGTGTGCCGCCGTTTGCAGGTTAGAACACTTGAAGATATTAGGACCGCTGATCGTGGGGCCGCTGACCGCCGCATGCTGCAAATAGGACTTGGCCAGAGCTCCAGCCTGCTGTTGGGTAAGAGCATCGCCACCAGCGAGGGGGCCCGGGTTATGACCTTGGTGTTGCGCAGTCAGCCACGCATTCTGGGCCGCGGTAAGACTAACGCCGTGCGCCGGGTTATTCAGCACCCGGACCTGTTCGGGGGTTAATTCCTGGATCCGGGGCGGATTTATTGCCATCCTCTGCGCTGTCTTTTCGCCCATGACGGCCAGATTCGCATTCAAGTCAGGACCTTCAGGAGTCGCATTCAACATGGCCCGCACAAGCGAGCGGACCACCATCAGCTCCGTCTTGCTCAACCCTAAGGCTTCCTCCATGTTTTTGCCCGTCAGCGCCACCGACGCCGCGTCCATGGCCATGCCCGTCCCAAACTGGCCGATGGCATACATCAGTGCGGTCGCGCGCATCTCATGCATGGTCTGAGGGTCACCTCCGGCATCGACAAAGGAAAATTCCGACTGCATCAGATCGCGTCCATTCGCGTAGATGGCATTACGTACGGAGACATGTGCGCATGTCCTCGCCAAGAACGCGCCAAACTCGCCAAGTCTGCTGGCAGCCACCTTGTCTAAGCCCGCATACGCGCCCGCGAATCCGATCACGTTCGGCAACACTGTCCCGACAGTGGCCAACGCCAGGCAACGGAAGCGGTGTTTTCCTGCCTGCACTCTCTTGGCATCATCTGCCGGATCGTTCCCATGGAGGCCAGCGAAAGCATTGTTATCGGCCCGCGTTCCGCTTTCCGACCTGGTAGCGTAGGCGTGCCACATTTTGATATTGCGGGCTATATTCATCGTGGTAATAGCGGCCAGCCCCACCGCAACGGCTTTTGGGTCGCCGGTATCCAACGCGACTTTGGCACCCTCGGCCGCCATCTCGCCCAGAAAACGGGGAATACCGGCTGCGAGCCATTGGTGACCGAGTGCCGCCGTGCCAGCCTTCATGTTCCGCTTACCCCACTGCGCCCACGATTCAGTTGTATTTTGCGTGGGAGGACCGGCCGGGGTGTTTCGCGGCTGACCTGCCCGAAGATTATTGGATTCACGCGTCGCAACAGCATCGCCGAAGGCCGGCGTTATCTTGTCGAACACCTTCCCAAGATGGGTATTAGTGCCGGTTAAGAGAAAATTAGGCATGGCACGCTCCTCACGTACGATTGAATTGTTCCATCATTTTCTTTTGCTGGCTGTTGAGCTGTACCGGACCGGTCGCATGCAGCGTGTCACGCCAAATGCGCGCCATGGGTGCCAGCAAGCGCAACAGAGCCACCATCGCCGTTGGCGACACTTCGCCCGGCGCAATGGTCGTCACCAGCATCAGGGTGTTGGAGGTACGCTCCAGTCCGAATACCGGGCCGGTCGGTCCTGCCAGAACCATTTGGATTTCAAGAATGCGGCACAGGATTTCCATGGCGCCGGTCTGAGGCAATTGTTCGATAATCGCCTGCACGATCAACCGCGACTCGCTATCGACGATCCCCTTGACGAATAAAAATGGCACTTCGTTGAGAACCATTCCGCATTCTTCGACGGCCAGAGCCACATCGTCCAATTCAGCTTCCTTGCACACTTCTTCAAACCACGTTTTGTATTCGTCCGGTATCGGCATATGCTCTGCTTTCACATAGTTAGTTGATCGGAACCATGATCATGAGTGCCCACAACACGACTTCAGTTCCAATTTCAGAGAGTCGGCGACTGGCACCACAGAAAATGTAGCGTCGTTGTCAATAGAAAACGCATGCAGCGCATGCATCGCATACATCGGCGGCAGGCTTCGCAGTCAGTGCCAATCAGCGAGATGAGGGCTCGCTTCTCGTTGTTCGTCCATGACTTGGCGGTGAGCGAACCAGAACGTTTGTCCGGCCTGGCCATTGCGAACGCCGCTGTTGGGGTTCGCTTCGCTCACCGCCAACCTACGGATGAAAAATGAGGAGTGACGAGCTGCTAGCGGGCAGCATCGTCCGGCTCTTCGCCGTCGTCCGCAGCCTGCTCGTCCATCTCCTCTGTGTACTCGTCCATTTCTTCCGCATACTCTTCCGGCGTTTCCTCATGCCCGGCCATCTCTTCTGCATGTTCGGCAACTGCTTCCGGATGTTCGACGGCTGCTTCCGTGTGTTCTGCTATCGCTTCCGAGTTGTCAGCGTTCTCGGCGGCGGCCTCCGCCGCCATCAACTGCGCATCGTTGACGCCTTGCTTGAAAGCGGTTTTCACCGCGTCCACCGCCGCGTTGAAATTGGCGCACCATTGGCCGTTGGAGGCTTCCAGCCGGCAGGAGCCGCGCACCAGCGTGCTGTCGGCCTTGACCGGCCAGTCCAGCTCGGGCAGTACCTCAATGTCGTCCGGGTGTACCTTGAGCAGGGCATCGACCAGCTTGGGTGGCGCCTCCTGCATCACGCACCGGAGCGCGGCGTCGATCTGTTCGCGCGGGGTGGTGCGCATCACCAGGCGGTCGAACAGGGTTTGCGCCAGGTCGGCGACGATATCTTCCGCACCTTCCAGGAAAGTCGCATTCACCCGTTCCAGGGATTGCAGCAGCACGGCGGCTTGTTCCAGCACCTGTTGCTGCTCTCGACTGGCGAGTTGCCGGGCCTCGTCGCGCGCAGCAGACAGAACACTGTCGGCCTCGGCTTGCGCCTCGCTGCGGACGCGTTCTGCGTCGGCATGCGCCGCGGCCAGGATGCCGGCGGCTTCGTTACGCGCACTGTCCACCAGGTCGCCGGCTTCGCTGCGGGCGGCACCTAGCATGCCGTCGATGTTGGCCTGCGCTTTATCCAGCAGCAGCGTTGCCGCCGTCCGGGCGTTGGTGGTAATGGTCAGCGCACCCGCGCGCAATACACCGTGGCTGGCGCGCAAATGCGGGTTGGCGGCGATCGTTTCAACGCAAAAGCTGGTCATGGCAATCTCGCTTTCGATAATCGTACGGTCAAGCTAGTGGGCCGCCGCCTTAGGCTGCGGCAGTATCCTGGGCGCGTCCGCGGCAGAGTTGCCAGCAGCGCTGCGCCCGCGTAGAGGCAGCAGCAGTAC
>DATLIB010000297.1:0-2437 GCA_035539595.1 Noviherbaspirillum sp.
TCCGTGCTTCCGGCGTCACCATGAAATTGAGCGGACGTAGATCTTGATGAATGATATGGCTGGCATGCAGACCGGCCAGAACGTCTGCCAGTTGGCAGGCCAGACGAAGGCAGGTCGGCAAATCCAGCCGGTGGTGATTCAGGATGGCTTCGAGCGGTTCACCGACGATGTTTCCTACATCCATCGACAGCTGTCCCTGTTCATCGAGCAGCGCGCTGGGTTTTACAATCCCTGCGATATCCAACGCTTGCAGCATTTCATACTCGCGTCGAAAGCGCGCTGCTTGCGCGGGAAATGTATCGGCGAGATCAAGCACTTTCAAGGTGGTGGGCGTGCCCTCTTGTACTCCCCCTTGTACTCCCCCTTGTAAACGTCGGGCGCGGTAAAGGTGAGAGCCTGCAGTGGTACAAATGCGGTCAAGCAATAAATAACCCACAACCATGCCTTTCAACTATTCCCTGTTACACAAGGAATATTAAAAATTAGAGTTGTCACTTGTATTACAAGTTCACGGAATGAGATGTTAGGGCGTGTCGTCAATGAATTTGGGAATGCGTCCTCCTTCAAAGCGGCATCAAGGCAACGCAGAAGTTGAACATCCGGTGCACAACATCCGGAACAGAGCCGCTTTCATTTTGTCGGCAGCCTGAAAGGTCGCATCAGCAATGCTCGAAAAAATTGCCACGGATTATGAAGAGCAAGCGCGCTGGCACGACGAAGGTGTCGAGCGATTGGATTGAGCCTAAATACAATTAGGTGTTGAATCGGGAAGTAAATCGTCTCAGGGAGTTATAAAAAAATAGGCAGCGAAGTCGCCACGCAAGCACGACTGTAGGGACTGGAGACGGGCAAACCGAGGGAATCCATGTATGGATTACCGGCGTATGCGAGGGGATGAGGTCAGTGTGAGAAGCGCAACCGAATGCGATGGCGTGGCGGGGATTTTGAACGGCTCGCCGTTCGCCTGCCAAGGCGATGAAAGCTGCGGCACAAGGAAAAGTTGCTTTCGCTGTGAAATAGAGCGTCGGAGGAGAGCAGGACGATCAGCTTTCGGCTGTTTCATCCTTATGTTCTTTCTCGCGCCGCCGTCGCCACAACACGCGTCCGCCATAGCGCACGCATTCGACGACGCCGGCCTCCAGCAATAGATCAAGAGCGGCCTGAGTGACGGCAGGGGCTTCCTGGCCGTTGGGCCAGAGCAGCCAGTATTGATGGATGCCTTCCAACGTATCCGCGCTATCGGGCCGAGCGGCCAGATAGTCGCGGATTTCCGCCATCACATCCAATACCAGTTTTTCGTCCATGAAGGGATGCCCTAAAACGAAGAGGGCAATCGGCGCGGCTCAGTCGCCGCTTTCATGCAACTGCAGTGCCGCCTGGCTGAAGCCGTGCTTGCGCGCCAGCTTGCCGAATGCGCTGCGGTCTTGCCCGGCAAGGCGCGCCGCGTGCGACAGATTCCCCTCGGAACGCTTGAGCATATCACGCACATAGCGCCGTTCGAATTCGGCGATCGCGAGCGCCTTGGCGGTCTTGAAAGAAGAATAACCATCAGGCACCGCGACGTCGGTCGTGGTGCCTGCTTCCGCACCCAGCTTGATCTCGCGGTCGTCGCACATCAAAAATTCACGCAGAACAACGTTTTCCAGTTCACGCACATTCCCGGGCCAGGAATAATTGCCGATGAAGGAAAGGGTGACCGGGTGAAAGGATTTTTGCGGCACACGATACTGGCGGCTGAAGCGCGCCAGGAATGCCTGCGCCAGTTCCAGCGCATCGCCTTCGCGCTCGCGCAGCGCTGGCATGCGTAGCATCAATACGTTGAGTCGATAGAGCAGGTCGCGCCGGAACTGCCGCGCTTCCACCATTTTTTCAAGATCGGCATTGCTTGCCACGATGATGCGCACGTCCGCCTGCCGCGTCACGCTGCTGCCAACACGGCGATAGGTTCTGTCCTGCAGAAAGCGCAAGAGTGCGGCTTGGGCTTTGAGGCTGAGCGCATCGACTTCATCGAGAAAAAGTGTGCCACCGTCGGCCTCGCTGACCAGTCCGGGAGATGCGGATTTGGCGTCGGTAAACGCGCCGCGCTCGTGACCGAACAGTTCGCTCTCGAGAAGCGTTTCGGCCAGTGCACCGCAATTGACCGGGATAAAGGGCTTGTCGCAGCGCTTGCCCAAGTAGTGAATCGCCCGCGCTGCCATTTCCTTGCCGGTTCCCGTTTCGCCGGCGATTAATACCGTAGCGTCCACGCCCGCAATTTTTTTAATGTGAGCGCATGCCCGCTGAAACTGTACTGATGACCCAAGAAGATTAAAACGCTGCATATCGTTCATTGCTCTGTCCCTGAAGTCGGCATTGCCGAAAGGCATGCACGTATTGCGTTTTCGCAATACTACTTGATGAAGATCAAGAATTAGCTCCCACGAATATGGGATTTTTT
>DATLIB010000298.1:0-9006 GCA_035539595.1 Noviherbaspirillum sp.
CCAGGTCTGCATTTCATCGGTGAAGCAGTGGACGTAACCGGCTGGTTAGGCGGCTACAATTTTCAGTGGGCTTGGGCATCGGGGGCAGCGACTGGATTGGCTGTTTAACAAAAAATCGCCAATCTGGCGCGGGGGAGATAACATTCTTTGCAATGCCTGTTGAACCTGTTATACTCGCCCTCTTTCCATAAAAACCCATTTGGTTGAGTTTACATGACCACAATTCGCCTTAAAGAAAACGAGCCGTTCGAAGTCGCTATGCGTCGCTTCAAGCGCACCATTGAAAAAACCGGCCTGCTGACCGAGTTGCGCGCGCGCGAGTTTTACGAAAAGCCGACTGCTGAGCGTAAGCGTAAGCTTGCAGCTGCCGTGAAGCGCCATTACAAGCGTATTCGCAGTCAGCAATTGCCGAAAAAGCTCTACTGATTCTTGCTCCGCACGTTGTGTGCGGTGTCGTGCAAACCCGCTTCGGTGTTTTTCCGTGGCGGGTTTTTGTGTTTTGGGTGCATTGATGGCGCTGCGTACCCTAGTTCACACTCTGCTCACCCACTGCACTCTTTGCCAGCCAGTAGGGTGCTAATAATACTGTCGATATTGGAGAACAACATGAGCCTGAAAGAGCAGATCACCGAAGACATGAAGGCCGCTATGCGTGCCAAGGATGTCGGTAAGCTTGGCACTATTCGCTTGTTGACCGCGGCGATGAAGCAAAAAGAAGTCGATGAGCGTATTGATCTGACCGACACCCACATCCTCGCCATCCTTGAAAAGATGATCAAGCAACGCAAGGATTCCATTACCCAGTTTGAAGCTGGCGGACGCCAGGATCTTGCCGACGTTGAAAAAGCTGAAGTCGCTGTATTGTCGGCCTACATGCCCGCTGCAATGTCCGATGTTGAAATCCAAGCCGAAGTTTCCGCTGCCGTATCGGCAAGTGGTGCTGTAGGCCCGCAAGATATGGGTAAAGTAATGGCAGTATTGAAACCCAAACTCGCCGGTCGCGCGGACATGACCGCTGTATCCGGCTTGGTTAAAGCAGCCTTGTCCAAAGGTTAGGCGATGCCATGGCGGTGGTTTAAAAAAGCCGCTTTGCCCCCACATTCGTTTCACGGCAGAAAGGCGCGTGTAGACGCTCAAGCCTGGTCCTGCCAGCTGTTTCCCGGGACAATTCAACTACTCGTATTGCCGTGATCCCTCAGTCTTTCATTCAGGATTTGCTCAGCCGGGTCGATATCGTCGATGTGGTGGGGCGCTATGTGCAACTGAAGAAAGGCGGAGCCAACTACATGGGCTTGTGCCCATTCCATAACGAAAAATCCCCTAGCTTTACCGTTAGTCCGACCAAGCAGTTTTATCATTGCTTTGGCTGTGGTGCGCACGGGACTGCGATTGGTTTTTTAATCGAATATTCCGGCTTGGGTTTTGTAGATGCTGTTACGGACTTGGCGCAGAGCGTCGGCATGGTTGTTCCTGAGCAGGATCGCCTGCCGCCGGCGCAGCGAGCTGAAATTCAGGCAAAGAGTCTTGCGTTATCGGAAGTCATGGCACGCGCCAGTGACTTCTACCGTCAACAACTGCGTACGGCACAACATGCCATTGCTTACCTGAAAAAACGAGGACTCACAGGGGAAATCGCGGCCAGATTCGGTATGGGTTATGCGCCCGACGGCTGGGACGGTTTGCGTGCGGTATTCTCCGATTATGACGCAGGTGCATTGGTCGAGGCAGGCATTGTCATCGACAAAACTGAAGAAGAGAAACCGAATCGCAAGCGGTATGACCGTTTCCGCGACCGAATTATGTTTCCAATTCGCAACACCAAAGGCCAAGTGATCGGCTTCGGTGGCCGTGTACTGGACGGCGGTGAGCCCAAATACTTGAACTCTCCAGAAACGCCTTTATTCCAAAAGGGAAACGAATTGTATGGTCTGTTCGAGGCACGCCAAGCCATTCGAGATGCCGGTTATGTTCTGGTAACCGAAGGCTACATGGATGTTGTTGCTTTGGCGCAACTTGGGTTTCCTCAAGTTGTTGCCACGTTGGGCACGGCTTGTACACCGCTTCATGTGCACAAACTGTTGCGCCAAACCGATCATGTGATTTTTAGTTTCGATGGAGATGGAGCCGGTCGTCGTGCCGCACGCCGTGCCCTTGAGGCCTGTCTGCCGCACGCAACGGATAACAAAACCTTGAAGTTCCTGTTTCTGCCGGCCGAACACGATCCTGACAGCTATATCCGTCAGTATGGGGCAAACGCTTTTGAGGAGCAGGTGCGCGACGCCATGCCGCTGTCGCAATTCCTGCTAAAAGAGGTGGCTCAGGATAATGATCTAACGACGCCGGAAGGTCGGGCCAAAGCGCAGTTCGATGCCAAACCCATGCTGCAGTCAATGCCGGCATCCGCGCTACGTTTACAGATTGTGCGCGGTTTGGCGCAACTGACGCAAACCTCACCTTCGGAAATAGAATCGTTATTCGAACTGGCGCAACCGGTTGCGCGCTCAAAAGTGGCGCCACCACGCACCAAGCGCACGCCTCCAATGGGGTTGGAGCGCCAAATGATGCGTTTGCTAGTGGCGCATCCATCGCTCTCTATCGACCTCGACCAGATCGCATTGGATGCGGCGGCGCAACTCGCGCCGGACAATGCGGTGATGCTGATGCAATTGATCGGTGCTTGTAACGCGCTAGGCGCACAGGCAAGTTTCGCCACGTTGGCAGAGCAGTTGCGCGTGGTTAATGCGGATTTTGACCCGCTAATCGCTGAAATTGCGGCAGAAACCGAGTCTGATCCCCAGGTCGCGCGTCTTGAACTTGCTGGGGCAGTGCGCCAGACTAAAATGCAGGTGTTGAAAGTTGAGCTTGATGGCTTGGCAAAGGATGGGTTAAAGACCGAGGAGGCTCGCGTGCGCTATCGGGAACTGATGCAGCAACAGGAGCAACTCCGGCGCCAAGCTGAGGTCGAAACCACGTTACGTTAAAGGACGCGTTAGCTTTTGGCTGGAGAAATATTGCTAGCTGTAGTATAATTTAAAGCTTTTGATTCAATGTCTTAGAGTGTTTTGTCCTGCTGCAATGCGGGGCGAAGCGGTCAGATAAGTGTCGCGCGAGCGTAGGCCGGGCCAATTCTAACAATCGGCTCATTGGCTCCACCAAGCGCAATTCCCTCGGCGCACGAGAGCAATCCAGTTGGTATTGATTCCATGGCAAACGCAATGAAAAAAACCGCGAAAACGACTGTTACTGAAAAAAAAGCGAAATCGGTTGCAACCAAACCCGCTTCAAGTAAGTCGATGGCAAAGCCTGTCGTAAAGAAAGCCACTGCAGCAATTCCCGCAAGTAAGGCAAAAACGTCGGGCAAAACTACGACGCAGGCAGTCGTTAAGATGGAGCCTAAGGCAGCTACAAAAGCAGCTTCATCCAAGGCGAAACCGTCATCCAAAGCTACTGCAAAGCCCGCTCCCGCGAAATTGAAAGCACCCGTGACGAACAAGAAAACCGAACCAAAGGCCGCCAGCAAGACTGAAAAAGCTGAGCAGCCACAGTCCGATAGCAAAGTTATGGTCGTTAGCCAGACTACCGATGCTGCAGCCTTGGCCGCTATCGATACCTCGGGTTATGTGCTTCCATCGGTAAAAGTGCCTGGTCGTCGCGGGCGCAAGCCAAAAGATTTTCAACCGGAGAACGATGAGGTGGCGGCGCTAAATGCCGTCGAGCGCGCGGAGCTTAAAGCGGCCGATAAAGCAAAGGCGAAAGACCGCAAGGCCAAGGAGAAAGCCTTGCTGAAGGATGCGTTCTCATCAGACACCGAGGCAAGTGAAGAAGAGCTAGAACAACGCCGTCAAAAACTTAAAACGCTAATCAAGCTGGGCAAAGATCGTGGCTTTCTTACTTATGCGGAAATCAACGATCACCTGCCGGAAAACATTGTCGATCCGGAAGCCATTGATGGCATTATCGGCACATTCAACGATATGGGGATCGCCGTCTACGAGCAGGCGCCGGATGCTGAGACGTTATTGCTGTCCGATAGTGTCGCCAGTGGGGCGAGTGACGATGATGCTGAAGCAGCGGCTGAGGCCGCCCTGTCGACTGTCGATTCCGACTTCGGACGTACTACCGACCCAGTGCGCATGTATATGCGTGAAATGGGATCGGTAGAGTTGCTGACTCGTGAAGGTGAGATTGAAATTGCCAAACGTATCGAAGATGGCCTAAAAGATATGATCCAGGCGATTTCAGCTTGCCCGACGACAATCGCTGAAATCCTTGCTGCCGCGGATCGTGTCACTAATGAAGAAATTAAAATAGATGAAATTGTCGATGGCCTAGTAGATCCGAATGCTTCGGAAGACACCGGCAGCGCCGTTGTTGCTGCAGCCGATGATGAAGATGAGGAAGGCGAGGAGGACGAGGAAGAAGAGGATAATAGTGGTGGCGGTGCGGCTGGCTTTTCTGCAGAGCAACTAGAGCAATTGAAGCGCGATGCATTGGCAAAGTTCGAGGAAATCTCGAACCAGTTCGACAAAATGCGTAAAGCCTACGAAAAGGAAGGTTACAACTCCAAGCCCTATGTAAAAGCGCAGGAGACCATCTCCAACGAATTGTTAGGCATCCGTTTCACTGCTAAGTTTGTTGAAAAATTGTGTGACACATTGCGCGGTCAAGTTGATGAAGTACGTCATATCGAAAAGCAAATTCTCGATGCAACGGTGAATCGTTGTGGCATGCCGCGCGCACACTTCATCAAAGTTTTTCCCGGCAATGAAACTAATCTTGACTGGATTGACGGCGAAGTTATGGGCAACCATACGTATAGCACTGTCCTCAGTCGCAATGTTCCAACTATCAAAGAATTGCAGCAGAAACTGATTGATCTGCAGGCGCGTGTCGTATTGCCGTTGCCGGATTTGCGTAATATCAACAAAAAGATGGCGGCAGGTGAGATGAAAGCACGCAAGGCTAAGCGCGAAATGACTGAAGCCAATCTGCGACTGGTAATTTCGATCGCCAAAAAATATACTAACCGCGGTCTGCAATTCCTTGATTTGATTCAAGAGGGCAATATCGGATTGATGAAGGCAGTCGATAAGTTCGAATACCGCCGTGGTTATAAATTCTCAACGTATGCGACATGGTGGATTCGTCAAGCTATTACTCGCTCTATTGCTGACCAGGCACGCACGATTCGCATTCCTGTGCATATGATCGAAACGATCAACAAAATGAATCGCATTTCACGCCAGATTTTGCAAGAGACTGGTGCCGAACCCGATCCGGCAACGCTGGCGCTCAAAATGGAGATGCCTGAAGATAAGATTCGCAAGATCATGAAGATCGCGAAAGAGCCGATTTCGATGGAAACTCCGATCGGAGACGATGACGATTCGCATCTCGGTGACTTCATCGAAGATAACAATACATTGGCTCCCGCAGATGCCGCTCTGCATGCATCAATGCGAGGGGTGGTGAAAGATGTGTTGGATTCATTAACACCGCGTGAAGCGAAAGTGTTGCGCATGCGTTTCGGAATCGAGATGTCCACTGACCACACGTTGGAAGAAGTCGGTAAGCAGTTCGATGTTACTCGGGAGCGCATCCGCCAAATAGAAGCTAAGGCATTGCGCAAATTACGACATCCCTCTCGCTCAGATAAGTTAAAGAGCTTCTTGGAAGGCGGTTAATTTCCATAGGTCAGTTACAATAGCCTGCTATTTCGACAACTGGGTGTTGGCAAAGATAATATTCAGTCGATAAAACGCGATGCAGACTATACTGGGCCTCTAGCTCATGCTTGGTTAGAGCAGCGGACTCATAATCCGTTGGTGCCGTGTTCGACTCACGGGAGGCCCACCAAAATTTATGTAGTGCAATCCAGGGGGGAAGTGAGAAATCACCTGCCCCCTTTTTCTCAGCTCTTTCTCTCCTGCTCAACGTATGCTCAAGGAGAGACCTCATGGCTTCAATTAGCAGGCGAGAAAGTAAGTGGCACGTCCGTATCTGTAGGAAAAACTCCCTCGCCACCTGTAATACCAATCCCCCTTAATCAAGTTGCAGCCGGTTGATTGAGATTGGCCCAAGAACGGGAGCAGAGAGTGCGGATGGCGCCAGGAATCGAGGTGAAGGTATTCCATGCATCGCAACAGGCATCGACAATCTGGTTGTAACTTTGAAAGCATCGGCTGGCCAAATGGCGGTCACGCAGTTGCTGCCACACCTGTTCAGCGGGATTGAGTTCGGGGGAACCCGTCGGCAACGGCAACAGCGACACATTGGCCCACTGCGGTAGTTTCGGCGTGGTGTGCCAGCCGGCCCGATCCAGTACCACAACCGCATGCCATCCCGTCAGCACAGCATCGCTGACCGCCTGGAGTTGATGCCCCATGGCTTCGGTATTGGCATGCGGCAGGACGACTCCGGCCGCCCTGTCCCGCGCAGGGCAGAGCGCACCAAAATATAGGCTGAATCCGATTGCTGCTGTCGCACCACGCGCGGTCGTGTCCCTTTGCGTGCCCATAGCCGGGTCTGCGTTCCCCGCTGGCCGATCCGCATTTCATCCTGAAACCAGATGTCGACTTGGTCAGACGCGACGTGTGGCGGCACGACCGACTGCACCTGAAGCGCGAACATTTTTTTAAACGCCGTCCGCGCCGGCAAGTCCCCTTGCGGGCTGATTGCACGCGCTGAAATCCAAGACATGCCAAGGCGATCGAGAAATGGTAGACACCATTAAGGCTGTAGTCGACATGGAATTGCTCGCGCAACAGTTGCCGGATCTCTTCCCGCAGGATACTGCCGCCACCCCGTGCATCTTGTGTCTGTTCGATGGCTCGGCGCACCGCTTCTTGCTGCGCTTTGCCTAGCCGGGGTGGCCGCCCGCCTTGTGGTACCCCTGACAAGCGCTCGATGCCATCAGTGGCAAACCAGTCGGCCCATCGCATCACCGCATGGCGCGTGACTCTTAAACTCTGCGCCACCGCAACGTAGCTCTTGCCTTCTTTTAAATGCGCCAAACCGAGCAAGCGAAGACGCCGCTGTGCATTGGCTTGCCTGTGTGCCAACGTAACCGGTAACTGAGCGGCATTCTTGCTATATCAGGTGGACTGATGCAGAGGTGAGCGCAGCGGATTGTTGGCGAAGATCTGTTTCCACATCCTCGGTGTGAGCTCGTGCACGCGCGATGCCGGATGCTGGCCCACGCGCTGCAGCACGTCCACCAGATAGTCATACGGATCGATGTCGTGCAGCTTGCACGTTACCAGCAGGCTTTGCGCAATGCCGATCTGTTTGGCGCCAAGCTCGGTCCAGCAGAACATCCAATTCTTTTTGCCCATCGGAATGGCGCGCAACGCACGTTCCAGCGCGTTCGTGTCGATCTCCACATCCGGATCGTCCAGGTACAGCAACAGCCCCTCCTGGCGTTCGCGCACGTACGCCAGCGCCTTCGTGAATGGGCTGCTCGGCAGGAAGCCGTGCCCCTCGAACTGTTTCTCGATCCAGGCGAAGAACGCTTGTGCCGCCGGCTTCGCATGCTGCTGCCGCCAGGCGCGCCTGTCTTGTCCGCACAGGTTCTTGTCCCGGATCTCTTGCTCGACACGGTACAACACGCCGATATGCGCCAGCGCTTCGGCCACGCGGTCGGGTTCGATGCCTTCGGCCTTGATGAAGCCCCTCCTGCTGTGCGCCCAGCACTGAGCATGGGCGATCCCCGTCTTCTTCGCATACCACGCATAGGCGCTGTAACCGTCCGTGTGCAAGACGCCGCCTGCCGGTACGGTTTGCCCCAGCATCTGTTCGACATGTTTCTGCCGCCGGCTCGGCTGGTAATGGAAGCAGATCTCGTCGGCTTGTCCCATCACCGGCCAGAAGTACGCAGACTTCATCTTGCCCGGGCCGTCCCGCCCTGCCTTGATCGGCGTCTCGTCCATCTTCTTGACGCGCGAGGCCAGGATCGATTGCCATTGCGCGTCGTGGATCGGTTCGAGCAGCGCGATCGCGCTTTGCGCAATCTGCGTCAGCCATGGCCGGCTGACTTTCACGCCGGCCTGCGCCAGGCGCTGGTGCTGGCGGTACAGCGGAAGATGGTAGCAGAGCTTGTCGACCAGCAGGCCGACGATGAACGACACGTCGGCGCGGCTGCCTTCGAGCACGCCCGAAGGTGCCGCAGGGCAGGACAGTGCCTGCGTAGCGCGCCGCTTGATCACCGGGCGCACGTACTCGAGGATCACGTAGCTGCCCGGACGCTGCGCCAGCCGGTGGCTGACACGCTCGCCGATCACCTCGATCTCCTCGGGGTCGAGTCCTTCGGCCTCGGTGTTCGGTACCCGGATGACTTCGGCCGGAACCTTGTTCTCGTCGAAGAACAGCGTCGATTCGTCGCCGGCAGGACGATTCGGTGTGGCGGTGCGCGCGTGGCCGGCCACGCGCGTCTTCTTGCCCGCGAGGGAAGTGGCGGGCACGGCGTCGAAGGCTTCGCCCAGCGTGCCCTGCATCGCATCGGGCAGGGCGATGCGACGCTCGCTCTTGCTGCCGAACAGCTGGCGCTGGAACCATGCCACTTGGGCGCGCAACTGCACGTTCTCGCGCTGCACGGCATCGCAGTGCGCCGACAGTGCAGCCACTTGCGCCGCCAATTGCTGCATATCGGGCACAGAGGAATCGGCAGTGGCGACGGCTGTCTTGGACATGGCCGCGATGATAAAACATCATCGCGGCCATGGCGAGTCCTGCGCCGTCGATGCGCGCGCGTCAATGCGGTACCGATGCCGCCTGCGCACCACCTCGATCCCTTCGAGCAGGAGCTTGAGTTGGGTGACATCGATCTCGCGCGTCGTGACCCGCTTCCAGTCCGACAGGAAGCGCCCTTGCTCGAGCCGCTTGGCCCACACGCACCAGCCGCTGCGGTCGAAGTAGAGAATCTTGATTTGCGTGGCGCGGCGATTGAGGAAGGCGAACAAATGACCCGCCAGCGGATCGGCCTGCATGCCGTGGCGCGCGATCGCATAC
>DATLIB010000299.1:0-4431 GCA_035539595.1 Noviherbaspirillum sp.
AATCTGCAGATTGCCGCTCGCCGTGTCGCCAATGCGCAAGGTTCCGGCAGTAACCTGGCTCAACTCGGTGGCCGACAATTCAAGGGTGCTATTGGTGCCGTCCCCCACGCTGCCAAGATTGATGAATTTACCCGGAGTGTAAGGCATCAGTTCGACCGTGTTGGTACCTGCACTGACTGTACCAACCAAAGACATCTTGTCCGCCTTCAAGCTGGCCAAACCGTTTCCGGTACTGATCTGGGCGCCGGATACTAGGCTGATGCTCCCTTCTGGAAGGCTGGACGAAAGAGCGAGCTGACCGTTGTCTGTGAATATCTTGCCGGCCGCAGTAAAAGTCACATTCCCCGCAGCGGTGATGGCCGTATTGCCACCGTTCGAGTCAATGGTGTTTTCGATATTGAGCGCACCGCCCGCCGTTAGCGAAATTGGCTTGTTGTTATAAGTAGCGATGCCGTTTGATGTACCTAGCGCGGTACTCACCATACCGATAGTCAGCCCACCGGCATTATTGAAACTAAAACCCGTGCCCGTACTTCCCGCCCATCCTGCAAGCTTGGTCACGCTGTTCCCCGGGTTATTCAATACGACCGAACCCGTGTCGGCATAGGCGAAGAGAGAGGGAACACTAATGGTCGCGCTTTGGGTGATGTCGCCGCTGGTAGTGCGCAAGCCCAGAGTGCCACCGGCACTATTGGATATCGCACCATTGACGATGATCCCGCCCTCAGCCTCGAGCGACAGGATACTGCCGTTGCCCCAAGTAATGCCATCGACCACGTTGATAATGCCGCTTCCGCCTCCGGAACCGTTGATCGTCGTGACCTTGACCGATCCATTGCCTAATGCATTTTGCAAGGTATTCACGGTAAGCAGCGAGTCGCTTACTGTGCCGGAAGCCGCAAAATTCGGCTCTCCTCCTTCGGCGGAAGTATCCAGGGGCCCCATGCCCGCACTCGTCTCATCGATAGCGATATAGATGTCGGTCGGGTCAAGCAGCAAGGTTCCGACCGTCCCCTTGGGAGCCCGGGTATCCACGCTGCCCTGCATGTCCAGGAATTTACCGGAGGTTTCGACAAAGCCGCCGTTGCCGCCTTGTGCGCCGCCTCTGGCGGAGATATGGCCGTAAGAGCGTGTGGTCTCGTCGGCCCATACGATGACCTTGCCGCCCTCGCCGCTGTCGAGGGCGTCTGCCTTGATTGCGGTATCCATGCCGGCATAAGTCGCCTTGGCATTTCGGATATCGGCATTCTTGCCCTGATAATCGCCGCCGACCAGCACTGTGCCGCCGCCCTGCTTGCCGCTGGCGTCGATCATGGCATCGCCCGTCAGGCCGACGCGTTCGCCCAGCACATGAATTTCGCCGCCTTTCCCTTCGCCAGTGGCCGTTGTCACGCTGCCGGCTTCCAGCAAGCTATCCTTGCTGGCCTTGAACACGATCTTGCCGTTCTCTCCCACCACCGCACTGTTCGCATTAACAATGCCGCGCTGCTTGATGAGCGCACCGTAAATGCCGGTCTTGCCGCCTTGTGCAATCACTTGGCCGAGGTTGAGCGCTTCGTTGTCCGGCGCGCTGAGTACGACGTGCAGGTCGGGGTTCATGGAATCGACCAGTTGCACCGTGTGCCCCGCCGCCAGCAGGACTTCGCCCTTGGGCGAGGTGATGATGCCGCTGTTTTCGACATTCGGTGCAATCAGGTAGACCTGCCCGCCGGCCGGGGTGGTGATCGCCCCCTGGTTCTTCAGCGCGGCGGCCTTGTCGCCGGCGGCAAAATGCATTTTCCCGAGCAGGAAATCCTGGTTACTGATGTTGAGCGTGGAGGCCACCAGGCCGTTGACATCGACCTGGGCGCCAGCGCCGAACAGGATGCCGTTGGGGTTGACCAGGAACACGCGGCCGTTGGATTGCAGGGCGCCGAGAATCTGCGACGGGTCCTGACCGACGATGCGGTTGAGGACGGCGCTGCCCGGATGTTGCTGGATGAAGCGCGTGAGCTCGCCGGGATTGATCGAAAAGCTTTGCCAGTTGATGATCGCGCCGGGCGTGTTGGTGATCGACAGGGTGCTGCCCTGCTGGGCGAATCCGACTTGGCCGTTGACCACTTGCGGACCGGCCGGATTGGCCAGCGCGGTGCCGGAGAAGCAAGCGGCAATGAGCAGCGGCAACAGGCGGCGGCGTAGCGCGGCGTTCTCAGGCATGGCCGATTCGTTCCGCATGTATCGCATGGCATCCTTGGTTTTCATATTTTCCCCCTGCTTCGCCTCTCTGCTTCTTTATTTAGTACATCAGTCCGAGTCTGAAATGCAGCCGGTTGTCGCCTTTAGCTTGCGTCAGGCCGGCATCGATCACATGGCCAACATCCATCTGCAGCGTCATGTGACTGGCGACGCTCATGCGCAGGCCGAGGCCGATGCTGGCAATCGATGCCCGCGCCACTTCGCCGGGCAGCGGGTCGTTGCGGCGCACATGCGCAGTGTCGTAAAACGCCAGTGCGCGGCATTGCGTGGCGATTTGTTTGATGCCGGCACATAAATTGGGGGTGTAGAGTTCGGCGCTGACGAGATGCCCCACGTCGTTGGACACGTCGCGCTCGGCAAAGCCGCGCACCGAGGTGGCGCCACCGGCGCCGAACTGTTCGCCCGGCACCAGCGCATCGCTGGTGAATTGGCCGGACACAGTCAGGCGCGCCTGCCAATCCGCGGGCAAGGCCCGACTGTAGCCGGCGTTGTAGCGCAACAAACTGTAATCGGCCGGCGCGCCGGCGCGCACGCGGTTGAAATCGGCGCTGCCGCCCTTGTCGCCGCCCGGCACGTTGCGAATCGCGGTCAAGGCAAAGTTGGCTGCGCCGTCGCGGGTACTCAGGCTGCCGGCATAGGCAAGACTGAGGGGATGTACCGTGACGTCGTTGCCAAGCTGCACGCCTTGCAGCGATACATTGTTTTGATAGGCCTTGTAGTCGATGCCGTAAATGAGCCTGGATTCGTAGTCACCGACACGCCGCAGGTTGTGGTTGTAGCGAGCGCCGAACACCGCCCCCCGGCCACTGACCTGCAGATTGAAAATCCCGGCCAGCACGGAACCGGAATCGACATCCGAATAACTGGCAAACAGGTCGATGGCGTCCCCGAACTCGTACAAGGGCAAGTGGTAGCCGATGCCGTACACGCTGACCTGGCTGGGGTTTTCCAGCGTGGTGGTGTATTGCAAACTCAGCACATGGTCACGGTCGGCAATATTGGCATGCTGAAACTGCATGCTCAGCTGCGATTTACCTGTGCTTTCATTGCCGCTGTTGTCCAGATTGGCGGCAACGCGCCAAGGTTTCTCGTCAACCACTTTGATGACCGCATCGACTTCACCTTCCTGGCTACCGTCCTGCAGTTGCAAGGTTGCCTTCTTGGCCGGGTTTTCATTGGCCAGCTTCAGGCTAGACGATACCTGGCCGATGTTGGGAGGCTGCCCCGGGGCCAATCCTGGCAGGCTGCGGCGGATATTCGCTTCGCTGAACGACTGGTTTCCTTCAATCCGTACCTGACCGAGACGGGTTTCGATCACCTGCAATCTGACCACGCCTTGATTCAGTTCCTGCTCCGGCAGCGCCACCTGGACCAGGTGGTAGCCGCGTCGGTGAAATACCGCCTCCAATGCTTCCAGCGCTTGTTGCACATCACCGAAGTTGCGTTGCTTGCCGGCATAGGGTGTCAGGACAGCCGCAATCTCTTTGGCATCGAGCAAGGTATTGCCGAGGACTTCATAGCCGGAAACATCGAAGCGGCCGATGGCGTCCATCTCCTCGGCAGCCATCGCAGGACGTGCAAATACGGCCAGCATCGTACTGGCAAGAAGAACGGGTAGTGAATATTTAATACGCATCGAGAGCGATCTGAAGGTGTGCGTTTTCTGTCGTAACGGCAAATGCCGTGTGCTGATGGAAACTATAGCGCAGCGTATTGACAAATCCCAATATAGTTAATTTTTTAACATGACAAAACGCATCCGGCGTATGAATTTCGTCTCAGGACCAGAGTTGCAAGAGACGGATCTCCTATTGATCGAGGGCGCAACCGGAACCTGTGACGCAATGCACAAGTCTCAACCCTACCCAAGGTTGCGCATCGGGTCGTTTGACGCTGTTCGCAGCGGTTAGGCACTTTACGACCGGTTCAGGGTCGATCCGGCGGTTCCACAAAAGGCCTTGGAATGGGGTTAATCAGACATTTCATCGATCAAGCGAACAAGCATGCACAGCATTTGCCGACAGTTATTGCTGTCGATACGCTGCGTTTCATTATCCTTGCCGGAATCTACTGTCTCGCCACCCACTTTTCTGACCCATTTGCCATCCAACACGGGATAACCAGTTTTTTATGGCCGCCTGCGGCCATCGGTCTCTATGCAACGCTGAGATGGGGCTGGTCCATGGCGCCGGCGAT
>DATLIB010000300.1:0-3236 GCA_035539595.1 Noviherbaspirillum sp.
GTGCTGGCGACCAACGCGAGACCGGCGACAAACCGTAGCGATTTGATATTCATGAATCCTGCTCCTCTTGATAATTAATATATGGACTCAAGGAGATGCCTGCCAACGATGTTGAAAAACCGGAAAAAATCCCGCACAGACGTCAATGGCAAGCGTCAATAGACCTTACTGTCTCCAATAAGGATTATTGCCATTCATTTTTGACTCCACAATTGTGGAAAGCCGCAGTGCATGGATCGCGGCATATTGCAGAGGCGACAAAAATCGTTGCGCCCTGTCATCCGATGTGTGGCAAATGACCGGTAGCGGGAGGGGAAAAAAGCGGGGGAAAATGCTTTTCAGCGGCGCATTCGGGACGATGCGGCGAGGAAATGGCCAGCACGGGATGCGCGCTTTATCGCGCATCCCGCCAGGCAACCGTTGTTACTTGACGAGCAAAACCGGCATCTCCGCCAAGTGGATCACCTTGGTCGCGACCGACCCCAGGAACAGACCGGAAATACCGGAAAGACCGCGAGGACCGATCACGATTTCATCGATCTTTTCTTCACGGGCAAAACGCGTGATCACTTCGGCCGGCTCGCCGACAAACAGGTGCGAGGTGTACGGCGTACCGGCTGCATCCAAGGCTGCGCGGGCGGCCGCGAGCGTCTTCATGCCCTCTTCGTGATGATAATTCTGAATCTGCGATGCATCGACAAACGTGCTGATGCTGCCATGCACCGGACGTTGCACATTGATTAGGTGGATTTCATACTGGTCCTTGGCCACCGCAATGGTTTTGATGACATGCGCAACTGCCTTTAGCGAGCATTCCGAACCGTCAACCGCCAACAGGATTTTAAACATCGTTTTCTCCGAGGAAAAAATAGAAAAACTGGATTCGTTTACGGCGACTTACTTACCTGTCGTTTCTGAAGATTGCTTGTCGGCGGCCAGATCATGCAACGCGACCCGCTTCGACTCCATGCGCGCAGCCAGCCATTTGCCGATGAGCACCACCAGCACCGCTCCGGCCGCAGGGCCGATCCATTGCGCCCCCGGCACATTTGCCGCCATCCAATCCTTGGTGACCACGTCGGTTACGGCCATGCCGCCGGCGATCCATCCCAGCAAGGCACCGCCAGCGGTAATCACCACCGGGAAACGGTCCATCAGTTTGATCACCAACTGACTGCCCAGCATGATGATTGGAATACTAAGCAACAGACCGAATACCACCAGGAATTTGCTGTCGCCTGCTGCGCCGGCAATCGCAATCACGTTATCCAGGCTCATGACGGCATCGGCGATGATGATGGTCTTGATGGCCGCGATCAGCGTGGTGCCCGCTTCGATGTGATGACCGCCCTCGTCCGGTTCAGGCAACAGCAGCTTGATGCCGATCCACAGCAGGAGCGCAGCACCGACCAGCTTCAGGTAGGGTACGGCGAGCAGTGTTACCGCGAACAGGATCAGGATGACCCGCAAGCCAATGGCGCCAACCATGCCCCAAAGGATGCCCAGCTTGCGCTGACGCTCCGGCAAGCGGCGGCAAGCCAGGCCAATAACAACGGCATTGTCTCCACCGAGAACAATGTCGATTGCGACGATTTGCATAAGCGCAATCCAGAACTGGGGAGAAGCAAAATCCATGATGATCCTAACGAGCTGAATGAATGAAGGGAAAAGCGCGCTGACTGCCGCCTGAAAAAACCGGCGGTCGCGCCGCATCGATTACTGCGTTGAACTGAGGCTGAGCTACGGTTCCCGCAGGATATCGGAAATCCGGAAACCACGTGTCCGCGATTATTGCGGATTCGACATGGCATGACAATTGTGGAAAGCCACAAACCAGCAGGCTCGGCTGCCCTACATCAACAGTATGGAGTCAGCAGGTGTTGGCCCCTCTCCGTAAAGCAAACTGCCGTCGCCAAGGCGACGGCAGCCAGCGGCATACGCTGCAGCAGCGGCAACGTTAGAGTTTGATGCCTTGCTTGCTGACGAGGTTTTTCATCTTTTCGAGTTCCGTCTTGATCTCGGCCGCATGTTCGGCAGGCGTATTGCCGACCGGTTCGGCGCCACTTTGCACCAGTCGATCTCGCACTTCCGGCATGGCCAATACCTTCACCGTGGCGGCATTCACCTTCTTGATAATATCCTCCGGCGTTTTCGGCGGCGCCACCAAACCGTACCAAGCCGGGTCGTTGACCTGCTTCAGACCGAGTTCGGCGAAGGTAGGCACATTCGGCAAGGCATCGAGACGCTTGTTCCAGGCGATCGCCAGCGGACGCAGCTTGCCGGCCTGGATATGCGACATCGACGACGGCAGGTTGTCGAACATCATGTCCACCTGACCGCCGAGCAAATCATTGAGAGCGGGGCCGGCGCCGCGATACGGGATATGCAGGATGTAAGTGCCGGTAGAGGCTTTGAACTGCTCGCCGACCATGTGCTGGATGCTGCAGGTGCCGGACGTGGCGTAATTGAGCTTGCCCGGATTGTTCTTGGCATGCGCGAGGAACTGCTTGAAGTCCTGCGCCGGGAATTTGAGATTGACTGTCAACACGTTCGGCGTGCGGGCAATATTGGTGATCGGTGTGAATCCCTGGATCGGGTCATAACCGAGTTTGGGGTTACAGGCCGGATTGACCGCATGGGTGGACACCGTCGAGATACCGAGGGTATAGCCGTCCGGCGCCGCCTTGGAAATGGCGGAGGCACCAATGCTGCCGCCACCGCCGCCGCGGTTTTCCACCACCACCGATTGTCCTAGTTCCTTGCCCAGCTTGTCGGCGACGATGCGCGCGACGATATCGGTCGTCCCGCCCGGCGCGAAGGGAACGATCAGGGTGATCGGTTTGGTTGGATAGGTTTGCGCCTGCGCCCCCGCCGCGAAAGCCAGACCGGATACGAGTGTTATAAGCAGCTTGTTCAAAGCAGTTCTCCTCCTGTTGTTAGTAAATCATCGCCACGGCGTATGGCATTGACACCTGTGGCACGGCCACCCGCCGCATCTCGTACAACGCCTGCGGTTAGCAAGCGCTTCGTCAACCTGACGCACACGTCACCGGCTGGCTTTTTCAGCTGCGACCGCTTCGCGGTTGACGGCGTCAATCAACTCCTTGCCGATCCGGCCTTCCATCTCCTTGTGCACCGGCACCAGCGCCTTGCGCCACGCCTCCCGCTCTTGCGCCGACAAAACATAGACGAAAGTCCGTCCCGATTTTTTGACAGCGTCGAGCGCATTGTCGTTC
>DATLIB010000301.1:0-4334 GCA_035539595.1 Noviherbaspirillum sp.
GTAGCCTTTTATGCTGGCAGACTAGGATTTACGAAAGTCAGCCAGTACGACGACTATGCCATTGTCGTTCGGGATGGAGCCGAAATTCATTTTTGGTTCTGCACTGACCGCAATGTTGCAGAGAACACGTCATGCTACTTACGGGTTGCGGACACACAGCGCTTATTCGAGGAGTTTGCAGCAAAAGGCGTGTCAGTAAAGGAACCGACTGTCCGCCCTTGGGGGATGAAGGAGCTTTATGTTATTGACCCGCATGGGAATCTTCTGAAATTTGGAGAGCCCGTATGAGAAAAACGAGATTCAACTTGCCGCTCTCAAACAATTGCCTCAAATTTCTGCACAATAAAATCCACGAACGCCTTCACGCGTTTCGGAATAAACCGCCCGCTGGGCAGTAGCGCATGCAACGGATAGGGTTCGGTTTCCCATTCTGGTAGTAGAGGCACCAGCATCCCGCTCTCCAGATCCTGTCGCAAATCGATGGCCGATTTGAGCACAATCCCTGCGCCAGCCAGCGCCCACGCGCGCACCAGCGATGCGTCGTCGACACTGCGGTCGCCGTCCACCCGCACCTCCGTCCATTGCCCCTTCTGCGCAAAACGCCAGAGCCGGTGGCGGCGACCATTGCGCTCAAAGGTGAGGCAGTTGTGCTGCAAAAGATCCTGCGGCTTTTGTGGCGCCGGGTTGCGACGAAGATACGCGGGTGATGCGCACAATACCGGGCGCGAGACCGCCACAGTGCGCGCCACCAGCCGCGAATCGGCCAGCGCGCCGTAGCGTAGCGCCACGTCCACTTCGTCGCGCACGACATCACGTGGTTTGTCGCCCACCGTCAGCGCCAGGTGCAAGCCGGGGTGCTTTTTGAGGAATTCATCAAACCACGGCAATAGCATGGTTCGAGTCAGGTCCGATGGTGCGGCAACGCGCAACACGCCGATCAGTTCAGCTTGATCGGCACAAACCTGCGACTCTCCTTCGGCCAGCAAGTCGAAAGCGCGTTTCGCGTAATCGAGCAGGATCTGTCCTTGCGGGGTAAGGCGCATCGCCCGTGTTGAACGCTCGAATAAGCGGGTGTCTAACTGGGTTTCGAGCCGCTTCAAGGTCGCACTCGCGCCAGCCGGCGTGATTCCCAACGCGTTTGCAGCTGCCGTTAAGCTGCCGCAGCGCGCCGTTTGAAGCAATACCTGAAGATCGGCCACATTTTCAATTTTCATTTGAAAATGATACTACGCTAACAGCATTATCAATTTCAGATTCATACCTTACAGTTGATTCCTCACTAAAACTCACTGAAAGGAACACCTATGAAAGCTATCGGTTATTACCACTCCCTCCCCATTGACGACACTCGTTCGCTCGAAGATCTTGAGCTTCCGGCACCGGTGCCGGGTTCGCGCGACTTGTTGGTGCGGGTCAAGGCCATTTCGGTCAATCCGGTTGACGTCAAGATACGCCGGAGTTCTGCACCGGCATCGGACCAGGCCAACGTCCTGGGATGGGACGCGGTCGGGACGGTCGAGGCCGTCGGCGCTGCAGTCACCAAGTTCAAGGTCGGCGACCGCGTCTACTATGCCGGCTCGATCAACCGTTCCGGTACGAATAGCGAACTACATGCGGTTGACGAGCGTATTGTCGCGCGCGCTCCCTTGTCGATTGACGATGCGCAGGCGGCAGCCCTGCCCTTGACCACGATCACGGCTTACGAATTGCTGTTCGACCGGCTGCGCGTGCCGAAGGGCGGCGGCACCGGGCAGACGCTGTTGATCATCGGCGGCGCGGGTGGCGTCGGGTCTATCCTCATTCAACTTGCGCGCCAATTGACACAGTTGCGCGTGATCGCAACCGCGTCACGCCCGGAAACGCGCCAATGGTGTCTGGAATTGGGTGCGCATGCAGTAATCGACCACTCAAAACCGCTTGCTGATGAGTTGAAGGAGGAAGGCTTCGGCCAGGTCGATCTGGTGGCGAGCCTGACGCAAACGAAGCAGCACTATGCACAGATCATCGAAAGCCTGAAGCCGCAAGGTGCCCTCGCAGTCATCGATGACATGCAGGGGCTGGATGTGATGCCGCTCAGGTCGAAATCCATCTCGTTGCATTTGGAATTGATGTTCACCCGGTCGATGTTCGAAACACCGGACATGGACGAACAGGGAAAGCTACTTGCCGAAGTGGCCGAACTGATCGACGCAGGCCGCATCCGGACGACCTTGAACGCCAACTTCGGAACCATCAACGCAACGAATCTGCGTAAAGCCCATGCGTTGATCGAAAGCGGCAAGGCGCAAGGCAAAGTGGTACTGGAAGGATTTTAAGTCGGTGTCTTCAGGCGTGGCCCAGGTATAGTCCACCACGCCTTATTCTTCATCCGTAGGTTGGCGGTGAGTGAAGCGAACCCCAACGTTCACTCAACCACGCCATTGCGTTCGCCGGTGTTGGGTTTCCTTCGTCAATCCAACCCACGAAAATTGAAGCGCGTCTGACCACTATGCAAACCGTAGATCATGGCACTACCGAGCGGGGAGGAGAGACCAGTTAAAACTCCTCCCACTCCTCACCCACCGCTTGTCCATTAGCAATGCGGGCTGCCGCCTGACGGGCGACACGGCTGGGCGGCTGAACGACAGGAGCAGCCTTATCCACCTTTTGCACCGTCTTCCGAGGAAGCGGTTTCACAGTAGCTTTGCGGGGAGGGCTGGCTGGCGCGGCAACCGGCGCTGCCGGCATACCATTCAGCTTGAACACACTGACGACGTTCGCCAGTTTGCTCGACTGTTCGTGCATCGATTCCGCCGCTGCTGCCGCTTCTTCAACCAACGAGGCATTCTGCTGAGTGACCTGGTCCATCTGGTTGATCGCCTGGTTGATTTGTTCGATGCCGGAGCGCTGTTCGTGGCTGGCAGCGGTGATCTCGGAAATGATGTCGGAGACGCGCTGGACGCTGGCGACGACTTCAGCCATGGTGACGCCGGCCTGATCGACCAGCTTGGTGCCGGCATCGACCTTTTCCACCGAATCGCCAATCAAGGCCTTGATTTCCTTGGCGGCGGAGGCGGAGCGTTGGGCGAGATTGCGGACCTCGCTGGCGACCACGGCAAAGCCGCGTCCCTGCTCCCCTGCCCGTGCGGCTTCCACGGCGGCGTTCAGCGCCAGGATATTGGTCTGGAATGCAATGCCGTCAATCACGCCGATGATGTCAACGATCTTTCGCGCCGATTCGTTGATGGCGCCCATCGTATCGACCACCTGCGACACGACATGGCCGCCCTTCACTGCAACTCCGGATGCAGATTCGGCGAGGCTGTTCGCTTGCATTGCATTGTCGGCATTCTGCTTGACGGTCGAGGTCAGTTCTTCCATGGAAGAAGCGGTTTCTTCCAACGAGCTGGCTTGCTGTTCGGTACGTGCCGACAAGTCAAGGTTACCCGCGGCAATTTGACTGGAGGCGGAAGCGATGGTCTCGGTGCCGACGCGTACCTGACTGACAATGCCGGCCAAGCTGTCGCGCATGTTTTTCAGTGCGAACATCAGGCTGGAGCGATCGTCATTCCTGATGTCGATGGGCACAGCCAAATCGCCACCGGCGATTTTTTCGGCGATGTTCAGCGCCTGCGCCGGCTCGCCGCCCAACTGGCGAACAAGGCGGCGGTACAGCAGTAACAGCCCGACGAATGTAGCGGCGAGCGCAACGGCAACTAGCGCCACCGTTGCCACATAGGCTTGCTCGCTCGCCCTGGTCGCCTGCGCCAGCGCTGCGCCGGTCCGGTTGTCGAGCAGGACAAGAAATTCGTTCACCGGCTTCATGATTTGCGCCTTGTATTGATGGTACTCGGCGCTGTGCATCAGATTACGCGCCATCTCCAAATTGGGCGCATCTTGCCGGCTGAACTTTCCGGTGCCGTCGTCAAACAATCCCTTGACCGCATTCATCGCAATTACTTCGGTCTTTACAAGCGCGTCCGAATTGTTTTGTGCCTCCTTGAGTTTGGCGAATTCCTCTTGCGAGAACCCGGCCTGCTTCATCAGATCACTCAGCGCTATCGTTTCACCGTCCGGACTGGGCTTGTTGTTGCCGGCAGCGACGAAGTCCCAGTAGATTCGTTCGTAATGCAGCGGACGCGCTTTTTTTCCGTTGCGGATATCGAGGATATCCATGTACTGCTGCTCGTATTTCGCGTCGCCGCTCACCACGTAAGTGCGCGCCAGGCGGGTCAGGTCATCCGAACTCTGCCGCAATTCGTCGGCCAGGAGATAGGAGCGGTAACGCATTTCGTTGGCATTGACCAGCTCGGCTTGGGTTCTTGAAACCTGGTATAGCGCCGCAACGAAAAATG
>DATLIB010000302.1:0-9042 GCA_035539595.1 Noviherbaspirillum sp.
GAATGGATATTCCGTATGAACGGCTGGAAGTGCAGCCCATGGCGGAACGCTGCGCCCCTTGCCAGGATATGTATGAAAAGACACATGCAGATGCCATGCGAGGAACTAACATGTAGGCAATGCCCACGGCACCCCGGTTAAGTCGCCGCGCGAGAACAAGTTGGGCATTTTTGCTGCTCGCCACTGGTGCACTGCGGCGTTGTCTGCCGCTTGCAGTGCTCGCACTGCGGCGCGTCAGACGTCTTGCATTGCATCCAGCGACGAGCGCCAAAATGTCCAACTTGTTCTTGCGCGACTCCTGACCGTAAAATCGCGACATCACTCACAGCGAAACAGGGAAGGGGAGCATCATGGATCAAGCATTGCGCAAGGTGTTGCAGCACATGCCGAAAGCGGAACTGCACATGCATATCGAAGGCTCGCTGGAGCCGGAACTGATTTTTGCCTTGGCAAAACGCAACGGCGTTACGCTCAACTATGCTTCGGTAGAGGAATTGCGTCGTGCCTATGCCTTTACCGATTTGCAATCCTTCCTCGATATTTACTATGCTGGCGCCAGCGTCTTGCTCACCGAGCAGGATTTCTACGATATGGCGTGGGCGTATCTGCAGCGCGCACACGCCGACAATGTCCGCCATACCGAAATGTTCTTCGATCCGCAAACGCATACCGAGCGCGGCGTTGCATTCGAGACGGTCATCAACGGTCTGCACCGCGCGTTGCAGGATGCTGCTGCGCAATGGGACATGAGTGGCGCCTTGATCATGTGCTTCCTGCGTCATCTGTCGGAAGAAGAGGCGTTTGCAACGCTGGAGCAATCGCTGCCGCATCGGGACAAGTTCATCGGCGTGGGGCTTGATTCCTCCGAGCGCGGTCATCCGCCGGAAAAGTTTGCCCGCGTGTTCGCGCGTTGCAAGGAGCTGGGTTTGCACCTGGTCGCCCACGCTGGGGAAGAAGGTCCGCCGGAATATATTCGCTCCGCGCTTGACGTGCTGGGTGTCGAACGTATCGATCACGGCGTGCGCTGCCTGGAAGATCCGGCGTTGACTGCACGCTTGGCGCGCGAAAAGATTCCGTTGACGGTATGTCCGCTGTCCAATGTCAAGCTGCGTGTGTTCAACAAGGCTGCCGACCATAACCTCCGGCAATTGCTTGATGCCGGCTTGGTTGTAACGGTTAACTCGGACGATCCCGCTTATTTCGGCGGTTACGTCAATGATAATTTCATCCAGATGTTCGAGGCCTTGCCGTTAGAAAAACACCATGCGCAACAGATGGCACGCAACAGCTTTGCGGCCGCTTTCCTCGACGAACCGGCACGGCAGAAATATTTCGGCGAAGTGGAGCGCTTTTTCGAGCAATGAGAGGCGCGGCCGAAACGTGAGATAAGACGTGACAGAAGCCAGGAAACTCCTTTCCCGAATCGCGCACGCTCAAGCGGCACTTCGAGCGAAATGCGCAAGAGCGGAGGCCGCATGACTGAAACGCTGTCCGCCGTTGCGCTCGCCAGCGGCCTGTCTTGGGCCAGCGGCCTGCGTTTGTACATGACCCTGTTTCTCGCCGGATGGTTCGGGCGTTCCGGGTGGATCGAACTGCCGCCGGCATTGCAGATCCTGGAATCGCCATGGGTGATGCTGGTGACCGGCCTGCTGCTGGTGGTGGAGTTCCTGGCCGACAAGGTGCCGGGCATCGATTCGGCCTGGGATGCGCTGCAAACCTTCATTCGCATTCCCGCTGGCGCGGTATTGGGCGCCGCGTCCTTGGGCCAGATGGGGCCGGAGTGGGCGGCGATTGCTGCACTGCTGGGCGGCACTTTCGCCGCCGGGGCGCATGTGACCAAGGCCGGCAGCCGCGCCCTCATCAATACCTCGCCCGAGCCGTTCAGTAATTGGGCGGCATCGTTTTCCGAAGATGTTGCCGTCATGGGCGGACTATGGGCCGCCTTCTTTTATCCGTGGTTATTATTCGGATTCCTCGCTGTATTTTTCCTCGCTGCCTTGTGGCTCTTGCCGAAACTCTGGCGCGGCTTGCAATGGCTCTTTAGAAAGCTGAGTACCTGATGCTGAAACAAGCAGTCGTCATGACCCGCCGCGACTGGCGGGCCGGGGAGTTGCGTTTTCTTCTGGTGGCCTTGATCGTGGCCGTCGCTTCCCTGTCTTCCGTGGGCTTTTTTGTCGATCGCATGCGCGCCGGTCTGCAGCGCGACGCCCATCAATTGCTCGGCGCCGATCTGGTCATCAATGCCGATCAGCCGGTCAATGGCGTCTGGCGCGCGGAAGCGGAACGGCGCGGCCTGACGCTGGCCGATACCGTCACCTTTCCCAGCATGGCCATCGCAGGTGACGGCGACGCCGCCTTGTCGCAACTGGTGTCCATCAAGGCCGTATCGAGCGGATATCCCTTGCGCGGCAGCCTCAAGCTGATGGCAACGCCGGGCGCGACAGAAACAGTCACGCGCGACATCCCGGCTGCGGAAACGGTATGGATCGATCCCGGCGTGCTGGCGGCGCTGGAGGTGAATGTCGGTGACACTCTGCGTCTCGGCGATCAAGATTTTCGGATTGCCGGGCTGATTGCGGTCGAGCCGGATCGCGGCGCGGGCTTCATCAATTTCGCGCCGCGCGTGATGTTGTCGCTGCCCGACTTGCCTGCCACCAATCTGATCCAGAATGGCTCGCGCGTCACCTATCGCATGCTGGTGGCAGGGCCGCCAGAGGAGGTCGGTGCATACCAGCGCTGGTTGCAAACCCGGCTGACACAAGACAATGTCAGAGGCGTGCGGGTTGAGTCGTTGGAGTCGGGCCGTCCTGAAATGCAGGCGACCCTGGAGCGCGCCGAGCAATTCCTTTCCTTGGTCGGCCTGCTGTCGGCCATGCTGGCGGCGGTCGCCGTGGCAATGGCGGCGCGCCGCTTCATGCTGCGCCATCTGGATGCTTGTGCGATGTTGCGCTGCCTCGGCCTGACCCAGAATCAGGTGACAGCGATGTACTTGATCGAATTTTTCCTGGTCGGGCTGGCCGGTAGTCTGCTCGGCGTGGCGGTCGGTTTCGCGGCGCACTTTGTGCTGCTTGAATGGCTGGGCCGACTGGTGACCAATACCTTGCCGCCGGCAACGGTCTTGCCAGCAGTGCAGGGCGTGGCAACCGGCCTGTTACTGCTCATCGGATTTGCCCTGCCGCCCATCCTGCAACTGCGCAATGTTCCGCATAACCGCGTCATCCGGCGTGAACAGGATGCGCCGCAAGCCATGACGCTGGCGACGTATGCACTTGGCCTGACGGCATTCATCGGCTTGCTGTTATGGCAGGCAGGCAATGTCACGCTGGGTTTGTTGACTGCTGCCGGCTTCCTCGGCGGCTTTGCGTTGTTCGCGCTGGCCGGTTGGCTGAGCCTGAAATCGTTGCGCTTCCTGCGTGGTGGCGTGCGCCACCCAAGCTGGCGTTTCGCACTGACGGCATTGCAACGCCGCACCGGCACTACCGTGGTACAGGTCGTTGCCTTGTCGCTGGGATTGATGGCCTTGCTGTTGCTGACCGTGATACGTGGCGACCTGGTGGATGCCTGGCGTAATGCCACACCGCCCAATGCCCCCAACCGTTTCATCATCAACATTCAGCCGGAACAGAAGGTGGATATCCAGGCACGCTTCGCTGCCAACGGCATTGACCATCTGTTGCTCTATCCCATGATTCGCGGCCGCCTGGTGCAGATCAACGACACCGTAGTGACTGGCGAAACCTATGTCGAAGACCGGGCGCGGCGTCTGGTCAACCGGGAATTCAACCTATCGACCATGCACGAGATACCGGAGCAGAACGAGATCGTGGCGGGACGCTGGTATGACGACCGCAAACCGGAGGCTTCGGTGGAAGAGGGGCTGGCAAAGACGCTGAACCTGAAGCTGGGCGACCGCTTGCGCTTCGATATCGGCGGCCAGCAGGTGGAGGCGACTGTCACCAGCCTGCGCAAGCTGGAATGGGGTTCGATGCGCGTGAATTTCTTCGTCATCATGAATCCGGCATTGATGCGCGACATGCCGCAGACATGGATCACGGCTTTCCATTTGCCGGAGAGTAAAGCGGCATTCGGTAATCAGCTAACGCGCGATTATCCGAATCTGACGGTAGTCGATATCGGCAGCGTGGTGCGGCAGGTGCAGGACGTGGTCGATCAGGTGGTTGCCGCGGTCGAGTTTCTATTCCTGTTCACCTTGGCATCGGGCGTGCTGGTGCTGTACGCGGCACTGGTCGGCACGCAGGACGAGCGTATCCGTGAATCCGGATTGCTGCGCGCGTTGGGCGCTACGCGCAGCCAGTTGTCGCAGTCGCAGTGGATAGAATTTGCGCTGGTCGGCGGGCTTGCCGGCATGCTCGCGGCAAGCGGTGCAGCGGCGGTCGGCTGGACGCTGGCGCGCTTCGTTTTTCATTTCGAGTGGAGCTTCAGTCCGGTCGTGTGGCTGGCTGGTTTACTGGCCGGCTCGTTGTGTGCCTTCATTGGCGGCTGGGTCGGCTTGCGTAACGTATTGATGCATCCACCGCTGCAAACTTTGCGTGGGGCGTGAAAGCCTCGTTGTAAAAAAGAGAAAAAGGGCTGCGCCAGAATGCGCAGCCCTTTTTTCTTTCTGCCCGTCATTCATGGCAGAGCTTAA
Organism: Noviherbaspirillum sp.; assembly: GCA_035539595.1. Classification (GTDB taxonomy): domain Bacteria; phylum Pseudomonadota; class Gammaproteobacteria; order Burkholderiales; family Burkholderiaceae_D; genus Noviherbaspirillum. Next base: position 4,649 of record DATLIB010000302.1, read on the forward strand.
TCAAAGTTAAGTTCTGTCGTCCTCCTGCGTGCTTTTGCGCAAAGTTCTCGTTCGGCATTCCTCTTATCGTGACACCTGATTTCGTGCTTATACGGCACGATATTCGTATCTGGTTTTGCGTTGATACCCGTCAAAACAGGCAAAAGGGGGAAACGTAAAGTTGTACGTCAGATAAGTTGCCGTGACCATCTGGCAACCAAGAGGCAAGAGCAGGGTCGTTCACTGCCTGATCGCTGCAGCACTTGCCTTGTGGTGGCAATGCACAGCACGCGTCTTGACGGACTGCTGGTGTCCAACACTTGAGCGGTTTTCAAAGCCCTGTATGGGAGGCGAGGTCGGTTCGAGAAGCGCAGTCGTACGTGAGTACGACGAGCATCGCAGGATCGAGATCACCCCCGTACAGGGTTTTGAAAACCGCTCTAGGCCAGGACGTATCCGAATCAGGCTTCCTTAAACACGCAAATGCCATCAGCCATCAATCGCCATGGCAGCTTTGTAATTCTTCATGTGGAGTAATCATATGCACTTCTATTCCAAAGCCTCTCTTAAAAAATGGAGTGTGGTATTGCTGATGCCATGGCTTGCCGCCGGCTGCGCATCGGTCGCACCTGGCATGCACTTCAACTCGTCGGACGTCGGTTCGTCCGGTTCCAGCGCGTCGAGTTCCGCCGAGGCGGGCGAGGAGGCAATGAATGCCGTGCTCAAACCGATTACGCCACACCTGGTCAAGGCAGAACGCGAGCGGCGCGAGAAACAGGTGTCGCAGGACATCAGCAAGCTGCTCGCCAAGCCGACGCCTTATACCATCGACAATGGCGATGTGCTGTCGATCGTGGTGTGGGATCACCCCGAATTATCGAATACAGCGACCGTCGCCGCCGGCATGCAGGGCGGTCTTGGTGCCGACGCATCCACCGCTGCCACAACCGCGCCGCCGGCCGGCTTCATGGTGGACCACGAGGGCATGATCCAGTTTCCGTATGCCGGTGCACTGAAGATTGCCGGCCTGACGCAGGATCAGGCGCGCAATCTGCTCACCAGCCGCCTGTCCAAGTATCTGCGGCAGCCCAAGGTCACCCTGCGTGTCCAGTCGTACCGCAGCAAGCGTGTGTATGTCGATGGCGAAGTCAAGAACCCCGGCCTGCAGGCGATCAACGATATTCCGATGACGCTGGTGGAAGCGCTCAACCGCGCCGGCGGCGTGCTGCCGACCGGCGACCAGAGCCAAGTGGTCATCAACCGTAGTGGCACTAACTACCACATCAATCTTCCCCATCTGGTGCAGCGCGGCGTCAACCCCGGCAGCATCATGCTGGCCAACGGCGATGTGGTGCGGGTTCGCTCGCGCGACGAAAGCAAGGTGTTCGTTTCCGGGGAAGTGGTCAGCCCGCGCGCATTGCCCATGCATAACGGCAGCCTGACGCTCAATGAAGCGCTCGGCGAATCCGGCGGCATCAACCCGACCAGCGGGGACGGTAGCCAGATTTACGTGGTGCGCAAGAACGGCACCGACCAGGTGGTGTATCAGCTTGACGGACGTAGCCCCGGTGCGATGGCGATGGCCGAAGGTTTCGAACTGTCGCCCAAGGATGTCGTCTATGTCGCCGCCACGCCGTTGGCCAATTGGCACCGTGCGATCAGCCTGATTCTGCCGGGCGCCTTGTCCTCGGCAGTCGGCGCAGCCAACCCCGCAAAGTGATGGCGGCGTACTGAAGAAAAGCCTCCCGCGCAGGCGGAGACGGATGTCCGGGACAAGAAGCGCTTCCGGCATTCCGCTCCGTGTGCATCCCGGCCGCAGCATTCGTACCGCAGCGCACCGCCCGCACCGTTCATGTCTCTAACCACACGCAAATAATCCTATGATGAATCAATCCATACCCCAGTTGACCGGCCCCGCTGTGCGGCAGGATGACAACGAAGTCGAACTGGCGACTTATCTCGACGTCCTTTGGGAGAGCCGCTGGCTGATTGCCACGATCACGGCCGTGTTCCTGCTGCTGGGCGCGGCGTATGCCTTCCTTTCGACGCCGGTGTACCGTTCCAACATGCTGATTCATGTGGAGGAAGAGGGGCAGTCGAAGTCGGAGAACATTGTCGGCGACATGCAATCGATGTTTGACGTCAAGACCTCCGCGCTGGCGGAGATGGAGTTGTTGCAGTCGCGGCTGGTGGTGTCGCGCGCCATCGACAATCTGCGCTTGTACATCCACGCCGGTCCGAAGTACTTCCCGGGTATCGGTTCCTGGATTGCGGAGCGCAATAAGCAGCTCTCCAATCCGGGCGTGCTGGGCTACGGTGGTTATGCGTGGGGGGCGGAGAAAATCACGGTCGATGTATTCAATGTGCCGGAGTCCTTGCTTAATCGCGAGTTTGTCGTCACTGCACTGGGCAATGGCGAATTCCGCTTGGTACAGAAGGAGCAGGACATCGACCTCAAGACGCGTGTCGGTGAAATGGCGATCTTTGAACTGCCCCAGGGCACCATCGAAGTGCGCATCAGCCATCTGGAAGGCAAACCGGGTGCGGAGTTCCTGATGACGCGCAGTTCGCGCCTGGCGACCATCGAGAGCATCCAGAACACCATGAAGGTCGAAGAGGTGGGCGGCAAGCAGTCGGGCGTGATCGGTGTGTCCTTGCAGGGACCGGAGCCGCATCTGATCAATAGCGTCCTGAGCGAAGTCGGCAAGGAATACATGAAGCAGAACGGCGCGCGCAAGACAGAGGAAGCGCAAAAGTCGCTGGCTTACCTCAACAAGCAGCTGCCGGAAATCAAGACTCAACTGGAACAGGCTGAAGCCCGATACAACGCTTTCCGCAATACCAACGGCACGGTCGATCTCGGCGAAGAGTCGAAGCTGAGCCTGCAGCAATCGTCCGCTGCCAAACTGCTGAAAATGGAACTGCAGCAAAAGCGCAGCGAACTGTTGGCCCGCTATACCGGCGAGCATCCGGCAGTGCAGGGTATCGATGGTCAGATCAAGGAAATCAACGGCCAGATCGCCGCGATGAACGAGCACATCAAGTCGCTGCCGGCCATCGAACAAAACCTGTTGCGCCTGCAGCGCGATGTGAAGGTCAACACCGAGCTGTACACCGCGCTGTTGAACACGGCGCAGCAAATGCGTCTGATCACGGTGGGCAAGGTGAGCAATGTGCGTCTGGTCGATATGCCGATGCTGCCGGAGAAACCGGTCAAGCCGAATCGTCCGGTCATCCTCGCGCTGGCGGTGCTGGCGGGACTGTTTATCGGTGTCGTGATTGCTTTCTTCCGCAAGTCGCTGGTGAACGGTATCGATTCGCCGGAAAAGCTGGAGCAGATTGCCGGCGTGCCGGTCTATGCAACCATCCCGCACAGCAAGAAGCAGAAGGAGCTGTACCAGCAGGTCAACGCCAAGCATCAGAAGGTGCCGTTGCTGGCCAACGTGTCATCGACCGATGTGGCGGTGGAAAGCCTGCGCAACTTCCGTACCGCGCTGCAGTTTTCCCTGCCTACTTTCAAGAACAACATTGTCTTGATCACCGGCGCGACGCCGGGCATGGGCAAGTCCTTCGTGTCGGCCAACCTGGCGGCGATCATGGCTGCGACCGGCAAGAAGGTGTTGCTGATCGACGCCGACCTGCGCAATGGTTTGCTGCACCTGTACTTCGGTTTTGGCCGGCATGATGGTTTGTCGGACGCCATCGCCGGTGCACGCCGCCTCGATCAGGTGATTCACCATGGTGTGATCGAGAACATGGACTTCATCACGACCGGCACCTTGCCGCAACACCCGGCGGAACTGCTGCTGCGTCCGAATTTCGGCAGCTTCCTGGCCGAACTGTCATCGCGCTATGACTTGGTGCTGATCGATGCGCCGCCGATTCTCGCGGTGGCCGACACCATGATCATCGGCGCGCATGCCGGAGCGATTTACATCATGACGCGTGCCGGCGTCACGACGCCGGGCGAAATCAACGAGTCGATGAAGCGTCTGGCGCAGGCCGGGCTGGAGGCGAAGGGCGTGCTGTTCAATGATCTCAAGGTGCGCCCGGGCCGCTACGGCTATGGCTATAGCTACGGACAGGGCAATTACAACCAGCGGCCGGCGGGTAACACGCCGCTGATCGAAGCGTCGTAATTCCCCGGCACAGCGGCCGCGCCGCAAGACATGCGTTTTGTCTTGTGCTCGCGCGGCCGTGTTGTCCAGCCGTGACGGTGTTTCAAACAAGATTTCACTTCTTCCATTACAACAAGTGCTTACACTCTCCCCAGACATATTCAAGGCCTACGACATCCGCGGCATTGTCGGCAAGACGCTGGACATCGGCGTTGCCCGCCACATCGGCCAAGCCTTCGGCACCGCCGTGCGCATCAAGGATGAACAAACCGTCGTCATCGGCCGCGACGGCCGCCT
>DATLIB010000303.1:0-14485 GCA_035539595.1 Noviherbaspirillum sp.
GTGCTGACGGGTCGTGTCGCGGCCGACAAGCGGCCAGCCGACGTGGGTGCCGTGATGCGGGAAATTGCACTTGCGCGCAAAGAGGAAGAAGAACGGTTGCGCTATCAGAACGCGATGTAATACCTAGGGACCGACCAGGAATAAGTGTGCACATTTTTGCTGGTCGTGGCGGGCGCGCTGCGGCGTTGCCCGCCGCTTGCAGTGCTCGCACTGCGGCGCGTCGTGCGCCTTGCATCGCATCCCGCTACGACCGTAAAAATGCACATACTTATTCCTGGACGGTTCCCAAGCGCAGGCCGGCTTTAATGAATGCCACATGATGCGAGGGCGCAGGAAACCATATGAAGCCTATCTGGATTGTTGACGACGACGAATCGATTCGCTGGGTCCTTGAAAAGGCACTGGCCCGCGAAAATCTCGCGACGAAGAGTTTTTCCAATGCACGCGACGCGATGGATGCACTTCAGTCCAGCGTGCCGCAAGTCCTGGTATCCGATATCAGGATGCCGGGCGAGTCCGGGCTGGCGTTGCTGCAGGCAGTCAAAGCAAGGCATCCTGGCTTGCCGGTGATTATCATCACGGCATTTTCCGATCTGGATTCCGCTGTCGCTGCTTTCCAGGGCGGTGCGTTCGAATACTTGGCCAAGCCTTTCGATGTGGACAAAGCCGTCGAACTGATTCGCCGTGCGCTGGAAGAAAGCCTGCGCGAATCGGATGTCGAACAGGTTTCTGCTGAAACGCCTGAGATATTAGGTCAGGCGCCGGCCATGCAGGATGTGTTTCGCGCGATCGGACGCCTGTCGCAATCGAACGTCACGGTACTGATTACGGGCGAATCGGGAACCGGCAAGGAGCTGGTCGCGCGCGCACTGCACAAGCACAGCCCGCGTGCGACCCAACCGTATATCGCCTTGAATACCGCAGCGATTCCGAAGGACTTGCTGGAGTCCGAACTGTTCGGCCATGAACGTGGTGCCTTTACTGGCGCGCAGGCGACGCGGCGCGGACGCTTCGAGCAGGCAGAGAATGGCACGCTGTTTCTCGATGAAATCGGCGACATGCCGTTCGACCTGCAGACGCGTCTGTTGCGCGTATTGTCGGATGGGCATTTCTACCGCGTTGGCGGCCACCAGCCGCTGAAAGCGAACGTGCGTGTCATCGCAGCCACACACCAGAACCTGGAGCAGCGGGTCAAGGAAGGTCTGTTCCGCGAAGACTTGTATCACCGTCTGAATGTCATTCGCTTGCGCTTGCCCAGTCTGCGCGAGCGCCGGGAAGATATTCCGCTATTGACGCGCCACTTCCTGACGCAGAGTGCGAAACAATTGGGTGTCGAAGCAAAGCGCATGTCCGATGGCGCGATGCACTTCCTGTCCGGCCTTGATCTGCCCGGCAATGTGCGGCAACTGGAAAACCTGTGCAACTGGATTACCGTGATGGCGCCGGGACAGACGGTGGAGGCAAAAGACCTGCCGCCGGATTTGACGCAGGGCCAGGAATTCGTGCCGCCGCTGACGCCCGCCGCATCGCTGGCGACAGCGCCGCCGATGCGTATTCCCACTGATACGCCAAACGCTATTGCACCAGTCGACGGCGGGATGCCCGCACCGGCAACCGCTCCTGTAGTCGGTAATGGGATTGACCAAAAGGCGAGCTGGATTGCGTTGCTCGAAACGGAAGCCGCTCATCTGTTAGCTGCCGGGCAACCGGAAGTCATGGACGCTCTGGGACGTCAGTTCGAATCGGCATTGATCAAGACCGCCTTGAAACATACGCACGGTCGCAAGAACGATGCCGCTGTACGTCTGGGGATTGGGCGCAACACCATTACGCGCAAAATCCATGAGCTGGGAATAGACGGCGCGAAGGAGGAATAGTGTTGCCGATCCAGCTAGGGGCTTATCAGGTAATAAGTTGTTCATTTTTGCTGGCCGTAGCAGGCGCGTTGCGGCGTTGCTCGCCGCTTGCAGTGCTCGCACTGCGGCACGTCGAGCGCCTTGCAACGCATCCCGCTACGACCGCCAAAATGTACAACTTATTACCTGACAAGCCCTAGGTGCGGAAAAGCGCAGCGCGGGGTTGAAAGTTGGCCATCAGGACTGCCGGCGCGGATAGCCTTCTGCGGTAATCCTGGACCAGACCTGTTCCTTTTCCTCGTCCGCCATGAAAACCCAGTTCGCCACTTCGGCCACGGTGCGGCCGCAACCGCGGCAGACATCATCGAAAGTGGTTGAACAGACGGCAACGCAAGGCGTGTCGGGACGGGAAGATTTCTGCATAATGAAGGCCTGAAAAAAAACCATGATAGGCCAAAGCATGTACAAACTCTACTACTACCCCGGCAATGCCAGTATGGCGCCGCATATGTTGCTGGAAGAACTGGGTGTGGCGTATGAGTTGATACTGGTCGATCGCGAAAAAAATGCACACCAGAGTGCAGAATATCTGAAACTCAATCCGAACGGCCGTATCCCGACCTTGATCGATGGCGAGTTGATATTGTACGAAACGGCGGCAATCTGTCTGCACTTGGTTGATCGCCACCCGCACGCCGGGTTTGCACCGGCGATCGGCAGCCTGGAGCGCGCCGAATTCTACAAGTGGCTGATCTACCTCACCAATACGCTGCAGGCGGAATTGATCACCTATTTCTATCCAGAGCGCCTGACCGATGATGACGCGGCTACCGCGCAGGTGAAGGCGCATGCGGAGATGCGTGTCGGCAAGATGCTGGATCTGATGGAAGAGACGCTGGCAAAAAGCGGCGGGCCGTATCTGCTCGGCGAACACTACACCGCGGTCGATCCGTATCTGTTGATGCTATCGCGTTGGACCAGAATGATGCAGCATCCTGCGCGCAACCGGCCGCATCTCGGCAACTATTTGCGCATGCTGATTGAACGTCCGGCAATCCGGCGTGCCTTCATGCAAGAGGGACTGATCGACCCCTTGTTTTAGCGCTTAACGTTTGAGTTTGCGCCAAAGCGTGGTGCGGCTGATGCCGAGGTACTTGGCCGCTTCTTCCCGGTTGCCGTTAAAGCGTGCAAGCACTTGTTCGACCGATTCGACTGTACGGATGGATGGTTTCGGCGTGCGATCCTGGGCTGGTGCGTTGCCTAATTCGGGCGCGACCGCCAGTACAAAACTGGGCGATAGCGCCTGCAACGGTTCGGCAGCAAGGAAGAGGGCGAGGCGTTCCATCAGGTTGCGCAGTTCGCGGACATTGCCGGGCCACGCATAGCCGGCCAGTACCGTTGCACATGCGGTCAATTCCGCATGCAGGTTGGCATGCGGTCGCACACCCAGCGACGCCAAGGCATTTTTCAAACCCCACTCCGCCAGTGGTACCAGGTCGTCCGCACGCTCGCGCAAGGGCGGCAGCGTCAGGCGCAATACGCCAAGACGGTAGAACAGATCGGCGCGAAACCGGCCATCCTTCACGCGCTGGTCAAGGTCGCAGTGCGTGGCGCTGACAATGCGGACATTCACCGGAATCGGACGCGTGCCGCCAACACGCACGATTTCACGCTCTTCCAGTACGCGCAACAGGCGCGTCTGCAATTGCAAGGGCATTTCGCCAATTTCATCGAGAAACAGCGTGCCGTGGTTGGCCGCTTCGAACAAGCCGGCGTGGCCGCCGCGACGCGCGCCGGTAAATGCGCCTTCTTCGTAGCCGAACAGTTCGGATTCCAGCAGCGACTCGGCAACCGCACCGCAGTTAATGGCAACGAAGGGGTGGCGCGTGCGCAGGCTTTCTCGGTGGATGGCTTGTGCCGCCAGTTCCTTGCCGGTGCCGGTTTCGCCCTGGATGAGCACCGTTGCCGGCGATTTGGCGAATAGGGCAATAGCGTGCCGCACCGACTGCATCGCGGGAGAGTCGCCACGCAAATCGTTCAGCCCATGTTTGGCGCGCAAGGTGTCGGCGGCGGCTTGCGTTCTGCCGCGAGTCGATTCCAGTTGCGTGAAACGCGCCATTTCCAGCGCATCGCCGAAGGCTTGCCGGATCGATGCCGCGGAATAGACAAAGACACCACTCAAGCCTGCTTCTTCCGCCAGATCGGTGATCAGGCCGGCGCCGACGATGGCCTTGATGCCAGCGGCCTTCAGGTCGTGCACCTGCGCTCTCGCATCCTCTTCGGTGACGTAGGTGCGCTGTGCAATCTTCAAGCCGAAGCTGGCCTGAAACTGCGCCAGCTCCGGCATCGGCTCCTGATAGGTGATCAGGCCGATATCCGGCGTGATGGTGCGCGCGCGCGCCAGTGCCTGCATGACGTCAAAGCCGCTTGCCTTGGCAATGACCACCGGCAGCGACAAACGGCTCTTCAGATAGGCAGCGTTGGAGCCGGCTGCGATGACGGCATCGCAACGCTCCGTTTGCATGCGTTCGCGGATGTAGCGGACCGCCTCTTCAAAGCCCAGATTGATCGGTTCTATTGCAGCACGGTCATCAAACTCCAGCGTGATGTCTCGGAACAGGTCGGATAGCCGTGAAATCGACACGGTCCAGATAACCGGCTTGTCAGGCGTGTCGGCGTAGGGGCGGGTAGGCAGGCGCATGTTGCATTTCCGTTTCAGACGTTCCAAGCGTTTCAAGTGTAACGCAGATTGAAACGTGACTGGAAAGGGAAGGCGAAGTTGACGCCACGCTAAGTGACTGAAACTGTGAAGTTTTTTATGTCTGGTATTCATGCGTGGCCGTCGCATTACTGTGTGGCACGGTGCTTGCAAATACAGATGGATATTTCCCAATGAAACAGCCACAAGGTCAAGACATGAGTCTCTATTCCGCAGGTGCCGCCTTCCGCAAGGCGGTTAAAGAAGAATCCCCCTTGCAAGTGGTGGGCGCCATCAATGCCAACCACGCGCTGTTGGCAAAGCGCGCCGGCTATCGCGCGATTTACCTGTCCGGCGGCGGTGTCGCGGCCGGTTCGCTTGGCTTGCCTGACCTCGGCATTTCCAATCTGGACGACGTGCTGACTGACGTGCGCCGCATTACCGACGTGTGCGATCTGCCACTGTTGGTCGATGCCGATACCGGCTTTGGTTCGTCGGCGTTCAATGTTGCCCGTACCGTCAAGTCGATGATCAAGTTTGGCGCTGCCGCCATTCACATCGAAGACCAAGTGGGTGCCAAGCGTTGTGGTCATCGTCCGAACAAGGAAATCGTCAGCAAGCAGGAAATGGTGGATCGCATCAAGGCCGCCGTCGATGCGCGCACCGATGACAATTTCGTCATCATGGCGCGCACCGACGCACTCGCCGTGGAAGGTCTGGAAGCGGCACTGGATCGCGCCCAAGCCTGCGTGGAAGCGGGCGCCGACATGGTCTTCCCGGAAGCAATTACTCAGCTTGATATGTACAAGACTTTCGCTGCTGCAGTGAAGGTGCCGGTGCTGGCGAACATCACCGAGTTCGGCGCCACGCCGCTGTACACGGTAGAGGAATTAAAGGGCGCTGATGTCGGTCTGGTGCTGTATCCATTGTCTGCCTTCCGGGCGATGAACAAGGCGGCGGAAAACGTTTATGCCGCCATTCGCCGCGATGGTACGCAGAAGAACGTGGTCGATACCATGCAGACACGCATGGAGCTGTACGAGCGCATCAACTACCACGACTTCGAACAAAAACTCGATGCGCTGTTTGCGCAGCAAAAAGCCAAGTAACTATTCAGGATATTCAGGAGATTTTCATGAGCGAGCAACAAGCCGCTTTCAAGCCGAAAAAATCGGTGGCTTTGTCGGGTGTCACCGCAGGCAATACTGCGCTGTGCACGGTCGGTAAAACCGGCAACGATCTGCATTATCGCGGCTATGACATTCTCGATGTCGCCGACGCCTGCGAATTCGAAGAAATCGCCCACTTGCTGGTGCACGGCAAGCTGCCGAACAACGCCGAACTGAAAGCCTACAAGCAGAAACTGAAGGCCTTGCGCGGCTTGCCGGCAAACGTGAAAGCAGCGCTGGAGTGGTTGCCGGCATCCGCGCACCCGATGGATGTGATGCGTACCGGCGTGTCGGCACTCGGGTGTAACCTGCCGGAGAAGGACGACCACAACACGCCGGGTGCACGCGACATCGCCGACCGCCTGATGGCCTCGCTCGGTTCCATGCTGCTGTACTGGTACCACTACAGTCACAACGGCAAGCGCATCGAAGTGGAAACCGACGACGACTCCATCGGTAGCCACTTTCTGCATCTGTTGCATGGCGAAAAGCCCTCGGCCTTGTGGGAAAAGGCGATGCATACCTCGCTGATCCTGTATGCGGAGCATGAATTCAACGCCTCAACCTTTGCGGCGCGCGTCATTGCCGGTACCGGCTCTGACATGTATTCTGCCGTCACCGGCGCTATCGGCGCCCTGCGTGGGCCGAAGCATGGCGGCGCCAACGAAGTTGCGTTTGAGATCCAGAAACGCTACGACAACCCGGACGAAGCGGAAGTCGATGTCCGTCGCCGTGTTGAAAACAAGGAAGTCATCATCGGCTTTGGACATCCGGTGTATACCATTTCCGATCCCCGTAATAAAGTAATCAAGGAAGTGGCGCGCAAGCTGTCGAAGGAAGCCGGCTCGATGAAGATGTTCAACATTGCCGAACGGCTGGAAACGGTGATGTGGGACGCGAAGAAAATGTTTCCCAACCTCGACTGGTTTTCTGCCGTGTCTTATCACATGATGGGAGTGCCGACCGCCATGTTCACACCCTTGTTCGTGATATCGCGCATGTCTGGCTGGGCTGCGCATATCATCGAGCAACGTATCGACAACAAGATCATCCGTCCGAGCGCCAATTACGTCGGGCCGGAAGACCTGAAGTTCGTGCCGATCAACAAACGTAAATAGAAAAACAGGGTGCGGCCGCGCAGCAACGATAGCGGTGCCGTGCCAGATGTGCCATAAGAAAACCGGATTCAGTTATATCAACAAAGGAAAATCAATGTCTGCACACATCTCCAACGTCCGTCCCGACCCCGATCAAGTGCTGGTCGATATCGTCGATTACGTGACCAAGTACGAAATCAAATCGGATGTCGCTTATGAAACCGCCCGCAACTGTCTGATCGACACGCTCGGTTGCGGATTGGAGGCGCTGGAATATCCCGCCTGCACCAAGCTGCTCGGTCCTATCGTTCCGGGTACGGTGGTGCCGAACGGCGCCAAAGTCCCGGGCACGCAATTCCAGCTCGACCCGGTGCAAGCTGCATTCAATATCGGCGCGATGATTCGCTGGCTCGATTTCAACGACACCTGGCTGGCCGCCGAATGGGGCCATCCTTCGGATAATCTCGGCGGCATTCTCGCCACCGCCGATTGGCTGTCGCGTAATGCCATCGCTGCCGGCAAGAAGCCGCTGACGATGAAAGATGTGCTGACCGCGATGATCAAGGCGCATGAAATCCAGGGTTGCATCGCCCTGGAAAATTCCTTCAACAAGGTCGGCCTGGACCACGTCGTGCTGGTGAAGGTCGCATCGACCGCCGTCGTTGCCGAAATGCTCGGCCTTACTCGTGACGAAATCCTGAATGCCGTGTCGCTCGCATGGGTTGATGGCCAGTCGCTACGTACCTATCGCCATGCGCCCAACACCGGCTCCCGTAAGTCCTGGGCAGCAGGCGACGCCACCGCGCGCGCCGTGCGTCTGGCACTGATGGCCAAGACCGGCGAGATGGGATATCCATCGGTGTTGTCCGCCAAGACCTGGGGCTTTTATGACGTGCTGTTCAAGGGCCAGTCATTCCAGTTCCAGCGCCCATACGGCAGCTATGTCATGGAAAACGTGTTGTTCAAGATTTCCTTCCCGGCCGAGTTCCATTCGCAAACCGCGGTGGAAGCGGCGATGACCTTTCACGCCGCCCTGGCGAAAATCGGCAAGTCGGCAGCGGATATCAAGAAGATCACTATCCGCACGCATGAAGCCTGCATTCGCATCATCGACAAGAAAGGCCCGTTGAACAATCCGGCCGACCGCGACCATTGCATCCAATACATGGTTGCTGTGCCCCTGCTGTACGGCCATCTGACCGCAGCGGATTACGAAGACGAAGTCGCAGCCGATCCACGTATTGATGCTTTGCGCGACAAGATTGTGTGCGTCGAAGACCCGGCATTTACTGCCGACTATCATGATCCGCAGAAACGGTCGATTGCCAATGCCATGACGGTCGAACTGAACAACGGCGAAGTGTTGCCGGAAGTCGTGGTCGAATATCCGATTGGCCACGCACGCCGGCGCGAGGACGGTATTCCGCTGCTGGAAGCCAAGTTCAGGACCAATCTGGCACGCCGCTTCCCGGTCAAGCAGCAGAAGACCATTCTTGACGTATCGCTCGACCAGAAAAAACTGGAAGCGATGCCGGTACACGAGTATGTGGATCTGTACGTGATCTGACGGCACTGATCCTGTTCGCGAAAAAGCGCAACGGCATTCTTGCTGTTGCGCTTTTTTTTCGAGCATAAGGCGTCGCGCAACTTATACCTGCGCGACGCTTAAGGTGATAGGTGACGACAGGTGACGAAAGAATACAAAGTATCCTCTTAAAAAGCGTTGGACCCCACTCCAAAGACGTCATTCCATCTGGAGACATCATGAACTTTGCAGACCTTTACAAGCAGTCAATCGAACATCCGCAGGCCTTCTGGGACCGTGAGGCAAAGCTGATCGACTGGAGCGAGCCGTATTCGCAGGTGCTCGACAATTCCCGGTCGCCATTCACGAAATGGTTTGTCGGCGGCAAGATCAACCTCTGCCATAACGCCGTTGACCGTTGGGCGGCGTCGCAGGGCGACAAGCCGGCACTGATCGCCATTTCCACGGAGACCGACACGGAAAAAGTCTATTCCTTTACGGAACTCCAGGCGGAAGTCATGCGGGTTGCTGCGATGATGCAATCCCTTGGCGTTGGCAAGGGCGACCGCGTGTTGATTTACATGCCGATGATCGCAGAAGCGGCATTCGCCATGCTCGCCTGCGCCCGCATCGGCGCAATTCATTCGGTGGTATTCGGCGGCTTTGCGGCGGGTAGCCTCGCCACCCGTATCGACGATGCAAAACCCGCACTGATTGTGTCCGCCGATGCCGGTTCGCGCGGCGGCAAGGCGATCGCATACAAACCGTTGCTCGACGAGGCAATTGGTCTTGCACAACACAAGCCTGCCCGTGTGCTGCTGGTGAATCGCGGCCTGGTGTCGATGGCGCTTATCGCCGGGCGTGATGTCGATTATGCGGTCTTGCGCGAGCAGCACCTGCAGGCGCACGTGCCGGTGACGTGGCTTGAATCGAACGAGCCCTCGTACATTCTCTATACCTCCGGCACGACTGGCAAACCCAAGGGTGTACAGCGCGATGTCGGTGGCTATGCCGTCGCCTTGGCGGCGTCGATGAAATACATCTTTTGCGGCAATTCGGGGGAAACCTATTTTTCCACGTCGGATATCGGCTGGGTGGTCGGGCATTCCTACATCGTGTATGGTCCGCTCCTTGCCGGCATGGCGACCGTCATGTACGAAGGCTTGCCGGTTCGTCCTGATGCCGGCATCTGGTGGAGCATCGTTGAAAAATACAAGGTCACGCGCATGTTTTCCGCACCGACCGCGGTGCGTGTGCTGAAGAAACAGCCGCCGGAGTACATGAACAAATATGACTTGTCCTCGCTCAAGGCTTTGTATCTGGCCGGCGAGCCGCTCGACGAAACGACCTCGCAATGGATTGCATCGGCCCTCGGTGTGCCGGTCATCGACAATTACTGGCAGACCGAAACTGGTTGGCCGATTCTGTCGATTGCAAGAGGGGTTGACGACAGGGCAACGCGCCTGGGCAGCCCCGGTGTGCCGATGTACGGCTATCGGGTCAAGTTGTTGAATGAGGCGACCGGCGAAGTGTGCGGGGCCAATGAGAAGGGCGTGCTGGTGATCGAAGGCCCATTGCCGCCTGGCTGCATGCAAACCGTGTACGGCGACGATGCGCGTTTCGTGCAAACGTATTGGTCCAATTTTCAGGAGCAGGTGTACTCCACCTTCGACTGGGGCATCCGCGATGCGGATGGTTATTACTTCATTCTCGGACGCACTGACGATGTGATCAATGTCGCTGGTCATCGACTTGGCACGCGCGAAATTGAAGAAAGCATTTCCAGTCACCCGAACGTGTCGGAGGTGGCCGTGGTCGGCGTCGAGGACAAGCTGAAAGGGCAGGCCGCGATAGCCTTTGCGATTCTGAAGAATGCGGACGCCGCTGCCACGCCGGACGGCTGCAAGGTATTGGAAGCGGAAATCATGGCCGTGGTAGACCAGCAGCTCGGCGCGGTTGCCCGTCCGGCGCGGGTGTATTTCGTGTCGCTGCTGCCGAAGACGCGTTCGGGGAAACTGCTGCGACGTTCGATCCAGGCAATATGCGAAGGGTGCGATCCGGGGGACTTGACGACGATTGAGGACCCGTCTTCGCTAGAGCAAATCAAGGCAGCAATCGCATCGTAATCAGACTATGGAACGTGTACGGAATAATTTCCCGATTTGGACGTGGAGCAAATCGGGAAATTATTTCGTGCTCGTTCCTATGCGAACAACCTGTCATTCCGCATGGCTGAGCGCGGAATGACGGGAGATACGAAGGCGATCATGGGGCGTCCCGGTAGTCGCTTCAGTCGAGCGTGGCGACAACCGGAGTATGGTCGGAGGGCTGTTCCCATTTGCGCGGCAGCTTGTCGATCACGCAGGCGCTGCACCTGCTGGCAAGTGGTGCGGACAACAGGACGTGGTCGATGCGCAGTCCCATGTTGCGGCGGAATGCCATCATCCGGTAGTCCCACCAACTGAACATTTTTTCCGGCTGCTCGAACAGGCGGAACGCATCCTTGAAGCCAAGGTCGATCAGGCGTTGAAACGCCGTACGTTCCAGTTCGGACACCAGCACCTGTCCTTGCCATGCGGTCGGATCATGCACGTCACGGTCTTCCGGTGCGATGTTGTAGTCGCCCAGCAGCGCCATGCTTTCATGGCTTTTGAATTCCTCGGCCAACCAGTCGTGCAGCGCTTCCAACCATTTCAGCTTGTACTGATACTTGTCGGAATCGAGTGACTGTCCGTTGGGAATGTAAGCGCATATCACCCGCATACCTTCAATGGTGGCGGCAATGATGCGTTGCTGTTCATCTTCGAAATGCGGGTTGTTCTTCACCACCTCGCTCATCGGATGTTTCGATAGGATGGCGACGCCGTTATAGGTTTTTTGCCCGGTAAAGACGACGTTGTAGCCGGCGGCTTCAATTTCCGCCTGCGGAAACTTGTCGTCCGTCAGCTTGGTTTCCTGCAGGCAGAGTATGTCGATCGGATTGTCCGCCAACCATTGCAATACTTGCGGCAGGCGGACCTTCAGCGAATTGACGTTCCAGGTGGCTAATTTCATGCCGCCTTTTTACCGTTCGCACGGTTCAGCAGGAAGTTGGTGAGCAGGGGGACCGGCCGGCCGGTTGCCCCCTTTGCCGCGCCGCCTTTCCAGGCGGTACCTGCGATGTCCAGATGCGCCCACGTGTATTTCTTGGTATAGCGCTCAAGGAAGCAGGCTGCGGTGATGCTGCCACCCGGTGGGCCGCCGATATTCGCCATGTCGGCAAAATTCGACTTCAGCTGTTCCTGGTAGGCATCTTCAATCGGCATACGCCATGCAGTGTCGCCAGTCGCCTTGCCGGCAGCCAGCAATTCGTCCGCAAGTGCATCGTGTACATCGTCGTGGCGCGTGAACAGGCCGGTGTTGTGATGACCGAGCGCAGTCACGCAGGCGCCGGTCAGGGTGGCGATATCGATCACGACAGCGGGTTTGAAGCGCTCAACATAAGTCAGCGCATCGCACAAAATGAGGCGGCCTTCGGCGTCGGTGTTGAGGATTTCAATGGTTTGGCCAGACATGGAGGTGACTACGTCGCCCGGCTTGGAAGCACGACCGGAAGGCATGTTTTCGCAGGTGGGAATGACGCCGATTACGTTCAGCTTCAGAGCCATTTCACCGATAGCGCGGAAAGTGC
This sequence comes from Noviherbaspirillum sp., assembly GCA_035539595.1. Taxonomy (GTDB): domain Bacteria; phylum Pseudomonadota; class Gammaproteobacteria; order Burkholderiales; family Burkholderiaceae_D; genus Noviherbaspirillum. Next base: position 12,016 of record DATLIB010000303.1, read on the forward strand.
CGAGTACCGACGCGGCACCGCACATGTCGTATTTCATTTCGTCCATGCTACCGCCCGGCTTGAGCGAAATACCGCCGGTGTCGAAGGTAATGCCTTTGCCTACCAACACCACCGGTGCATCCTTGGCTTTGCCGCCCATATGCTTGAGGACAATAAACTTTGGCGGCTCGTCGCTGCCTTTGGTGACAGAGAGGAAACTGCCCATTTTTAATGCTTCGATTTGTTTGCGGTCCAGCACTTCAACACCGAAACCGTATTCCTTTGCCAGCTTCTTTGCCGTGTTGGCAAGGTAGGTTGGCGTACAAACATTGGAAGGGAGGTTCCCCAAGTCTTTCGTCAAGTCCATGCCGTTAGCAACAGCGATGGCTTGTGCCACGGTATTTTTTGCAGCGGTACCTGTATCTGAAACAAGGAATGCTACCTTTTTGATGCCATTGAGCTCAGTATCTTTCTTGCTCTTCGTGGTGTCGTAGCGGTAGCGTCCGTCGCGGAATGCAATGATGAGGGTACGTACTGCCCACGCGGTGTCACGGTTCTGGACCGTGTCCAGCGGCAACGCGAGGACGGCATCGCTGGCGCCAAGGCTGGCCAGGGTGCGTGCGACGCTCTGTGCTGCAGAGAGGAGTGCCTTCTCACCAATACTCTCTTCCTTGCCCAGACCGACCAACAGTACACGCTCGGCTGCAACACCATTTACGCCGCGCAGCAACAAGGTTGATCCCGACTTGCCTGAGATATCGCCCGACTTCAGCGCAGCAGTAATATCGCCCTTGCGGTCCATTGCACGTGCAGCCTGGGACAGTTTCTTTTCTTCAAATACACCTACAACGATGCAGCCTGTCTTGATGCTGGCCGGGTCGGTTTTTGCGTCGATTGGTTTTATGCTAAAGTCCATGAGTCTCTCCTTCTCTAGACGCAATTATAGTCTTCAATTCAATGATCTTTCAGCGCGCTCTCCGACGCGAATTGGTAAGTACCGCCGGCGCTGTCTTCACCACGCTTTTCTCAATCACGATTACTGTCATGCTGATCAAAATCCTTGGTCGGGCTGCCGGGGGTAAAGTGGCATCGCAGGATGTGATTGCATTGATTGGTTTTGCCGCACTCAAGTATCTGCCGATCATCCTGATCCTGACCGGATTTATATCAGTGCTGGTGGTGATCACACGTAGCTATCAGGATTCCGAGATGGCGGTGTGGTTCGCCTCGGGACTCAGTCTGTCGCGATGGATTAAACCGATCCTGTCGTTCGGCATGCCGATTGTCCTTTTGACCGCAGCCTTGAGTTTCATCGCCACGCCATGGGCAAATCGCCAAAGCGCGGAATTCCAGGAGCGCTTCGAAAAGCGCGAAGATATCGCCAAGATTTCGCCTGGCAGGTTCCAGGAATCCTCATCGGCCGACCGTATTTTTTTTGTTGAAGCCGTGAGTGGTGACGCCACCAAGGTGAAGAACGTGTTCGTGAACACGGTGCAGGACGGCAAGACTAGCGTCGTCGTCGCCAAGGAGGGAGAAATCGCCATCGATAGCCGTGGTGATAAATTCCTGGTCATGAATCAGGGTCGGCGCTATGACGGCATTGCCAGCCAAGCGGACTTCCGGGTGATGGAGTTCGAGCGCTATGGCGTACTGGTGTCGCGCCAATCGCAGGCGTTGGTGGGTGACATGTCGGCGCGCTCGTTGTCGACACCAGCATTATTCGCCGATTTGAATAATTTCAACAGCGGCGAATTGCTGTGGCGCCTGTCGCTGCCGGTGATGGCTTTGCTGTTGATGCTGCTCGCCATCCCGCTAGGTTTTGTGAATCCCCGCGGAGGGCGTTCTGGCAATCTGCTGATTGCCCTGCTGCTATTTATTATTTACAGCAACATGGTGAGTGTGTTTCAAGCGTCCGTCGTGCAAGAACGGCTGGCGCTGTCAATAGCATGGTGGCCGATTCACTTGACGGCGGCGCTGCTGGTCGTGCTGCTGTTCTCCTGGAGATTGCTCATCAATAGCCGGTACCACCCTGCAACGTTGTGGGGGGCGTTCAAGCGTGCCTGGTTGTTCAAGAAAGCGGGTACGCGATGAAGGTACTGCACCGCTACGTGTCATCTGAAATCGTCATGGCGGTATCGTTCGCGCTGGCGGCCTTTCTTGCGTTGTTCGCGTTCTTCGATCTGATTGGGGAACTACCGGATGTGGGGCGAGGGGGCTATCGGCTGCAGCATGCTTTCCTGTATGTGGCGATGGGCTTGCCCGGCTATGTATATGACCTGATGCCGATTGCGGCGTTGATTGGCACCATCTATACCTTGGCGCAATTGGGAGCCCGCTCCGAGTTCACCATCATGCGTGCCTCCGGGCTTTCCACCGCCATGGCAGGCTGGATGCTGGCCAAGGTGGGCATCGTTTTTGTCATCAACACCTTCCTCTTCGGCGAGGTGATTGCGCCAGCCACCAGCGAAATGGGGGAAAGGCTCAAATTGCA